>CABYBQ010000011.1 GCA_902517275.1 uncultured SAR116 cluster alpha proteobacterium
CAATGAAAATGGAAAATACTTTAATAGCCTCTAAAAAATGTATGGTTAATAAAATTAATTATGAAGAGGGTGCTACTTTATCTGTTGATCAAATAATAATGGAATTTGTATTTAAATAAAGACTTTAGGCTCTACGAGAAAAGTATATGACAAAAAATAATAGTTTACAAAGTTGGAAAGAAAACGCTCTTAAAGAGCTAAAAAAACAAGATATTGAGGCAATTGTAGTCGAAACGCCAGAAGGCATTAATATTAAACCTCTCTATACCGAATTGGATAATAAAGAGATAAAACATCTTGGTTCTTATCCAGGTGAAGCTCCTTATGTCAGGGGCCCAAAAGCAACAATGTATACAGGAAGACCTTGGACAATAAGGCAATATGCAGGTTTTTCTACTGCTTCTGAATCAAACGAATTTTATAAAAAAAACTTAGCTTCGGGGCAAAAAGGTCTTTCTGTAGCTTTTGATCTAGCAACACATAGAGGTTATGATTCAGATCATGAAAGAGTTTATGGAGATGTTGGTAAGGCTGGAGTCGCAATAGATAGTGTTGAGGATATGAAAATTCTTTTTGATGGTATTCCTCTTGATAAAATGTCTGTCTCCATGACTATGAATGGGGCAGTGCTTCCTGTGTTAGCTGGGTATATAGTTGCAGCCGAAGAGCAGGGAGTAAGTCTTGAAAAATTAAGTGGAACTATTCAGAATGATATTTTGAAAGAATTTATGGTTAGGAACACTTATATCTATCCACCAGAGCCCTCTATGAGAATTGTTTCAGATATAATTCATTTTACCTCAAAGCAAATGCCAAAATTTAACTCTATATCTATTTCTGGTTATCACATGCAAGAAGCAGGCGCTTCTCTAGTACAAGAGTTAGCTTTTACAATAGCAGACGGCTTGGAATATATTAGAGCTGCTTCTAAAAGTGGCTTGTTAGTTGACGATTTTGCACCAAGGCTATCTTTTTTCTTTGCAATTGGAATGAATTTCTTTATGGAAGCTGCTAAATTAAGAGCGGCTCGGTATTTATGGTCCGAATGGACAAAAAAATTATTTAATTGTCAAAACCCAAAATCTCAAATGCTTAGAACTCATTGTCAAACTTCTGGTGCAAGTTTGCAGGAGCAAGATCCATACAACAATATTATAAGAACTACTATTGAAGCATTAGCTGCTACTTTAGGTGGTACACAATCATTACATACAAACTCATTTGATGAGGCTATAGGATTGCCAACGGAATTTTCAGCAAAAATAGCAAGAAATACTCAATTAATTCTTCAACATGAATGTGGTATTACTGACACTGTTGATCCACTTGCTGGCAGTTATTTTGTTGAAAATATGACTAAGGAGTTAATAGATAAGGCAAATGCACTTATTGAAAAAATTGAGCGTATGGGGGGTATGACTGTAGCTGTAATGGAGGGTTTTCCAAAATCTGAAATAGAAATATCTGCTACTAAACGTCAGGCAAAAATTGACTCAGGTGAACAGGTAATTGTTGGAGTAAATAAATTTAAATCTGATCAACAAGACCCTATTGAAATTTTAGATATCGATAATAATGCAGTTCGTGAAGAACAAATAAATAAAATTATTGCGATAAAAAAGTCAAGAAATCCTAGTAATGTCAAAATCGCTTTGGAAAATTTAAAAAAGGCAGCAAAAGAAAATACAGGTAACCTTTTAGATTTAACTATTATTGCTATCAGAGCAAGAGCAACAGTTGGTGAAGTTTCTCATGCACTAGAAGATGTTTATGGTCGTTATGGTGTTAAACAAGATGTAATAAAAAATGTTTATAAAAATGCATACATTAATAAAGAAGATTTCAATGAGGTTGATGAAGCTTTATTAAATTTTAAAAATATAGCAGGCGAGAACCCTAAAATTTTCATGGCTAAACTAGGCCAGGATGGACATGACAGAGGGGCTAAGGTAATTGCGTCTGCGTTCACTGATATTGGTTTTACTGTTGAAATTGGTACTTTGTTTCAGACACCAAAAGAGGCAGTTGAGCTTGCAATTAAATCTGGGGTTCATGTGATAGGTATTTCTTCTCTAGCTGCAGGCCACAAAACTTTAATACCGGAACTAATAGAAGAACTTAAAAGAAAACATGCAGACGACATTCTTGTTATTTGTGGTGGAGTTATTCCTGCACAAGATTATCAATTTTTATATGATGCAGGCGTTGCCGCCATTTTTGGTCCTGGAACCTCAATACCCCACGCAGCATCAACAACAATTAACAAGGCCTCTGAAAAGCTAATGAGAATGCATAATTATAGAAATGCTAGAATGAATAATTAGATATTAATTATATGAGGAGAAATTATTGGGGTATTATAGAGACATTTACAAAAGTTGGAAAAATGATCACCTAAAATTTTGGGATAAACAAGCTAAAGCTATTGCATGGGTGAAAAAACCTAAAAAAATTTTAGATGACTCGAACAGTCCTTTTTATAAATGGTTTCCGGATGGAACTCTAAATACATGTTACAACGCGATAGACAGGCATGTTCTATCAGGAAGAGGAGAACAAGATGCTATTATTTATGATAGTCCTGTCACCCATACTAAAAAGAGAATAACCTATTCACAATTACAATTTCAAGTTTCCAAATTTGCTGGAGCACTAACAAAATTAGGGGTCATTAAAGGGGACAGGGTAATTATTTATATGCCTATGATACCCGAAGCTTTAGTGGCAATGTTAGCCTGTACTCGAATTGGAGCAGTTCATTCTGTAGTTTTTGGAGGATTTGCCTCAAATGAATTAGCTGTAAGAATTGATGATTGTAAACCTAAGGTAATAGTTTCTGCATCTTGTGGTCATGAGCCTAATAGGATTATTGAATATAAACCGTTACTTGATAAAGCAATAGAAATTGCAAAGCATCAAGTTAAAAAATGTATAATTTTTCAAAGAGACTCACTTAAGGCTCAACTCAAACTAAGCCAAGATTTAGATTGGAGTGAGTTAATTAAAGATGCTTTCTTGGCTGAGCCGATTGAAGTTAATGCAAATGACCCTTTATATATTTTATATACTTCAGGAACTACTGGAAAGCCTAAAGGAGTAGTTAGAGATAATGGAGGACATGCAGTATCCCTAAAATGGTCTATGAATAATATATATGACGTACAACCAGGAGATGTATATTGGGCGGCTTCCGACATTGGCTGGGTCGTGGGGCATTCTTATATAGTATATGCCCCATTATTTCACGGTTGTACTACTATTTTATTTGAAGGTAAACCAATTGGAACCCCTAATGCTGGAACTTTTTGGAGAATTATATCGGAGTACAAAGTTAAAGTTTTATTTACGGCGCCAACTGCTTTAAGGGCTGTTAAGAGAGATGATCCAAAAGGTAATTTTATAAAAAATTTTGATATAACAAGCTTGCAATCTCTATTTCTTGCTGGGGAAAGAGCTGATCCTGATACTGTTTTATGGTTAGAAGATAAATTAAAAGTTCCTATTATTGATCACTGGTGGCAGACAGAAACAGGCTGGCCTATCGCAGCCAACCCACTTGGGATAGAGGCTCTTCCTATAAAAACAGGTTCACCAACTTTAGCAATGCCAGGATATGATGTACAGGTTTTGTCTGAAGCAGGAATTGAGGTGCCACGAGGTACGTTGGGAGCAATTTCTATAAAGCTTCCTCTACCACCCGGTTCACTACCTACATTATGGAGTGCCGATGATAGATATATAGAATCGTATTTATCCACATTTAAAAATTACTACGAGACAGGTGACGCAGGATATCAAGATGAAGATGATTATTTGTACATCATGTCTAGAACTGATGATGTGATAAACGTTGCGGGGCATAGACTTTCAACTGGTGCAATGGAAGAAGCATTGTCTAATCATATTGATGTTGCAGAATGTGCTGTTGTTGGAGTTTACGATAATCTCAAAGGACAAGTTCCACTTGGACTAATTTGCCTAAATAATGGATGTAATAAAACTCATGAAGCAGTATGTAAAGAAGTTGTTGACTTAGTTCGTAATGAAATAGGGCCAGTAGCAGCTTTTAAATCAGTTGCAGTTGTAACTTCTCTTCCTAAAACCAGATCAGGAAAAATTTTAAGAGCTACAATTAGAAAAATAGCAGATAAAGTTGATTGGGAAATGCCCGCAACTGTTGATAATCCAAAAGTTTTTGAAGAAATTAAAGAAGCTTTAAAACCCCTTGGTTATTAATTATTGTGATACTCTCATAATAAATTTTCCAACATGATCTCCTTTTTCAAGAGCTTTATGTGCTTCAACTGCATCCATTAAGTCAAATTCCTTTTCAATAATGGGTTTCACCCTACCTGATTCAAGATATTTCCAAGCATTTTTAACAAGACTTTCAACGTACTCAGATTTCTTGTTAGATGATTGCGGTCTTAAGGTAGATCCAGTAATTGTTTGTCTTTTAATCATAATATTTGCAAAATTTACTTCGTCTTTAATGCCGCCTTGAACTGCGATTATTAATAATCTGCCATCAAAATTTAAACATTTTAAATTCCTTGGTATATAATTACCAGCTACCATGTCTAAAATAACATCAACACCTTTATTATTTGTAAGTTCATTAATTTCATTTTCAAATTCGCTATTTCTATAGTTGATACACTTATTTGCTCCTAATTTTTCTACTGCGGAACATTTCTTATCACTCCCTGCCGTTGCATAGACAGTAGTACCAAATTCTTTTGCCAATTGGATTGCTGTGGTGCCAATACCACTTGCCCCACCATGAATTAGGACTTTTTCATTTTTTGATAATTTTCCACGGATAAATAAATTACTCCAAACAGTTATGAATGTTTCAGGTATGCATGCAGCTTCTTGCATTGAGTAATTCCTCGGTACAGGCATACAATGACCTATATCTACTGACACGTATTCTGCATATCCACCTCCATGACAAAGTGCACAAACCTTATCACCAATATTAAATGTTAAATTTGAACCTTTTATATCAACTACAATACCTGAAACTTCTAAACCAGGTAAATCTGACGCACTATCTGGAACCTTGTAATTACCTTGTCTTTGCAATAAATCTGGCCTATTAACTCCTGCAAATGATACTTTGATTAAAACTTGGTTATTTAAAAGTTTTGGAACTGGTCGCGAACAAGGACTTAAATTTTCAGGGGGACCAAACGCTTTGATCTCTATTGCTTGCATTTTTTCTGGTATTTCAAATATTTTTTTATCCATATTATATTCCTTAAAAAATAAAATTGCCCAAATTCAGTCTAAATTTGTCAAATTATAGCCACTTAATAATGAAATATATATAATTAAAAGGAGAAAATTATGATATTTTTTGTAACTATTTATTCAATATTAGCTCTTCAAGAGCCGCATGTTAAAGAATTTTTAAATGAAGCATCTAAATCTGGTCCCATAAAATATAGTTTTGTCAAACCTGTAGAATGTTCATCTGGTAAATTAAAAAATTCTTACGCATTAGCTCAAAATGGAAAAGTTGTTTTAAAACAGGTTTCTAAAGATGGTTCAGTCGGACCAGTTTGTATTAAGTAGCCATACTTAAGAAGCGCTTTCAATTATTTTTTTAACTCTTAATCTAAGTGCGTTTAATTTTATAAATCCTTCAGCATCGGAATGATTATAATCTGCTGTACCTTCTTCAAAAGTTACTAAGCTCTCACTATATAATGAAAAAGGTGATTTTCTTCCTGTTATGATGACGTTACCTTTATATAATTTAGCTCTTACTGTTCCTGAAACATTTTTTTGACTAACGTCTATTGAGGCTTGTAACATTTCTCTTTCTGGAGAAAACCAAAATCCATTATAAATCAATTCTGCATATTTAGGCATTAATTCATCCTTTAAATGTGCTGCACCTCTATCTAATGTAATTGATTCAATAGCTCTTCTCATATGAAATAGAATAGTACCACCAGGAGTTTCGTATACGCCCCTAGATTTCATTCCTACAAATCTGTTTTCAACTAAATCAATTCTTCCAATTCCATTTCTTCCGCCTAAAACATTTAATTGATGAAGCATTGCAGCTGAAGACAAGCTTTTACCATTTAATTCGACTGGATCACCATTCAAGAATTCTAAAATTATTTCTGTTGGTTTGTCTGGAGCTTCCAATGGGGACACTGTTCTAGAATATATAAACTCTTCTGGTTCCTCCCATGGATCTTCTAAAATTTTCCCCTCTGCTGAAATATGTAATAAATTTGCATCAACACTAAATGGTGCTTCTCCTCTTTTATCTTTAGGAACTTGAATTTGATTTTTTTCTGCATAATTAATCAAATTAGTTCTGCTCGTCAGATCCCACTCTCGCCATGGTGAAATGACTTTAATATCTGGTTGCAGACTATAGTAGCCAATTTCAAACCTTACTTGATCATTACCTTTACCAGTTGCACCGTGAGATACTGCGTCAGAACCAGTTAAGTTTGCAATTTCAATCTGTCTTTTAGCGATAAGAGGTCTAGCAATAGAGGTGCCAAGTAAATACACCCCTTCATATAAGGCATTTGCTCTAAACATAGGAAAAACAAAATCTTTTACAAATTCTTCTTTTAAATCGTCAATAAAAATTTCTTTGACACCTAGAGATTGTGCTTTATTTCTTGCAGGCTCAACTTCTTCACCTTGTCCAATATCAGCGGTGAAAGTAACGACTTCACATTGATAATTATCTTGAAGCCATTTCAAAATAACTGATGTATCTAAGCCTCCAGAGTAAGCTAAAACTATTTTTTTTATTTTAGGTTTTCCTTTAAGCATTTTTCTTCCTTAAGTTACAATAATTGTAATTCATAAAATTTTTAAATAACAAATCAATATATAGCCTAAAATTCATAATATATTAATTACGTTAAATATCGTTTTTTGTAAAAATAATTATCCAATTTCACCTTCTACATTAAAAGGTTGTCAGTGTTGCCAAATATTGTTATTTTCAATTTTAACTTCTATTATTTTTTTAAATTTATTATTTTTTTTCATTTAGATGAATTTATAATGTATTGGTTAAGAAATTGCATTAGAAGAAATAAAATTGAATGAGATATTTAATGATAATTTATAAAAGATTTGCTTTTTTAATATGTTTTTTTTCAACTGCTCTTTTTTCAAATTTAGTTTTTTGGAGAGACTAAATTGTTAGGAACTGAAAAAAAATGGAATGCATACACAACAATAATTAATGAAAATAAGACATGCTTTATCACCTCAGAGCCTGTGAAAACAAAGGGTAAGTTTAATAAAAAAAACCGAGGTAGACCCTATGTTTTTGTTACAAACACAAAGGGTGGAAGTAACCACGAGGTTTCAATAAAAGCTGGGTTTAATTTTAAAAAAAATAAAGATGTGATTTTTGACGTTGATGGGAAAAAAACAAAACTATTTCCTGTTGATGATAGGGCATGGTCTGAAAGCTCCAAAATAGATAGGTTTTTAGTTCAATCAATGAGAAGAGGTAAGACATTAACAGTTACAGGGACATCAACCCCGGGTAATCAAATTGTTGATACTTACTCATTATCAGGTTTTACGAAAGCTTTGAGATTAATAGATAAGAGTTGCTCTTAATTAAAACAATTGTGAGAGAATTTAGACATGTCAAAACAAGATCTGCTAAATTTTAGTTTTGATGAATTAAAAGCCTTTTGTTTTAATAATGACTTTCCAACATTTAGAGCCACTCAAATCTGGAGATGGATTTATTGTTTTGGGCTTCAATCATTTATGGAAATGAATAATATTTCAAAATCAACTAGGGTTTTTTTAAATGAATTATCTTTAATTTCCAGACCACAAATTTCAGAAACTAAAAAAAGTAAAGATGGAACTATTAAATGGTTAATAAAGTTTAAAGATGGATCTGAGGTTGAAACAGTTTACATACCCCAAGAAGATCGAGGAACAGTTTGCTTGTCAAGTCAAGTAGGTTGTACTCTTAATTGTTCTTTTTGTCACACAGGCACACAGGCTTTGGTTAGAAATCTTACTTCAGGCGAGATTATTGGTCAATTAATGCTTGCTATGGATCATTTAAATGATTGGCCTTCAGGGAAAAGTCATAGAAAAGTTACAAATGTAGTTATGATGGGTATGGGAGAACCATTACTAAATTATGATGAGGTCAGTAAAGCGATAAAAATTATGATGTCAGATGATGGTATTTCATTATCTAGGCGTAGAATAACACTTTCAACCTCAGGTATAATACCCAATATTGATAAGACTGGTGCTGAGTTAGGTGTTAACCTAGCAATTTCACTTCACGCGGTTAACGATAAACTTAGAGATACACTAGTGCCTATTAATAAAAAATATAATCTAAAAGATCTGATAAATTCTTGTCGCAAGTATCCTAACTTATCTAATTCTCGAAGAATTACTTGGGAATACGTTATGCTAAAAGATATTAATGATTCTGAAGAAGATGCAAATAACTTAATAAAACTTATTAAGGGAATTCCATCTAAAATTAATTTAATTCCTTTTAACCCATGGCCGGGCTCTTTTTTTGAAACCTCTTCTCAAAATAAAATAGATAATTTTGCAAAAATATTAATGGATGCTGGTTTTGCGTCTCCAATAAGAAAACCAAGAGGACAAGATATTTACGCGGCGTGTGGTCAATTGAAATCTGATACTGAGAAAATAAGAAAATCACAAATAAACAAGCTTGTTCCTCTTCATTTTCTATAAATATTAAATTTTTGTGAAACTATTGCTTTAGAACTTAATAAGTATTATATTATTAACATCAACAAATAATTCAAAAGGATAATGAATAAATGAATAATAATCGTTTTATGTCAAGTTCCAATGCTCAAGCTGCCCAGATAGATTTGGGTCTTAGATCATATATGCTTGGTGTTTATAATCATATGACAACTGCCCTAGCATTGACAGGACTAATGGCTTTAGGATTAAACTTTCTTGCTATTTCAGATGGTGCGTTAACACCAATTGGTGAGTTGTTTTTTCTAAGTCCATTAAAATGGGTTATCATGCTTGCCCCATTAGGAATGGTTTTTTATATTTCAGCAAGAATAAATAGTATCTCATCAGGAAAAGCTAGGAATTTATTCTATATATATGCTGGTCTAATGGGACTATCTTTGTCCTCATTGTTGCTTGTTTATACTGGTGCTTCAGTTGTAAGAGCCTTTTTTGTTACAGCAGCAGCTTTTGCAGCTTTATCTATATATGGATATACCACAAAAAAATCTCTTTCAGGCTTAGGATCTTTTTTAATGATGGGTGTGTTTGGCCTTATTATTGCTCAAATAGTAAATATATTCATGGCTTCTACACAACTCGACTTTATGATTTCAATCATCGGTGTTCTAATATTTGCAGGTCTAACAGCCTATGATACACAAAAGATTAAGAATATGTATTTAGCTGGTGATAATAATGAGGCAGCAGGTAAAAAGTCTGTTTTAGGTGCTTTAACACTATATTTAGATTTTATACTAATGTTTCAATTCCTATTAATGTTCCTTGGAAACAGAGAATAAAATATAAACAATTTTCTATATTTACAAAAGCCATCTTATGATGGCTTTTTATTTTTCATCTATTAATTTTTTAACTTCTGTTTTAATTTTTTCTGACATGGGATTTGTTGTGCTCGAATACCATGATACTAATTCACCTTCACGATTGATTAAATATTTATAGAAATTCCATTTTGGAAAAGCTAGAAAACCAGCTTCCTCTTTTACCCATTTAAAAAAAGGATGCCCATTTTGCCCTTTAATTTTAGTTATTTCGGTTAATAAAAAACTAATACTATAATTTGTTGTACAAAACTCTTTAACTTTAGCGTTTGAAGATAATTCCTGATTACCAAAATCATTAGAGGGTATACCTAACACTATCAAGTCAACTTCTTTATACTCGTTATGAAGTGATTCAATATCTTTATATTGATTGGTAAAACCGCAAAGTGAGGCTGTATTGACAATCAAAATTGGTTTTCCCATAAACTCTTTCAAATTTACAACCTTACCATCAATTGATATGAAACTATATTTATATGCATTAGCACTAACTTTGTTAATCATTGAAATTCCAATTATTATTAAAAAAAATATTAATGTCTTATTCATAATTTTCATATTTCCATATAGGATTGAGTACGTAGTCAAGAAAATCGAGATTATCTGATTTAATACACAAGTTTCTTAAATTTCCAACTAATTTTTGAGCACTAAATACTTTACCGATCATTGAAGATTTATCAGCAATAATACTTTTTTTGAGATATCTATCTTTAATAAAAGAATTTACAATCTCTTTAAAATTACTATTTTCAGTTAATTTTTTTCTTATAAAATCTGCATCTTCTAATATTTGATTACCTGCTTGGGCTAAGTGTGGAGGTATAGTGAATGCTGCATCACCAAATAAGAAAACGCCATTTTTATAAATAGAAGTTTTCTCCCCACTCTTATATGAACTTATTGTAGTAATCCAATCTAAATCATTAGGTATTAAATAATTTACAATTTTGTTGTCAATCATTGGTGGTCTAAAATTATTATCAGAAGGTACAAAAATAAAATTGGTAGCTTTTTTCTTATTAATTACAGTTGGGTATATAACAAAATAACCTGTATGATGAAATAAAACTTGAAGAATTTTTTTTGTCAATTGGTAGGAATTATTTTGAAAAGAAACAGCCCTATAAATTTTTTTTGAGTTTAAATTATTATTATCTGATCCCACAGTAAATCTTCTGGATATACCATTTATACCATCAGCACCTATTATATGCTTTGCTTCAAAAACTCTTCCGTTATCATCAATAACTTTATTAGTTTCATTTTCAGAAATTATATGTTGTATCTGTGAATTATACACCTTAACAGATTTATTTTTAAGAGTTAGGTTTTTGAATATCTTAATTATACTTTCTCTTTCAATAGAACCAAAATTATTTGTTTTATGTAATAAATTGAACTGTGTTAAAAATTCCAAGTTTTGATTGGTATTCAACTTTTTAAAATAGATATTATGAAAGGGTTCAAAATATGGTTCTATTTTCTTTAGGCTTATTAGATTAGATAGCGCAAACCAACCATTGGGAGATATTTGTTGAGATCCAAAGTTTTTACCTTTACTCTCAAACAGATTGATATGATAACCTTGTTCGGCAAAAACACTTGCTAGCACCCAAGAGGCAAAACCTCCACCTATAATAGTTAAATTTTTATCCATAATTTTTCTTCATTTAATTTATTCAAAAGATTATTGAATTTAATTTAAAAAATTTAAATTAAATAGTTCTCCAAAAACATATTAGAAAATATAATATTTTACATCATTAATTTTAATTTTTTATATACCATTTTTTTAATATAATTAACTTGAAGTTTCTTTTAAAATAATAAAGATTAGTTTTACGCCTTAAAATAGATTTTGGATGATTTAATGATTAATAAAGTACAAAAGCAATTAACTGACATTGGAATAAAAGATATTACTGAAATTATTTATAATCCGTCTTTTGAACATCTTTATACTGAAGAAAATTCTTTAAAGTTAAAGGGTTTTGAGAAAGTTCAAAATACTGAATTCGGGGCTGTTAATGTGATGACGGGTATTTATACTGGAAGATCTCCCAAAGATAAATATATCTTAAAAGATGAGACCACTAAAAATAATTTATGGTGGACTTCAGAATTTTCCAAAAATGACAATAAACCAATTGATAAAGAAATATGGGATAGTCTGTATGGTATTGTTAGTAATCAACTCTCAAATAAAAAACTTTATGTGATTGACGCATTTTGTGGAGCTAACAAAGATACTTGTTTAAGCGTGAGGTTTGTGATGGAAGTTGCATGGCAAGCTCACTTTGTTAAAAATATGTTCATAAGACCAACTGATGAAGAACTTAAAAACTTTGTACCTGATTTTCATGTTTTGAATGGATCTAAGTCAATAAACAAAAATTTTGAAAAGCAAGGACTAAATTCAGAGACATTTATAGCTTTTAACTTAACAGCTAATATTCAAATAATTGGAGGCAGTTGGTATGGTGGTGAGATGAAAAAAGGAATGTTTTCTGTAATGAATTACTTATTACCCCAAAAGAATATAGCTTCAATGCACTGTTCAGCAAATAAGGGTAATGACGGTTCAGTTGCATTGTTTTTTGGTCTATCAGGTACTGGAAAAACAACTCTTTCTACTGATCCAAAAAGACAATTAATTGGTGATGATGAGCATGGTTGGGACCAAGAAGGTGTTTTTAATTTTGAAGGTGGATGTTATGCTAAAACTGTTGACTTAGATAAAGATAAAGAACCAGACATATACAAAGCAATTAGAAGAGATGCGCTTTTAGAAAACGTAAGTGTAAACAAAAATGGTATAGTAGATTACTCTGATACCTCAGTTACAGAAAATACAAGAGTTTCCTATCCTATCAATCATATAGAAAATATTGTAAAACCAGTTTCCAAAGGACAACATGCCACCAAAATTATTTTTTTAGCTGCTGATGCATTTGGAGTTCTTCCTCCTGTGTCAATACTTTCTTATGAACAAGCTGAATATCACTTTTTATCAGGTTTTACAGCAAAAACAGCTGGAACCGAAAGAGGGATAACCGAGCCCCAGCCAACTTTTTCAGCATGTTATGGAGCTGCTTTTTTGATGCTTCATCCTACGAAATATTCAAATGTTCTTTCAAAAAAAATGAAATCAGCAAATGCAAAAGTATTTTTAGTCAATACTGGGTGGAATGGAAAAGGTGAAAGAATTTCATTAAAAAATACCAGAGCAATTATAGATGCTATTTTGAACAACGAACTGAATGAAGTAGAAACACACAACATCCCATTTTTCAATCTTGCAATTCCTAAAAGCGTAAATGATGTTCCATCAGATTTGTTAGACCCTAGGTCAACTTGGAGTTCCGTGGATAACTGGAACAAAAAGGCAAAGGATTTAGCAAAATTATTTATAAATAACTTCAAAAAGTTCTGTGATGACAATCATGGGAAAAAACTCGTGGATTCTGGCCCACAAATTTAATATTATATAGATATTTTAAACACTTAAAATTTGGAAAAAATATGAAAATTTTAATATCTATTATAGTTTTCTTAAGTGTTTTTGTATCCCACCCATTGTATGCTCAATCTGCTTTTAAAAATAAAGGTAAGAGAGCTTCTTTAGTAGAAGTGAAAAAAGTTAAAATTTTTAATATTGCTGAAAAAACTAATACTATTGGAAGGTTAGTTGCGATTAATCCAACTATTATATCTTCAAAAATTAATCAAGAAATCCTAAAAATTCATTTTAAAATTGGTGATAATATAAAAAAAAATGACTTACTTTTCACACTTAACTCAAAAGATATAGTTAGAGATATTAAACAAATATCTGCTGAAATAAAATATCAATTGCAAACTTTAAAATTTTTAAACAAGCAGTTATCTCTGAGGATATCAAAATTATCTAACGCAAAAAATCTTCGTAAACAAAATATTATTACTCAAGATAATTTGGATAATGTAAATATAACACTACTTCAAAATCAACAGCAAATTGCTGAAAGAACTTATAACATAAAAAGATTAAAAATTTTATTAGAAAAAAACAAAGAAGATCTAAGTTTATCAAAAATAAAATCTCCAGTTAATGGAAATATTATAAGTATTGATGCGAAAACTGGAGCCATGACTACTAGAGGTCAAATTTTAGCATCTATAGTTGGTAATGAATCAAACGAAATAGAAACCGATTTAAGATCAGATTTAGCATCCATAGTAAAAATTGATTCGGATGTAGAAATTATTCATAATAATTCAAGTTATTTTGGAAAAGTTAGAGGTATAGTTAATTTAGAAAATTTGAGAACTGGGACACGAAAACTAAGAATAAGTTTAAATAAAATCTTGCCAAAAAATTTGAATACTTCTGGAACGAGGTTTTCATTATATATCCCAGTTGGTGAAAGTAAGCGTAGATTACTAATACCAAAAGATGCATTGATACCAATAGGAAAACAAAAAATTGTATACATCTTTGATAAAGGAATGGCAAAACAAAGCTTTATCAAAACAGGAGTTTCAGTTGGAAATAAAATAGAAATATTAAAAGGTTTAAATGAGGGACAGTTAGTTGTTGTTAAAGGTAACGAAAATTTAAGGCCAAATCAAACAATCAAAATAAAAAGAAATAAAAAGAAATAAAAGTGAGAATATTAGGAATAGTATTAAATTATGGATAGTATAATTAAACTTGCAATCAAGCAGCCAATTGCAGTTGCTGCTTTTGTTTTTTTAATTATAGCTTTTGGCGTAGTAGCACTCCAAAAAATACCTATTCAAATGACACCTGACATTGACAAGCCAGTTTTACAAGTAAGGGTATCTTGGCCTGGAGCTTCTCCAGAAGATGTAGAAAGAGAAGTAGTTACAAGGCTTGAGCTAGCAGTTGCGTCTCTAACAGGAGTGGAAAATGTAGAGTCTGATAGTAGATTTGGTTCTGCTAGGGTTACGTTAAAATATTCTGTTGGTCAAGACATGGATATTTCACTTATACAACTCTTGAGTAAAGTATCCGCAATTGATGGTTTGCCTCTCGGGTCAAAACGTCCAACTGTTAGAACATCAAATTCTGATGATAGCCCAATTGCAAGACTAGCTATGGTCAAATTACCCAACTCTAAAATTGATGATTTAGGAACTTTAGGGGATTTTGTTGAGTTTGAGATAATAGAAAAATTATCCCGTATTGAAGGGATTTCAGAAATAACATTTCGTGGTGGACAAAAAAGAGAACTAAAAGTTGCTTTAAACACTCAAAAATTAGCTGAATATTCAATTTCTATACCAAGTGTTTTAGAGGCCTTAAAAGCAAGTTCTGCTCAAGTTACTGCAGGTGAAATAATTGAAGGAAAAAGAACTTATTCTCTAAGAGCTGAAGCGATTTCATATACATCTTCTACAGCTAGAAATATTATTTTAAGGTCTGAAACAGGTTTAGATGGCAGGTCAATAGATGTAAAACTTAAAGATGTTGCAAAGATTTATATGTCTTATAAAAAGCCAACTAGTTTTAGAAGAATGAATGGACAAGATGCCATAACTTTTGCCGTTATTAGAGAGCCAAGTTCAAATGTAGTTGAAATTATTGAAAATTTGAAAGTAGAAATTGAAAAACTTAATAATGGACCTCTTGCTAAAAAAGGACTCGTCTTAAATAATGTTTATGACGAAACTGTTTATATAAATGCTGCTATTAAATTAGTTCAGCAAAATATTATTATTGGTGGGATTTTAGCAATTTGTATACTTATGCTCTTTTTAAGAAGTTTTCGTCCTACATTTATAATTATGTTAGCCATTCCAGTCTCTGTTATAGGTACGTTTGTAGCTATTTCTTGGTTGGGTCTATCTGTAAATGTCATTTCGTTAGCAGGATTAGCTTTTGCAGTTGGAATGGTGGTTGATGCATCTATTGTTAGTCAGGAGAATATATTTAGATTGAAACAATCAGGTATAACTCCTATTAAGGCTGCATATAATGGATCACGTCAAGTTTGGGCTCCAATACTTGGTTCGGCACTTACTACTGTTGTAGTATTTATTCCAATTTTACTCCTTGATTTACCTATTGGGCAATTATTTAGAGATATAGGTATTGCAATTTCTGTATCAGTATTAATATCAGTTATAATTTCTGTTACATTAATACCAACAATTGCAGCTAAAATATTGAAAAATTCTGAATCAAAAGAAACTAAAAACTTTTCAATTATTTTTTTAGATACCTTTGCCTCTAAATTTTCTAAATTAATGGAAAAATATGCTTCTTACTCAGCAAGTTCTCTTAAATTTGGCCTTAGTGTTGTTTTTGGTCTAGTTTTAACTGCAGGTGTTATTATTTCATCTTTTCTTCCTCCACTTGATTATTTACCTGATGGGAACAGAAATTTTGTTTTTGCACGCATAATGGTACCTTCTGGTTATAATAAAGAAGCAACTTTAGAAATATCGCGTGCTATGGAAAGAGCTGCTCAACCCCTTTGGGAGGCTGAAAATGACGGTCCATATGGGAAACCTAAAATTGCACGTTTTTTCTTTGTTGCTTATTCTGGAGGTGCATTCGCAGGCGCAGCTACTGATAATCCAGAAAGAGTTAAAGAAATTTTACCTGTGCTTACGAAGCCTATTAGATTACAACCAGGAGCAAGAGCCTTTGCTCAACAAGCTTCATTGTTTGGAAGGTCTGTAGGAGGTTCAAGAGTAATAAAGGTGGAAATTACAGGATTCTCTCTAGAATTAATACAACCAATTGCTCAAAAAATTATTAGGTTAATTAGAAATCAATTTCCCCCTAAGGATGGACATCAAGTTCGTTCAGTTCCTCAAATAGGAAGTGGGTCTCCCCAAGTAATAATTAAACCTATTCCGGAACAACTTGCCAATATTGGCATGACTGCCAAAGAATTTGCTCAGTCATTAGATGTTTACAATGATGGAATTAGGGTTATTGAAATACCATTTGAAGGTAGGCTTATAGAACTTATATTAACCTCTGATAAGGCTAATAATAATAAGATTGATGATATAAAAAATTTACCTTTAATTTTAAAAACAGGCGAAATAGTAAGATTATCTCAGGTTGCTGACATAAACTTGATCGGGGTTCCAAAGCAGATAAAAAGATTGTCTGGTAGGAGAGTGATAACTTTACAGTTACGTCCTCACGAAAGTATTTCTTTAGAAAATGCCGTATTAAAACTTCAAAATTCAGTTATAAACCCCACTATTCAAAATATTCCTGAAGGTGTATCTATAAATCTTTCTGGCGCGGCAAGCGAGTTAGAGCGAACTTGGATAGCAATGAAAAATAATGTGATGATTGCACTGTTTGTAATATTTTTATTGCTTACAGTTCTTATGAAATCTTTTGTTCTTCCACTTGTAATAATGATAACTGTTCCAGTTGCAGGCGCAGGAGGAGTTCTAGGTTTAGTTTTTTTAAATCAATTTTCAGCTCAACCTCTGGATATGTTGACAATGTTAGGATTTATAATTTTGGCAGGAATTGTTGTAAATAATTCTATTCTAATGGTAGAGCAAACCTTATGGCATATAAGACATGAAAGTATGATAATTTCAGAAGCTATAACTGAAGCAACTAGAAACAGAATTAGGCCAATATTTATGTCTACCTTGACAAGTCTTTTTGGGTTGATCCCATTAGTTATCTTTCCTGGTTCAGGTTCCGAATTATATCGTGGGATTGGCACAGTTGTCTTTGGTGGTTTAGCGACATCTGCTATTTTGACTTTGCTAATGGTTCCTCCGTTACTTGCTATAGCTTTAAAAACTGAAAAATTGAAGCCTATTTCTGAAGTAAAAGAAGATTTATTTATATAATATAAAACAAATTATTTAGATTGATTTTATTTAATTGATTTTATTTAGTGACAATAGGTCTGATAAAGAGCTATATAATCACATTTGTAAAACTAACGTCAAAAAATGAGATAAAATGAGTAATAAATTATCTGCTGAAGAAAAAATAAAATTAATTCGAAATATAGCAATAGTTGCCCATGTTGATCATGGCAAAACTACTTTAGTTGATACTTTATTGCAGCAATCTGGGACATTTGCAGCTCATACTGAAACAATTGAGAGAGTAATGGATTCTAATGATCTTGAGAAAGAACGTGGAATAACAATCTTATCTAAGAACACCGGCTTAAGATGGAAAGAATACCGAATTAACATTGTCGACACTCCAGGTCATGCGGATTTCGGTGGAGAAGTTGAACGAGTTCTTTCTATGGTGGATTCTGTGTTATTGCTAGTTGATGCAGTCGATGGCCCCATGCCACAAACTGGATTTGTAACTAAAAAAGCTCTTCAGGCAGGACTTCGACCTATCGTAGTTATAAACAAAGTTGACAGAGACGGCGCTAGACCTGATTGGGTTCTTGATCAAACATTTGACCTTTTTGACAGGTTGGGAGCTGACGAACATCAACTAGATTTCCCTGTAGTTTACGCTTCTGCAATTCAAGGCTGGGCTACTAATGATTTGTCTAATAAAAAAAATAATATGGATACTATATTTGAAACTATCATAAAAAATGTTGCCTATCCCAAGGTTGATCCTAATGGAGATCTTCAAATACAGGTATCTGCATTAAGTTATTCAAGTTATGTTGGGTTGATAGGTACAGGCAGAATAAGAAGAGGAAACCTAAAAAAAGGACAACAGGTATCGGTTGGAAGCGTCAATGGTGAAATTCGTCAAGCCAAGGTACTACAAATTATGAATTTCCATGGCCTTGAAAAGCAAGAAGTTGATGAGGCCAATGCTGGTGATATTGTAGCAATAAGTGGTTTAGGTGAATTAAAAATATCAGATACTATATGTGAATTTGGAAAATTTGTAGGTATAGAAAAACTTTCAGTTGATGAACCTACTTTAAGTATGATCATACAAGTTAATGATAGCCCTTTTGCAGGACAAGAAGGTAAATTAGTTACAAGCAGATCTATTAGAGACCGTTTACATCAAGAATTAAAAACAAATGTTGCCCTCAGGGTTGAAGACACAGATAATCCAGATAAATTCAGAATCTCTGGTCGGGGTGAATTACATCTGTCTATTTTAATTGAAAATATGAGAAGAGAAGGATTCGAAATGGGCGTATCCTCTCCAGAAGTAATTACAAAAAAAATTGATAGCGAGAAAAAAGAACCATATGAAAACGTTACCATAGATGTTGAAGAAATTCATCAGGGTAAAGTAATGGAAAAAATGGGAGAAAGGAAAGCTCAATTATCAGACATGGTTCCTGATGGTAAAGGAAGGGTTCGTTTAGATTATAATATGACAAGTAGAGGCTTAATAGGTTTCAGGTCAGAATTTTTAACTTTAACTTCCGGTACTGGGTTATTATATCATACTTTTGATAAATATGGACCAATAGTTCAAGGTCTCCATACAGGAAGAAGAAATGGTGCTCTCATTTCTATTGGTCAAGGTAAAGCTCTACCATATGCATTATTTAACCTTCAAGAAAGAGGTAAAATGATTATTGAAAATGGTATTGAGGTTTATGAGGGTATGATCGTAGGAATACATAGTAGAAATAACGACTTAGTTGTAAACCCTCTAAAAGGTAAACAACTTACGAATGTCAGAGCATCAGGAAATGACGAAGCAGTTACTCTAACCACTCCTATACAAGTTACACTTGAATTTGCATTAGAATTTATTAATGATGATGAGTTGGTCGAAGTGACACCTAAAAGTCTAAGGATTAGAAAGAAATTTTTGAAGGAGCACGAGAGAAAAAAAGCAGCTAGAGCGGCTTCTTAAACCTTTACTATTACATTGGCTTTTACTAATTCTTTAGGTGTATCTATATCAAAAACTGTGCCAATGTCACAATCTACTTTCACTATGTCAACTTCTTTGATTTGAGATCTAGCTCCAAAGTCTTCTTTGAGATTTTTTAATGTGGCAAAATAACTTTTAGGCAGTATAACTGGATTTCCAATTGTATATTTATATTTTGGTAAAACTACTTTTTTACAGTTATGCGCTATAAATTCGTTTTCTAATTTCATTAAGTCCTCTGCTGATATAAGAGGCATATCTGCAGGTATTATCATAACACCTTCAGCAGTGGACTCTAAATGCTGAATACCTAATGATATGGATGTCCCAATACCATTCTTATACTTTTCATTATTAACTATACTTATATCAATATTATCAATTAAATCCCTAATTTTTTTAGAATCATGTCCTAATATTACTAATAATTCACAAGGATCAAAAACTTTTAACAAAGTGTGTATTATATGTTCTATTAAATGTTTACCTTTAAAATTTTCTGTGAGTTTGTTTTTATTTCCATAACGTTTGCTACAACCTGCTGCCAATAATATTTTTTTTATAAATATATTATTGTATTTTTTCATTTTTAGACCGTCTAAAATTTATTATTTCAGCTATTATAGAGATAGCTATTTCTGCTGGAGTTTTAGCTTTTATATTAAGGCCAATAGGCCCATGAATTTTTAATAAATCACTTTGACAAAATCCAATATCAATTAATCTCTCGCATCTTTTATTATGAGTTTTTTTACTACCTAAAGATCCAATGTAACCAACATTTTTTTTAAGAGCATAAATTAATGCAGGATCATCAATTTTAGGATCATGGGTTAAAGTAACTAAATGTGTGGCCTTATCAAGAATAAAATTTGATAAAGCAGTATCTGGCCATTCATTTATAATTTTACAATTAGGAAATCTATCTTTTGTTGCGAAATGTTCTCTAGGGTCAATTAATATTATTTCAAAATCAGCTGTTTTAGCCAATGAAATAAGAGCTTGAGCAATATGGACAGCGCCAACAATAAATAATCTTGGTTTAGGATCTATGACATGAATAAATTCTTCTTTAATTTTATCATAGGAACTTATCTGATTGATTATAGAGTTATCTATATGTCTTGAACCTGTTAAACAATCTATTATAAGTTTTGTTGGTTCTCTATTTTTTATATTTTCAACTATGGAATAAACTATTTCATCTTCAAGATTAAGAGGCTGTATGAGAATTTTTAACTCACCTCCACAAGCTAGACCAACTTCCCAAGCCATATCATTTGAAATTCCATAATCTTTAATTCTTAATTTACCATCATTTATTGAATTTATACCTTCATTTATTACAGCACCTTCTATGCATCCACCTGAAACTGATCCTATTATTTCGCCGTTACTGTCAATTGCCATTTGTCCACCTATAGGTCTAGGAGCGCTTCCCCATGTTGAAATTACTGTAGCAAGAGCAACTTTCCTTTTTTCTTTTAACCAAACACTCATAGGAGTTAATATGTCATCTATTTCAGTCATTTTTGACACTCTTCAAAATATAATTTTATAAAGAACTAATTTATGTTATATATTTAAAAGATGATATTAATAATTTAAATTGATTTAATCAAAGGAATTTATTTATGATTGAGGATAAAATATCAAGAAGCACATGGATTGAGAGCCTTATTTTAAAAGAAAAAAGTATAGAAAAATTCTCTATTGTTACAACTTTGTTTACAATTTTAACTTGTAGTTTTTTGTTAATTTTATCTGCAAAAACTAAAGTGGATCTGTATCCAGTTCCAATGACCTTACAGCCTTTAGCCGTTTTAATGATTGCAATGTTATGCGGTAGAAATATTGCTGTGGCTTCAGTAAGCCTTTATCTATTTCAGGGAATTATTGGGTTGCCAGTTTTTGCCTATGGTGGCGGATTAATGTATTTAATGGGACCTACTGGAGGTTTTTTATTTGGCTTTTTAATAGCTTCTATAATTGTAGGTGAACTTGCAGATAGAGGATGGGGACAATCTTTAATTAAATCTATAATTGCAATGTTAGTAGGTATGTTTGTGATTTATTTTTTTGGAATAGTACAATTAAGTGCCATAAAAGGTTTTGATTTTGCCATAATAAATGGACTCAAGCCATTTATTATTGGTGATTTATATAAGCTTTTACTCGCGGCATTATTGTTGCCACAGATTTGGAAGTTAGTAAAAAAAAGCTAGTATATTAATTAAGCAATTATTAAAATAAAATAATTTTGTATAAAAACATCAAGCGTCGTTTGAAGCTTCATTCTGAGCATCTTTGGTTGTTAATCCTATGCTTTCATTATCTAAAGCATCTTCAAAAGCTAAAACATCTATATTTTCAATATTATCAAGTTGGTTTGCAAAAAAATCTTCTGGAGCAGTATCACTTGGATGATCTATTTTAATCGCTATTATTGCAGCTATTGTAGATGTTACTTCGTCTTGCTTTTTATCTTTATATTTTTTAAAAGAAATTATGTTTGATGCTGAATTATTAATATCAGACGTTTGCTTCATTAACTACGCTCCGTTAAGAATTTTATTAAGATTATAACAGTGAGATTTAGTAATTAAAATATTATTGTCCTACTCTTCTAATTACAATTCTACCAGATGGTTTGTTATTGACGTTTTCAACTGTTCTAGTTGCTTGACTATATAGATTGGTTTCAATGCCGAAGTTGTCTACAACAGCAACTCTTGCTCTAACTTGGGAACCAACTAAAGATTGACCTAGAGATAAAACTGGACCACTTAAACTATTTACACCTAGCCAGTTTCTTCCATCTTTTGAAGTTTCCCAACTAATAGAAATGGATGCAATACCATCTTCGTCAGACAAGGAATTAGACAAGGCTCGGAGAGTAACTCCTTCTTTTGGCTCACCAATAATAGTAACTTCGCCTTGGACTGGATCATCTAAATTGTCAATTGTTTCTGAAGGACTTGTATAAAGTACTTCTCTTGTACCATGAGAATCAATATATGAAACAACTGCTCTATATGAATAACCAACTTGACTTTGGGTTAATCTGAGCACTTCATTTTGACCTGTTGGATAAGCTTCCCATGAAGATTTCGAAGATGATCTTTGCCATGTAATATCAAATCCACCAATACCATCTTCATCTGCTATACTTGAAGTGTCGACTACTAAAGCACTATCTTCGACAGAGGACCCAATAAGACGAGCAGAACCTGTTGGTTTATCATTAACATTTCTAACTGGAGTAGAGGGAGGACTAGTAAGTGGTTCTAAATTTCCTTGACCATCAACATATGATATAACAACTCGTAATCTACTACCAACATGAATTTCTCTTGGAGTAAATGATTGATTGGTTGCTCCGCTTATATTTGTCCATTTCTTGTTATCAGCAGAAATTTGCCACTGGACGCTAACTGAACCCATGCCGTCTGAGTCTGTAACAGATGATAAATCAATTATTAGGGGAACATCTTCGATAGCTGCAAAACCTGCTGTTTCAACTTCTTCATCTTCCGAAGAGTTATTATTATCTTTTATCTGGGTATTTGAAATTTTTTTTGTATCTTTAGCGGAGAGTTTCTTTTGATCTTTTAAATAAGTTTTTTTGTGATCGTGTTGTGTAATATTACTCTTTTTTTTATCAATTTTACTATCTTTAATCGATGGATCACCACCAGCTAAAACCATTTTGGTATCAAGCGCTGTTACACTTGCTATTAAACATAATGTCAAAAGCAAGAGATTTTCTTTTAAAAAACGCATTTACACCTCCACTAACTTAATAACTAGCACCTAATATATAACACACAACTAAAAAAGATACAGTTTTTTTAAATTAAAAGTCTATTTTGAGAAGTTTGCTGGTTATTTAAAATTGAAAAATTAAAATAAAAATTAGCATTTATTTTATTTTTAATAAAATTTCTTTGAGTACTATTTCCTGCTTAGTTAATATTGACTTTAATGTAAATAATTCTTTCTTTATTACTGTTAAGTCATCCTTAGTTTCAACTTTGTGCTCACTATTCACTATATTTGTTAAAGTATAAGTGTCATTAGAATTTATCTTAATTTCTTTGTCTGTGTTAATATCAGAGTTTTCATCTTTTGTATTTGAAGTAACAAAATTAGTTATTTCTAAAATCTCAGACTTTATCGCACTTAACTTTTTTTCTTTACCTGTATTCAATTTTTACTCAATTATTAATAATTCTGTTTTATTGTATAATAGCATTTTATATCATAGATGCTATATATAAGTTAAATTATTACTTATAAGTAACCTTTACAGGAAAAAAAATGAATATTATCGATTCAATTAAAGCCTCAATTTTTACTCCAATTCATCCTGCAGGTATCCCGTTTATAGCAATTTTTTTTATATTGACAGTGATTATAGGTTGGTTGTGGGCCCCACTTTACTTTGCTGGTATAATTTTGACAGTCTGGTGTATATATTTTTTTAGGAATCCCTCGAGAGTTACCCCAGTTTTGTCAGGGTCAAATAAGAATAATCTTATTATTTCACCAGCAGATGGTAAAGTTATAGAAATTTCTAAAATAAATCCAAGTGAAGAAATTGGTTTACCTGAAGGTAATTGGACTAGGGTCTGTGTTTTTATGAATGTTTTTGATGTTCATGTAAATAGATCACCAATGCTAGGTCAAATTACATATAAAAATTATATTCCAGGCTCTTTTTTTAATGCCAGTTTAGACAAAGCTTCTTCTGAAAATGAGAGACTTGTCCTAGGAATGGATACAGAAAATGGAAAAAAAATAGCTTTTGTCCAAATTGCTGGGTTAGTGGCAAGAAGAATTATTTGCGATGTTGACATAGGTTCGTCTTTAAAGGCAGGAGAAATATTCGGTCTTATCAGATTTGGAAGTAGAGTTGATATTTATTTTCCATCCGATGTTGCAGTAATGGTATTACAAGGACAAAAAATGATTGCAGGTGAAACTATTATTGGAGATTTTACTAAATCTAGTAAACCAGTTAAGGAAAATCTAGATGAAAAATAAGGGTATTAAATTTGCCAAAAAAGCTTTTCAATCTAGACCTAGGCGTTTTTCAGTAGTTTGGATGCTTCCGAACTTTCTTACGATATGTGCTTTAATCTTTGGTTTGCAAGCAATGTATCAAGCTCTTTTTAATAATTGGGATAATGTGATTATAATGATAATTATTGCTTCAGTTTTTGACATGTTGGATGGAAGGGTTGCTCGATTATTAAAATCTACTAGTGAATTTGGTATGCATCTTGATTCTTTATCAGATTTTGTAGTTTTTGGGGCCGTTCCTGCATTTGCTGTATATCTCTGGATGGACAAACCACAGGGTAATTTATTTTGGATAATAATAGTTCTGTATGTGATTTGTTCTGCACTTAGACTTGCAAGATTTAATTCAGAATTATCTGAAAGACCTAGCTATGCTAAAAATTATTTTAATGGAGTTCCTACTCCAGCAGCGGCATTTTTAATGCTATTTCCGGTTGCCATAGATGGATATTTAGAAGCACAAGATTTAAAATCTTTTGAAAATATTGGAATTTGGATCGGCTTCATTTCAATAGCTATGGTAAGTAACTTGCCCACTTTTTCTGGCAAGGTATTTCAAATTCCAAAATCATTTGTCATACCTTTGCTCATAATTTTAGCCCTTCTTAGTAATGCAATTATTAGTAATCCTATAAAAGGATTTATAATATTGGTTTTAGTTTATATTTTTAGCTTGCCTTTTGCATCTCTGTTTTATTGGCGTTTGAAGAAGAAAGCAGAATCTTTAAACCTCAAAAGTTAGATATATAATCTATTTTAGGAGAATAAACTTTTCCATCCTGGCTTTGAGTTGCCTACCGAAGTTGCTTCGTATACTGCTCTATTGCAGGCTCTTGCAACACAATCACTTGCCCTAGAACCGAGAGCTAAGATGTCTACATTTTCTAAAACTTGATCTTTGCGATCTTGATTAGTTGAAATAGAAAAAATCGTGTCTCCATCCATGGGTGTGTGAGCAGGGCTTAAGGATTTTGCTATACCGTCATGAGCCATAATAGCTATTCTTTTTAAGTTTGCACGAGTTAAGGGTGCATCTGTAGCAACAACACCGATAACTGTATTACTTGAAATATCATTTAAGGTGTCTGTTATCCCAAGTGATGGAGGTATTCTTTTTGCTCTTAATACATTATCGTATCTTTTATTAGATGGCCCATATCCTCCAAACTCTTTATCCAACTCCAAGTGACCTGATAAAAAATAAGGTCCATCATTAAGTAATGGGTTCCCAACTGCATTATTTATTACAATAGCTCCAACTGTATATGCCTTTCCATTACAATATGCTTGAGTCCATGAGGAGGATCCTTGTCCTCCCTTTAATGTTGCTGTAGTTGCACCACAACCTGCACCATAAGAACCTAATAATAAATCGCTGTTAATTGACTTGTATGCTTTGTTTGCTAAAATTCTCCATGGAGATCTTTTACCTAATTCATTTACATGAGGATTATCATTAATATTAAGGTCAAAAATTACAGCTCCCGGTACTAGTGGTATGATTGATTTGCCTAATTGATATCCTTTTTGGTCTTCTCTCAATAAATCTTGAATTTCTGAACACGCATCAAGTCCGTATGCTGATCCACCAGAAAGTACTATAGCATCAGCGCGACCTATTGAATTTTCTAAACTTAGCATGTCAGTTTCTCTTGTTCCTGGGCCACCACCCCTTACATCTACGGATGCAGAGAATGGACTATTTGCTGAAATAACAGTTACTCCAGTGCCAATTTTTTTATCTTGCGCGTGCCCTACTTGTACTCCAATAACATCTGTTATAAGGTTCTTTGGACCGGGGCCAGAATACGTACTCAAATCTATCACCATAATTTAAAAGAATGATTGTGTAATGACGTTAATATTATCTCTATATAAAGACAACAAGTAGTTGGAACTGGAGAAGAGAAATACTTTAATACTATCAATCGCTCAGGGTCTATCTGTTACAACTACAAATATTAACATGATAAACACTGGATTAGTTGGTACTATTCTAGCTACTCATTCATCTTACGCAACTATCCCGTTATCTCTTCAATTTTTAACAATAGCATTAACGCTGATTCCTGTTTCTTTATTGATGGGTAAATTTGGAAGAAGGCCTATGTTTCTTATAGGTGCTATGTCAGCTTTTGTTGGATGTTTAGTCATAGCTTTTGCAATCTATTGCAAACTTTTTTCTTTATTTATTCTTGGTTCAATATTGTTGGGCTTTTCACAAGCAAACCAACAATTTTATCGTTATGCTGCTGCTGACAATGTTTCAATTAGTTTAAAAAGTAAAGCTATCTCTTTAGTTTTGGCTGGTGGACTCATCGCTGCTATCTTGGGCCCTGAAGTTTCTAGATACTCTTTTGATTTTTTCCCTGATTATATCTATTTAGCCACATACTTATTTGCAGCAATAATACAAATAATAAATTTTCTAATTTTAATTTTCATAAACATAAAAAAACCAATTCCATCCAAAAAAACAAATAGGCCTTTAGGTGATGTTTTACTTCAGAAAAATCTTATAATAGCTATTTTAGCTGCTGCTGTTGGTTATTCCCTTATGAGTTTTATTATGACAGCAACTCCATTACAAATTGTAAATGTATGTAAATTGGGTGATAGCGCAAGTGCAACTGTGATCCAATGGCATGTTATTGCTATGTTTGCACCCTCTTTTTTCACTGGTACAATTATTAACTCACTTGGTAACCGTAAAGTAATGATGATAGGATTATTTCTTTATGCTTTTTCTATCTCTTTTACAATTATTGGTCAGACAATCGAACATTTTTGGATAGCTTTATTCTTATGTGGTTTAGGTTGGAATTTTCTTTATGTTGGAGGTAGTGATATCATTGCAAAATCTGCACTTCCAGAAGAAAGGGCAAAGGTTCAAGGCGTAACTGATTTTATTATTTTTGTTTTTGTCGCTACAGGATCATTTTTAGCAGGTGCACTTCACAGCACTCTTGGCTGGGAAATAATGATGTTTTATACATCAATACCAATTTTTATCTTGTTTATGAGCATAATTATAATCAATCCTGATGGGGGGATTAGAGCGAGATACTAATCAGCCACCTGTAAGAGACATGTGTCGTTTTACAGATACGTTTGGAGATTGACGTGAAATCTCAAAGTCATGTCCTTTTGGTTTTCTTCCTATTGCCATTCTTATAGCTTCTTCTAGAGCAGCAGATCCTTCTTCTCTTAGGACAGTTTTTAAATCGGCATTATCATCCTGTCCTAAGCACATATATAACACGCCAGTGCAAGTAAGTCTTACCCTATTACAACTTTCACAAAAATTATGCGTTAATGGAGTTATAAAACCAAGTTTGTTACTTGTTTCTTTAACTGACACATATCTTGCTGGACCGCTTGTTCTTTCTGGAAGGTCTTTTAAAGTGAATTCTTTTTCTAGTTCGGTTCTGACTTGTGATAATGGTAAGTATTGTCCATATCTTGTATCTCCTCCGATGTCGCCCATTGGCATAACTTCAATTATAGTCATGTCAAAATTTTCTTTACCACACCATTTAAGTATTTCGGAAAGGTGATATTCATTAAAGTTACTGATTGCTACTGTGTTTATCTTTATTTTTAGACCAACTTCACGAGCTTTTTTTAATCCTCTCTTAACTTTCTCAAGATCTCCCCATCTTGTTATTTCTTCAAATTTTATTGGGTCTAAATGATCTAAAGATACATTAATACGTCTAACACCAGCTTTGTACAATTCTTCAGCTTTTGATTCCAGCTGACTGCCGTTTGTTGTAATTGTTAACTCTTCGAGTAAGGTGCCAACCTCTTTGCCTAAATTATTAATTACTTGCATAATACCTTTTCTAACTAAAGGTTCACCTCCCGTTAATCTAATTTTCCTTGTTCCAAGTTTCATAAAAGTTCTACAAATTTCTTCAATTTCCTCAAGACTTAAAATATCTTTTTTTGGAAGAAATTGCATATCTTCAGCCATGCAGTATGTACATCTGAAGTCGCATCTATCAGTAACTGACACTCGCAAATAATTTACATCTCTACCAAAAGGATCAATTAACTTATTTTGATTTTCAATTTTTTCGTTCATTAAGCAAAATTTAGTTTTAAAATGATAAGAGAAACAATATTACACATTATTTTGGAAATTTAGTAACAATTTTTTCTTAAGAACATATAATGTAAATTTGTAGATAATTAATTTGTGGAATTTATTATGAGTGATATTGGTAAAATATATAGACATAAACCTGCAGCAGGAGGTTTTTCTAGTCATTTAGTTGTTTTTCTTCACGGATATGGGGCTGATGGAAAAGATTTAATCGATTTAGCAAATCCATTTGCTATGGCTTTACCAAACGCTACTTTTATTTCCCCTGATGCACCTCATCCCTGTACTATGTCTCTTCAAGGAAGACAATGGTTTCCGATTGAAGAAATTCCTAATGGTGCAATTAGAGCTTCAGAAAGTTTAATTAAATTAATCAATAAAGAAGCAGAAGATCTTAATCTTACTTTTAAAGATGTAGTTTTAATAGGGTTTTCACAAGGAGCAATGATGAGCATGCAATGCTTATTATTAAATAAGTTTCAACTTGGAGCTATTATAGGATACTCTGGTGCCTTAAGAGACGAAAATATTCAAGCTGCCAGCTTTCAGTTAATTAATGGTAAACATAAATTTTCAGATACTCCCGTATTGTTAGTTCATGGAGAACAAGATGAGGTCGTACCATTCCATTCATTACAAAAATCAAAATCACTTTTAGACAACATTGGTTTTAATGTTGAAACATTTTCAAGACCTAAACTTGGCCATGGAATAGATCCTGAAGGTATAAGTAGAGGGATGGAGATGTTAAAACTAATAAATTAATTAAAATCCTAATTTTTTTATTTAATAAATTTTTAATATTGATAGTCTAATTATTATTCAAATAATTTAATTAGAGTTCAATGCCTGCCTATTCTTTTTCACCTACATTAGTTCTCAACGCCGATTACCAACCTTTGAGTTATTTCCCATTATCACTTTGGTCGTGGCAAGATACAATAAAAGCTGTATTTCTTGACAGAGTAAATATTGTTTCTGAATATGACGAAGTTGTAAGATCCCCTGGATTTTCAATGAAAGTACCTAGTGTAATATCTTTGAAAGAATACGTTAAAAATAAGAAATCTCCTGTTTTTACAAGATTTAATGTTTTCTTAAGAGATAAATTTTCTTGTCAATATTGTGGAGCAGTTAAACAATCACACGATTTAACTTTTGATCATGTAATACCAAGGTCTCTAGGTGGAAGAACTAACTGGAACAATGTTGTAGCTGCTTGCCGCCCCTGTAATTTTAAAAAAGGTAGCAAGCGATCCAAGGAAATTAACATGTTTCCTATTATTAAGCCTGAAGCTCCATCAACAAATTTACTAAAAAAGAA
Organism: uncultured SAR116 cluster alpha proteobacterium; assembly: GCA_902517275.1. GTDB lineage: Bacteria > Pseudomonadota > Alphaproteobacteria > Puniceispirillales > Marisalimonadaceae > Marisalimonas. The sequence goes on from CABYBQ010000011.1 coordinate 29,952, forward strand.
TGGTAGGTATTTCCCCCCAAATTATTTACACGAATCTTGGCGTGATTTTTTATATTGGGATACAGAATTAGAAAGTAATAATTGAATAAATCATAATCGTCATATTTTCTCTGAAATTTTTATGGCAGTTCTACAACCTAGCTGAACTATAGCTTTCATTACATCAAATCCAGGCGCATTTTCACCATCATGCTCAACTCCAGTTTCAAGATGGTCAAGTTCATCATCCCTGAACTTCATTAATGTTGATTTAAGTTTTTTATGTTTTTCGTTTAAACTTTCTGCCTGCTTTGCATAATGTTCTCCAATGACTTCTTCAACGGCTATTGTGCAAGCCATAGCAGCTTTTTCTCCCATTATAGCACTGGCAACACCAAGTCCATAACCCATAACATTCCAAAGAGGAAGAAGAGCAGTCGGTCTAGTATCATTTTCCACAAGAAGATCATTAAATGTATCTAGGTGTTCTTGTTCTTGATCCTTCATGTGTTGAATAGTGGGGCCAACAGGGGTATTTTTTAAAATAGCCAATTGTCCGTCATATATCTTAGCTGCCGCCGTTTCTCCAGCATGATCAACTCTCAAAATAGAATCAATCTGATGTTTACTAATATTTTTTTTCATACTTTTATAAACCTTTTATTCATTAAAAAAAAACTTACTATCATAAACATAATAAATGACATAAGTGCATTCCAACCAGCTAATGACAACCCAAATATACTGAACATTACTTCATCACATTTAATAGGAGACTTGTTTAGTAAATATTTAAGTGTATCTTTTGAAAAATCAATACTTGAAGAACATCCATCTGGTCCAGTCCAGAAATTCATCTCGATACCAAAATGATATAATCCGGCTATTGAACTTGCAATCCAAGTTAGAGATAGACCTATTAAAACTAATTCACCTGCTATAAAATTTTTTTCTAAAGTTAAAATTGCAATTAAACTGTAAGAAATGATTAGGGCGTGAAACCACCTTTGAGTGATGCATAAGTCGCATGGAAATGCGTTATGAAAATATTCCAAATAAAAAGCGAATAAAAGCATTAAAGAAGATATTAAAAAAGATATTTTAATAATATTGTTCATTAACATTTACATATTATAAATCGTAAAAATTATAATTGCCAATCCTAAAACGCTAGATGAAATCAGAAGGTTTTTTTGTAAGAATAATAATGCTGGTTTACCAAAAAATTTAACCAAATAAGCAACTATGAAAAAACGAGTGCCTCTTCCTAAAATGGACATTAAAATAAATGCAAATATGTTTACTTCTGCTATTCCACTAGTAATGGTTATAATTTTATACGGAAGGGGTGTAAAAGCTCCTAAGAAAATAATCAGCATACCGTTATCTTTGTAAGCAATCTTGACGGCATTAAATTTCTCTTCAGTAAACCAAGGAAAATATAGAAATAAATTCTCAATAGACGGCCCAATTAAATAACCTAATAACCATCCAATCACACCACCAACTACAGATCCAATTGTACAAATAAATGCAAATCTAAAAGCTTTACTTGGGACAGCTAAAGTTAACCCAGCCAAAAATGGATCAACTGGAAGAGGGAAAATAATTGACTCAATCATTGAAATAAAGCCTAAAACTTTGTCAGCCAAAGGCTTAACAGCATTCATTTTAGCTTTTTTAATTAAGTTATTTATTATATTTTTATAGTTGTTAAAAATCATAATTAATATGTCTTATTTATATCTTTTATTTTTTTAACATTGATATATATAATATTTATTTAAGTATACTTATAATTAAATATATTGGGGATATGGTGAAATAGGTAAACACGCTGGTCTCAAAAACCAGTGCCGCAAGGCTTCCCGGTTCGATTCCGGGTATCCCTACCAAAATTAAATTCTAATTAATTAATATGTGAAATTATTTATCTTTAAGTTTTTAAGAATTTATAATATATAATATATAATTAGTTTAGAATCATTTTAATTTAGATTTATTGGGAGGATCTATATGATACCTAGTGCATTCACTTTTTATAAACCAGATAATATAGAAAAAGCTATATCTCTTATGTCAGACTTTGGTGATGAGGCAAGGGTAATTGCTGGAGGTCATAGTTTGATACCAGTGATGAAACAAAGACTTACAGATATTAAACATTTAATAGATTTGTCTGGGATTAATGAAATTAAAGGTATTGAAATTACAGGTAATCAAATATCAATTGGAGCAATGACTACTCAAGTTGAATTGATAAATAATGAAGAATTATTTAAAAAAGCCCCTATTATAAGAGAAGCTTCATTGCAAATTGCTGACCCCCAAGTCAGGAATCTTGGTACAATCGGGGGAAATGTGGCAAATGGTGATCCAGCGAATGATATGCCTGGCTTAATGCAACTACTTGACGCTACTTATAAATTAAGTGGTTCTAATGGTGTTCGCGATGTTAAAGCAAGAGAGTTTTATGAAGGAGCTTACTTTACTGTTAGGGAAGATGACGAAATTCTTATTTCAATTTCCTTTGATGCTCCATCAGGTGGTTATGCCTATGAAAAACAAAAAAGAAAAATTGGTGATTATGCAACTGCAGCGGCTGGTGTAATATTAAAAGTCGAAAATAATATGTGTTCAAGTGCTTCTATAGCATTAACTAATTTATCAGACACTCCAGTATATTGTAATAAAGCCGTAGATATAATCCTTGGAAAAGAAATTGATAATAACATATTAACTCAAGTCACAGAAGCTTGTGTAGATCAAAGTGATCCTGTAGCTGATCAAAGAGGACCAGTTGAATTTAAGAAATACGTCGCTGGTATTGTAATTAAAAAAGCTCTTACAAGAGCTATTGAACGAACCTAATTAAGGGGAAAGATATGGAAAAAATTAATGTCACTATGACAGTTAATGGTAAAGAAGAGACATTGTCAGTTGAGCCGAGAACACTTTTAGTTCACGCTCTTAGAGAGCACTTAGATTATACTGGTGCACATATAGGATGTTCTTCGTCTCATTGTGGTGCTTGCACCATAGATATGAACGGAAAATCAGTAAAGTCCTGTACAGTATTTGCCCCTCAAGCAGAAGGAGCTGAAATTTTGACCGTTGAAGGTATAGGTTCTCCCGACAAACTTCATGCTATACAAGAAATGTTTAAAGAGCATCATGGTTTACAATGTGGATATTGCACACCTGGAATGATTATGAGGTCATATAGGTTTTTACAGGAAAACCCTAATCCTACAGAAGAAGAGGTCAGATTTGGTATTTCAGGAAACTTATGCCGATGTACTGGATACCAAAATATTGTTAAATCAATAATGGCAGCCGCAGATAAAATAAGAGATGAAGCTAACGTTGAGAAAAAGGAAATAGCATAATGGATGACGTAAAAACCCCATCACGAGAAGAAAGAAAAAGTGCATTAAGCGGTCTTGGTACTTCTAGAAAAAGAGTTGAAGATGCTAGATTTACCCAAGGTAAAGGTAATTATGTAGACGATATAAAGCTAAAAGGAATGCTTTTTGGTGACTTTGTAAGATCACCAGTTGCACATGCACGAGTAAAGAACATTGAGACAAGCGCTGCTCTAGCCTTGCCTGGTGTACATGCGGTGCTAACAGCAGCTGATTTAGAGCCACTAGGTCTGCATTGGATGCCAACCCTTGCAGGTGACAAACAAATGGTTCTTGCAGATGGTAAAGTTCTTTTCCAAGGGCAAGAAGTAGCCTTTGTAGTTGGAGATGATAGATATGCAGTAGCCGATGGTGTTTCCCTAGTCGAAGTTGAATACGAGGAGTTGCCAGTAGTAACTGATCCTTTTAAAGCTGAATTAAAAGATGCACCTATATTAAGAGAAGACATTGCAGATCAGAAAGAAGGTGCACATGGAGCTAGAAGGCACCCAAATCACATTTTTACATGGGAAGCAGGTGAAAAAGAAGAAACTGATAAAGTATTAGAAGAAGCGGAAGTTGTCGCAGATGAAATGGTTTATTATCATAGAACTCATCCATGTCCTCTTGAGACATGCGGTTGTGTTGCTTCTATGGATAAAGTTAATGGCAAACTAACTGTATGGGGTACTTTTCAAGCCCCACATGCCGTAAGAACGGTAGCATCATTAATTTCAAGTATTCCAGAGCATAACATTAGAATTATTTCTCCAGATATTGGTGGAGGATTTGGAAATAAAGTAGGTGTTTATCCGGGTTATGTTTGTTCAATTGTCGCATCAATTGTAACTGGTGTTCCAATCAAGTGGGTTGAAGACAGAATGGACAACTTAATGGCTACTGCTTTCGCAAGAGATTACTGGATGCATGGTAAAATTTCAGCAACAAAAGAAGGAAAAATTACCGGGTTATGGTGTCACACTACAGCTGATCACGGAGCATTTGATGCATGTGCTGATCCTACTAAATTTCCAGCTGGGTTTATGAATATTTGTACTGGATCTTATGATATTCCAGTTGCCTATTTAGCTGTTGATGGTGTTTACACAAACAAGGCACCTGGTGGAGTTGCTTACAGATGCTCATTTAGAGTGACTGAAGCTTCTTATTTTATAGAAAGAATGATTGAGGTACTTGCACAGAAACTTGGAATGGACTCTGCTGAACTCCGTTCTAAGAATTTTATTAAAAAAGAGCAATTCCCCTATACATCAGCTCTTGGTTGGGAATATGATTCAGGCGATTATCATCAAGCTTGGGAAAAAGCTATGAAATCTGTGAATTATAAACAATTAAGAGAAGATCAAGCAAAACAATTACAATTATTTAAAGACGGAAAATCGCGAAAATTGATGGGCATTGGTCTTAGTCACTTCACTGAGATAGTAGGCGCTGGTCCCGTTAAAAATTGTGATATCCTAGGTTTAGGTATGTTTGATGCTTGTGAAATAAGAATTCATCCAACAGGTTCAGCAATTGCAAGACTAGGAACAATTTCTCAAGGGCAAGGTCACGCAACCACATTTGCTCAAATATTAGCATCTGAAATTGGTATTCCAGCTTCTGACATCACATTAGAAGAAGGTGACACAGATACCGCCCCTTATGGACTAGGGACTTATGGATCTCGTTCCACACCAGTCGCTGGAGCAGCAACTGCCATGGCTGGTAGAAAAATAAGGGCAAAGGCACAAATGATTGCAGCTTATTTACTAGAAGTTCACGACGATGATTTAGAATGGGATGTTGATAGATTTTCAGTCAAAGGTGCACCTGAAAAATTCAAAACTATGAAAGAGATTGCATTTGCGTCTTATAATCAGGCCATACCTGGTGTGGAACCAGGTTTAGAAGCAGTTAGTTATTATGATCCACCGAATATGACTTATCCAAACGGAGCCTATGTAGTAGTTATGGAAATTGATGTGGACACCGGGGTAAGTGACATAAAACAAGTTTACGCTCTTGACGATTGTGGTACTCGAATAAATCCAATGATTATCGAAGGCCAGGTTCACGGTGGATTAACAGAAGCTCTAGCCATATCTATGGGACAGGAAATTGCTTATGATGAGCAAGGTAATGTCATGACAGGTACTTTGATGGACTTTTTTATTCCAACTGCTTGGGAAACACCAAATTACGAAACTGATTATACAGAAACACCAAGTCCGCATCATCCTATAGGTGCAAAGGGTGTAGGTGAAAGTCCTAATGTAGGTGGAGTGTCTGCTTTTTCAAATGCTGTACATGACGCTTTTAAACCATTTGGATTAACTCAGGCACATATGCCTCATGATCATTGGAGAGTTTGGAAGATTGCTAAAGATCTTGGACTTCATAGTTAGTCTAGCTGATAAACAAAAATGCAATGGCAAAATATTAAGAAGTATCTATATGATTTAGATTATATAGCATCAGATGAATTAGCTATGAGTATTCACATAGCCTCAAGTCTTGGTAGACCTTTATTATTAGAAGGTGAGGCAGGTATTGGAAAAACTGCCCTCGCCATTGCTTTATCTAAATTACATGAAACTAGTCTTATAAGATTGCAATGTTACGAAGGTCTTGATTCTACCTCAACAATCTATGAATGGAATTATCAAAAACAATTACTTGCAATTCGTTCTAACGAAACCAAAAGTAACAATGAAATAGATATTGATAACCACATATTTTCTAGAGATTTTCTTTTGGAAAGACCTTTATTAAAGGCAATAACTCAAAAGAAATCACCTGTTCTCCTCATTGACGAAATCGACAGAGCTGACGAAGAGTTTGAAGCGTATCTTCTAGAAATTTTGTCGGAGTTTCAGGTGTCTATACCTGAATTTGGTACGATAAAAGCTACATCAAAGCCAATTGTAATTATAACGTCTAACAGTACTAGAGATTTGTCTGATGCGTTAAGAAGAAGGTGCATTTATAATTATGTATACTACCCAAAAAAAGAACTTGAGCTTCAAATATTGCAAAAAAAAATGCCGGATATTGAATTAGAATTATCAAAACAAATTGTTAGCTTTGTCCAAAATTTAAGAATGGAAGACTTAGAAAAAAAACCTGGTATAGCAGAAACTTTAGACTGGGCTGCCGCTATATCAGGATTGGGATTAAAGGATTTATCTGAAAATCATGAAATCTTACATTCAACTTTGGTCTGTTTGTTAAAAACAGAAGCTGACAAGGCAATTATTTCTTTAGAAACTAGTCAGAAATTAGCTAAAGTATAATATGCTTAAACCTACAAAATTTCTATTAAGGTCGTCCAAAACTTCTAGGTTGTTAGACTTCAGTCATCACATGTTTGCTAACGGTTTTAACACTTCCTTTGATCAGGTAACTCAGTCTCTTAATGGTTTGCAAAATATTGATTTGTCTAAAATACAAGAATGGAAAAACGCTCTTAAATCTATTTATTGTTACAATTTTGATACATATGAAAAATTTGATGAATTGTTCGATTCCTTCTGGACAAATGAAGGAAGAAAAAAAACAAATATCCAAAGACAAAATAATAATAAAAATAACGATTCAATTAATACTCGAAGTATTTTAGCCCCTCCTGAGCAAGGTACACTTGACAATGAATCAACAAATAAATCTGTGACTAATAACGAAAATGAAATGGAAGCTTCTAGCAATGCAGTGTCTAAAATAACTGCCAGTTTTATAGAAAACAAAAAGAAAACAGATTTAAAAGAATTAATTGATTCTGATTTACAAAAAAGGATACATTCAGCTGTTTTGAAAATAGCTAAGTCAATTAAACATAAAAGATCAAGACGATTAATAGTAGATAGAAAAGGTGTTAAATTAGACTTAAGGAAAATTGTTAGTAAATCATTACCTTATGAAGGGTATCCTATTAAACTGTATAAAAAAAGTAAGCCTAAAAAGCCGATGAGAATAGTAACCATATTAGATATATCGGGATCTATGAAGGTATATAGTCAGATTTTTTTAACTTTTGTCAAAGGTTTGGTAGGAGTTGATCAATCTGCAGATGTATATTTGTTTCACACCAGATTGATGAGAGTTACAGAATATCTCAAAGATAATGACACTTTAAATGCGGTTAATAGGATTTCTTTAATTACAGAGGGATTTTCGGGTGGTACTAAAATTGGAAAGTCATTAAAAGAATTTAATAATGTTTATTCAAAAAACCAAGTTAATGGTAGAACAGTTGTTATTATTATTTCTGATGGTTATGACACAGGAAGTCCAAAAATTGTTTCGCAAGAACTTGAAAAATTAAAAAAGAGAAATTGTAAAATAATATGGCTAAATCCTCTTCTTGGATGGGAGAATTATGAACCAGTTGCTGCTAGCATGAAAGAAGCATCTTCGTATTTAGATTTATTTGCCCCTTGTAGTACTATCGAAGATTTAGAAAATTTAGAAAAAGAATTATGTATGATATGACAAATAATGATGAAAAATTAAATTTTGAAAATGTTTTGAAAACTCTTGAAAAAAAGGGATCTTCTTTTGTAATTGCTACTGTCATTAGAACTATGTCGTCAACTGCTGCAAAACCTGGCATGAAAGCGATAATATCAAACAAAGGCGAAATATTATCAGGTTGGCTTGGAG
>CABYBQ010000012.1 GCA_902517275.1 uncultured SAR116 cluster alpha proteobacterium
ATCTTTTTTAATTGGTTTACAAAGTTTTATAATAATTTTTGATTTTGACAGTTATTTACTTCCCTTAATTATCATACAATTATTTTATGTTATTCCGTATAGTTTTATAATATTAGCACCATCTTTGAGAGAAATTAAAAAAGAAATAATAATAGTTGCGACTTCTCTTGGGAAAAACAGATTACAGAGGCTACTAAGTATAAAGATTCCGATAGTTATGTCTTCATTGTTAACATCTTTTGCTATCGGGATGCTTGTTTCATTCTCTCTTTACACGCCAGTTTATTTTTTTGGCGGAGGAAGAATTACTACTCTAACAGTAGAGGCTTTGAATTTAGCCTTAAGTGGTTCAAGGCAAGACTTAGGAGTGGCAACTTTTTTTCAGATAATAATACCAATTATAATATTAATTACTGTAGCCTATTTAAGTAAAAAGATTTGTAAATGGAGATTTTAAATTTGTTTAGTACACTTGATAACGTATAATAAATCTTTTATAGAACGTTAATATAATGATTCAGGAGAATATTTTGTCTGACACTTCGGCCTTTAAAGGTAAAAAATTTGCTATTATGGTTGCTAGCGGCTTCAATGAAGAGCAATTTTTAATAATACAAAAAACAATATTAGCGGCAGAAGGTTCCTACACAATTGTCTCAAGGGACATAGGCACTACAAATGGATGGGCCTCAGAAAAATGGGGTTTGTCTTATCCAGTTGACCTTCCTGTTTCTGAAACATTGGCAATAGACTTTGATGCCTTAATAGTACCTGGTGGAGCAAATCAGATTGAAACGCTAAGTAGTGATCTTCATGTAAGAAGAATCTTAAGGGCGTTTCTCAGAGAAAACGAACCAGTAGCTCTAGCCGGAGTTTCATCAATGCTATTAACAACTATTGACGCTGCTGAAGGTAGAAAAGTTGCTGCGTCTGACGCTGACAGCGCTCTCTTAATTGCTGCTGGAGCAGAAATTATAGACAAGCCGACTGTAAGAGATAAAAACTTAATAAGCGCAACTAGTGGTGAAGCTGGAATTTCAGACCTTTTGGAAATGTTAGCAGCGGCTATTAAAGATAACACAAAATAACTTAGGTAATTTAATGAATAAAAAACATGTTATTAGTCCTTGTGTGGGAGTTTGTTCAATTGATCCTCAAAGTGGCTTATGTATTGGATGCTTAAGATCTTCTTCTGAAATAGCAATTTGGCCACAGATAAATAATAAAAAAGCTCTTCAAATTATGAAAGAAATAAAAGACAGATCTATTTCAAAAAATTAGATTAAATTTTAGGAAAATATTATGCATAAATATAGAACTCACAAATGTCACGAATTAAGAATTGAAAACGTACAGGACAGTGTGAAACTATCAGGCTGGGTTCACAGAAAAAGAGACCATGGTCAATTAATATTTATAGATTTAAGAGATCATTATGGGTTAACACAAGTTGTAGTTGATTCATCAAATAAAAACTTCTCTGTTGTTGAAAATGTATCTCTTGAGAGCGTTATTACAATAAGTGGAACAGTAGTTGAAAGATCTGAGGAAACTATAAATAAAAATCTTCCTACAGGAAATATTGAAGTAAATCTTTCTGAATTAAAAATAATCTCAAAATCAAATACATTACCATTACAGGTAAATTCAGACGAAGATTATGGAGAGGAAACCAGGTTAAAATACCGATATTTAGATCTTAGGAGGAGTAGGCCTCATTCAAATATTATTTTAAGATCAAATGTCATCCAAACCATAAGAAATAAAATGTTAGAATTAGGTTTCCTCGAATTTCAAACTCCTATTCTAACTGCTTCAAGTCCCGAGGGCGCAAGAGATTTTTTAGTACCTTCAAGGTTAAATAAAGGTAAGTTCTACGCTTTACCACAAGCACCTCAACAGTTTAAACAGCTGATAATGGTTTCAGGTTTTGATAAATATTTTCAAATTGCACCATGTTTTAGAGATGAGGATAGTAGAGCTGACAGATCACCTGGAGAATTTTATCAATTAGATTTAGAAATGTCTTATGTAGAACAAGAAGATGTTTTTCACGCTGTTGAACCAGTTATAAGAGAGGTTTTCACGAAATTCTCTAATAGAAAAATTGATGCTGTTTTCCCAAAAATTACCTTTAAAGATTCAATGTTAAAATATGGTAATGACAAGCCTGATTTAAGATTTACTCTTGAAATCAAAGATGTCACTGATTTTTTTGCAAATTCTGGTTTTACCATCTTTGCAAAATCTATTGAAAATGGAGCGGTAGTAAGAGGAATTCCTGGTCCTCATTGTGGTTCTAGGTCAGTTGCTGATAGAATGAATAGTTGGGCTCAAGGTGAAGGAGCACCGGGGATGGGTTATATAATTTTTGGTGAAGAAACTGCAAAAGGTCCGATTGCTAATGCATTGGGGATTGATAAGTCACTAGAGATGAAAGCTTTATTTGACCTTAAAGATGGTGATGCTTTATTTTTTTCGTGTGCAAATGAAAATGAAGCAGCAAATTTAGCAGGAAAAGCAAGAGTTAAGATAGCAAATGACAGAGAATTAATAGAGCACGATATCTTTAAATTTTGTTGGGTGGTAGACTATCCAATGTATGAAAAAGATGATAAAACTGGTGAAATAGAATTTTCACATAATCCATTTTCTATGCCCCAAGGCGGAATGGAAGCTCTCTTAAATAAAGACCCACTAGAAATATTAGCTTTCCAATATGACTTGGTTTGCAACGGAATTGAGCTTTCATCAGGTGCGATACGAAATCATGTACCAGAAATAATGTACAAAGCTTTTGAAATTGCAGGTCATAAACGTGATGTGGTAAACAACAAATTTCCTGGTATGATTAATGCTTTTAAATTCGGAGCGCCGCCCCATGGAGGAATAGCCCCAGGTATAGATAGAATTGTGATGTTATTAGCGGATGAGCCAAATATAAGAGAAGTGATTTTATTTCCAATGACAGGAAAAGCAGAAGACTTAATGATGAATGCTCCTAACGAAATTAACGATGCTCAACTTAAGGAACTTGGGATAAGGTTAGATAAGAAAACAAAAATCAATTAAGTTTTTTCAATTAAATTAAGTCTGTGCATAGAACATATTAATGAGATAAATAAAATGACAGCACCAGTTTGATGTATTGCCCCTAAATATACTGGCACCATATTAATTAGTGTTATAATGCCTAACGTGAATTGTGAACATACTACGATAGATATGAGCAAAGATAGTTTTTTAACTTTTTTGTCTTCACTCTCGAAGTAATACTTGTAACAATAAAACAGAGCGCACAACGTAGTAAATAAAGCTAAATGTCTATGATGAAATTGAGCAGATGCTGGATTTTCAAATGGGTCTAATAATTGATATTCACCATAATTTTCAGGTATTAAACTGTCTCCCATAAAAGGGTACTCGTTATACATCAAGCCAGCATCCATTCCTGCAACAAATGCACCGGCTATAATAGTTATAAATAATATTGAAAACATAAAAAAACTAAAATCTGGCTTGATTTGGGAAACACCTTCTTTAACATCAAGATAAACCCAAATTAAAAGAGATAGTATTAACAAAGCATTAGATAAATGAATTGTTAGACGGTATTGGGAAACAGTTGGGTCATTTACTAGGCCGGACTTGACCATCCACCAACCTATAAAGCCTTGTAATCCACCTAAAAATAAGATTAAAAATAATTTTGATAAAATGGATTTCGGTATCTTTTTTACAATTATAAAAAATAACAATGGAATTATAAAAATAATTCCAATTAACCTTCCCCAAAGCCTATGAAAATATTCCCAAAAAAATATTTCCTTAAATTCTTCTAAGCTCATTCCCTTATTCTTAAAAATATATTCTGGTGATTTCATATATAATTCAAATACTCTATTCCATTCAAATTGCGAAATTGGAGGTAGGAATCCCCAAAGTGGACGCCATTCTACCATTGATAGACCAGAGTCAGTTAATCTAGTGACTCCTCCAATCAAAATCATTAGTATAACCATAATGATAGTTGACAGTAACCATATGCGAATTTGTTCAGAATGTGAGATGGATTTCATTTTAACATATTGTTGTAAATTATGATGTATATGTGTGAATTAATTTAACAAAAACAATATTTAAAAAAAAAATTTTTTTTGTCTTGAAAGTTAACAATAAAACATTATTTAAGGTTCATCAATAATGGATTTATTGTTTAATTTTAACTTTTTTAAATAAGGGAGATTAAGGCATGAAGTTTAGGCCACTTCACGATAGAGTAGTAGTTGAGCGTCTTGAAGCTGAAGAAAAAACTGCTAGTGGAATAATAATTCCAGATTCAGCTCAAGAGAAGCCTATGCAAGGTAAAATTATTGCAGCAGGTTCAGGTGCGCGTGACGAGACAGGTAAAGTTCAACCTTTGGATGTTAAAGAAAATGATGTTGTACTTTTCGGAAAATGGTCCGGCACTGAAGTCAAGCTTGATGGTAAAGATCTATTGATCATGAAAGAAAGCGATATTATGGGAATAATGGGTTAATTATTCTCTAAATTAAATAATAATTACTTTATAATTTGAAAGGAATAGAAAATGGCCGCTAAAGAAGTTAAATTCGGCGCAAACGCCAGAGCTCAAATGCTTGAGGGCGTAGACATACTCGCAGAAGCTGTAAAAGTAACATTGGGACCTAAAGGTAGAAATGTAGTTCTTGACAAGGCGTTTGGGGCTCCAAGAATAACAAAAGATGGTGTTACTGTTGCTAAAGAAATTGAATTAAAAGAAAAATTTCAAAACATGGGCGCACAAATGGTTAGAGAAGTTGCATCTAAGGCCAACGATGTTGCTGGCGATGGAACAACAACTGCTACAGTTTTAGCACAGGCTATAGTAAAAGAAGGATCAAAAGCCGTTGCTGCTGGACTTAATCCCATGGATCTTAAGAGAGGAATTGATTTAGCGATTGAAGCTGTAGTTGCTGATTTAGAAACAAGAACTAGTAAAATATCTACAAATTCTGAAGTTGCTCAAGTTGGAACTTTATCTGCCAACGGAGAAGGTGAGATTGGTGATATGATTGCTAAAGCTATGGATAAAGTCGGCAATGAAGGCGTTATTACTGTTGAAGAAGCTAAAACACTTGCAACTGAATTAGATGTTGTTGAGGGCATGCAATTTGACAGAGGTTACTTATCACCCTATTTTATAACTGATGCTGACAAAATGAAAGTTGTAATGGATGATCCATATATACTTTTATTTGAAAAGAAATTAGCTAATCTTCAAGAAATGCTTCCTGTATTAGAAAAGGTTGTTCAATCTGGTAAGCCGTTATTGATAATTGCTGAAGATGTAGAAGGCGAAGCTCTTGCAACACTTGTTGTAAATAAGCTAAGAGGCGGTTTAAAAATTGCTGCAGTTAAAGCTCCAGGATTTGGTGATCGAAGAAAAGCTATGTTAGAAGATATTGCAATTCTGACAAAAGGTGATCTAATTTCTGAAGATTTAGGTATCAAACTCGATAATGTAACCCTTGAAATGCTAGGTACTGCCAAAAGAGTGGAAGTAACGAAAGAGGAAACCACTATTATAGATGGCGCTGGTTCTAAAGACGATATTGCAGCAAGATGCAACCAGATTAGAGCGCAGATTGAAGAAACAACATCCGATTATGATAAAGAAAAACTTCAAGAAAGATTGGCTAAATTAGCTGGTGGTGTTGCTGTAATAAAAGTTGGTGGAGCAACAGAAGTTGAAGTTAAAGAACGTAAGGATCGTGTGGATGACGCAATGCATGCAACTAGGGCTGCTGTAGAAGAAGGTATTGTTCCTGGTGGTGGTGTTGTATTTGTGAAAGCTATTCCTGCTTTAGACAAAGTCAAGGTAGATAATCCTGACCAGAAAATGGGAGTTGACATTGTCAGAAGAGCTCTGAAGGCTCCTGCTAAACAAATAGCTGACAATGCAGGCCAAGATGGTGCAGTTATTGTTGGAAAATTATTAGAATCTACAGACGCAAACTTTGGATTTAATGCTCAAACTAATGAATTTACCGATTTAGTTAAAGCTGGTGTTATAGATCCTACTAAGGTTGTTAGATCAGCTTTGCAAAATGCAGCTTCTGTAGCTGGCCTTTTAATTACAACTGAAGCAATGGTTGCCGATAAACCTGAGCCAGCTGCTGGCGGTGCTGGTGGTGGAATGCCTGACATGGGCGGCATGGGCGGCATGGGCGGAATGGGTGGCATGGGTGGTATGCCAGGCATGATGTAATCATAATCCTCATTAAAACTATACAACACCTCTAATTAACATTAGAGGTGTTTTTTTATGTCTAGATGTTTATAAATTGTTGCCTACCTGACTTAACTGATATAGCTATATTATAAAATAATAAGAAGTAAATTATGAACAATTCTGAAGTACAAAAAATTGCTGAAAAATCGAATTCGTGGCCTTTTGTTGAAGCACGAAATTTAAGAGATAGATTAAAACAAATAGGAAGCAAGTCGGGTGAAGAAAATGAACCGCCAGTTTTGTTCGAAACTGGATATGGTCCCTCTGGATTGCCCCACATAGGGACTTTTGGAGAAGTCGCCAGGACTAACATAGTACGTTTTGCTTTTCAAACTTTGACAGGAAAAAATACAAAATTAATTTGTTTTTCAGACGATATGGATGGTTTTCGTAAAGTTCCTGAGAATGTTCCTAACAAGACTTTGCTAGAAAATTATATAGATCATCCACTAACGAATGTTCCAGATCCATTTGGAAAGTTTGATAGTTTTGGAGCTCATAATAATTCTAAATTGAAAGAATTTTTAGACCGATTCAGTTTTGAGTATGAATTTATTTCTGCAACTAACTGTTATAAAAGTGGTAAGTTTAATAATGCTCTTAAAAAGATTTTATTACATTACGAAGATATTAAAAATGTAATCCTACCTACCTTAGGAGAAGAACGAAAAAAAACCTATAGTCCATTCTTACCCGTTTGTCCTAAGTCAGGAAAGGTTTTACAGGTAAATATCACTTCTATTGATAATAAAAACAATACAGTTAGTTATTTTGACGAAGATTCAAAAACAACAGTTACAGTATCCATCTTAGGTGGTGCTTGCAAGTTACAATGGAAATGTGATTGGGCAATGCGCTGGCTTGCCCTTGGAGTTGACTATGAAATGTCAGGAAAGGATTTATCAGAAAGTGTAATTTTATCTAGTAAAATTTTACGAATTCTTGGCTTTTCACCACCATCTGGTTTTTCTTACGAACTTTTTCTAGACAATAATGGTGAGAAGATTTCAAAATCGAAAGGGAATGGATTATCTATTGAAGAATGGTTAAGATACGGCACTGCAGAATCTTTAAGTCTTTTTATGTTTACAAATCCTAAGAGAGCCAAAAGACTTTTTTTTGATATTATTCCTAAAACTACTGATGAATATTTTTCACATTTAAAAAAATATAATGAACAAACAGATGATGAAAAAATTAATAATCCAGTTTGGCATATTCATAAAGGTTTACCAAAAATTAATGATTTGCCTGTTACTTATACCTTATTACTAAATTTAGCATCAGTTTGTCATGCAAATGATACCGATACAGTTTGGGGATATGTTTCAAGCTATGCTTCAGATATAAAAAGAACAGATGAAATAGAGGAGTTAATTAACTTAGCTGTTAATTTTTATAAAGAGATGATTGAACCTCAAAAAAAATATAGATTACCTTCAGACAAAGAAAAAAAAGGGATTACAGAATTAATTGAAATTTTATCAACTTTAGATAAAGAAACCTCATCAGATGAAATACAATCCATCATATTTTCTATAGGAAAAAAATTAGACTATAAAAATTTACGTGATTGGTTCAAAGGATTGTACGAAACTGTATTGGGTCAACCAGAAGGTCCTAGGATGGGAAGTTTTATAAAACTTTATGGCATAGAAACAACTAAAGAATTATTAGAAAAAGTACTTGAAGGTGAATTAGTTAAAGAATAGGTAAAGAATGATCTGGAAATTTATTACTTTTTTTGTCAGAAAACTTGACCCAGAAATTGCTCATCAAATATCTTTAACTGCATTAAAGTTAGGATTGCATCCAAGATTAAAGCGAATAGAAATTCCAGTTAAAATTAATAATTTACTTTTTAGTAATTTTCTTGGTGTTGCAGCAGGTTTTGATAAAAATGCACAAGTAATTGAAAAAATACATCATTTGAATTTTGGATTAACTGAAGTTGGAACCATTACCCCATTACCACAGTATGGAAACCCCAAACCAAGAGTATTCAGATTAGAAAAAGATCAAGCAATAATAAATAGAAATGGATTTAATAATTTGGGAATGGCTCAGGCTATAATAAAATTAAAACATTACAGAAAGAAATTTCCAGTTGGTAGCGACTTTGTTTTAGGTATTAATATAGGGCCAAACAAAGATAGCAATAATAGATTTAAAGATTATGAAATACTTTCTAAAGGCCTATCAGAGTTTGCAGATTATCTTACTATAAATATATCTTCCCCTAACACGCCAAATTTACGGGATTTTCATGAAACTGAAAACTTAGAAAAAGTACTCATATCTGTAAAAAATGGTATCGTCGAATCTAAAAATCCAGAGTTACATTTACCAATATTTTTAAAAATTTCTCCTGATATAACTGAAAAAAATTTGAATCTAATAATTGAAACCGCTAATAAAAATAATATTTCAGGCTTAATAGTTTCCAACACAACTGTAGATAGATACAAAGATCTTCATCCTGATAATTTGCATGAAGAGGGTGGACTTTCTGGGAAACCACTTTTTAATAAATCGACTACTTTTTTGGCTTTGGCAAATAAAATAATAAAATACAAAAAATATAATTTATATTTAATTGCTGCCGGTGGAGTGTTAGATGCTAAATCTGCATATGCTAAAATTTTATGTGGTGCTCATCTTGTCCAATTATATTCCTCTATGACCTTTGTTGGCCCTTTAATTGCTGACAATATTTTAGAAGGGTTACTTCAATTAATGAATAGAGATAAAATAAGTTCAATTAACGATGTGAGAGGTATAGTTGATAATCCTGAAGCTGCGATGAAGATTGCTAATGACGGAATTACAGATAATCCTCAAACTTAAATTGCTTTCTTGTCCCATTTAACTTGACCTTTTAAAAAGCATATTTTATAAACCTTTTATTATTGATAGGGGTTTAAAAATGTCTAGGGTGTGTGAAATTTCTGGTAAAAACGTTATGAGTGGAAATAACGTTAGTCATGCTAAAAATAAAACAAAAAGAAAATTTTTACCTAATCTTCAAAACGTTAAATTTTTTAGTAAAACATTGGATAAATACATTAGTTTAAAGGTAAGCGTACGTGCTTTAAAATCAGTCGAAAAAAATGGTGGTTTAGACGATTATCTAACAAAGACAAAAAATAGAGTTTTAGCTCCAGAAGCGATATCTGTAAAAAAATTAATATTAAAAAATATTAAAAATGAAACTAATTCTACTTAAATTACTCCTCATTAAATAAGTCAGCCAACTGTTCTGTTAAAGCTCCTCCAAGTTGCTCAGCGTCAGTTAAGGTTACAGCTTTATTGTAATATCTTGTAACATCATGCCCTATTCCTATTGCGACTAATTCAACAGGTGATTTGCTTTCAATAAAAGAAATAACTTGTTTCAAGTGAAGTTCCAGATAGTTTCCACTGTTTGAAGATAATGTAGTATCATCAACTGGTGCACCATCACTTACAACCATAAGAATTTTTCTTTCTTCTAATCTGCCTAATAATCTTTCATGGGCCCAGATTAATGCTTCACCATCTATGTTTTCCTTCAAAATACCCTCTCTTAGCATTAATCCAAGCGAATTCTTGGACCTTCTCCATGGAGTGTCCGCAGGTTTATAAATTATATGTCTTAAGTCATTTAATCTACCTGGATAAGAAGGCTTACCTTCATTGATCCATTCTTCTCTGGATTGTCCTCCTTTCCAAGCTTTTGTAGTAAAGCCAAGAATTTCAACTTTTACGCCACATCTTTCAAGTGTCCTTGCCATTATATCAGCACAAATAGCAGCAATTGTTATTGGACGGCCTCTCATTGATCCTGAATTATCTATTAATAATGTTACGATTGTATCTCTAAATTTCATATCTTTCTCTTGTTTGTAAGAAAGAGGAAATAAAGGTTGTGTAATTATTCGTGACAATTTTGAGGCATCAAGCATTCCCTCTTCAAGATCAAAATTCCAAGTTCTATTTTGTTTTGCTTGTAATTTTCTTTGTAGCTTATTAGCTAATCTTGAAATGGCACCTTGAAGTGTTTCGAGTTGTTTATCTAAAGTACCTCGAAGCCTATTTAACTCATCCTCTTCGCACAGATCTGTAGCATTAACAATCTCGTCATACTTTGTAGAAAAAACCTGGTAACTATAATTAACATTATTTTTACCTTGGTTATGACCGGAAAGAGGATTAGAGGCTATCTCACCTTCACTCTCTCCATCTTGATCTTCCGAATCACCTTCGTGTGCTTCACCATCTATTTCTCCATCTTCATCTTGTGCTTCACTGCCACCATCTAAGCCTGTATCTTGATCGTCGTCACTATCACTTTGGGCAGAAGAACCATTATCTTCACTTTCATCTGTATTACTTTCATCAGTCTCATCTTCATTTTCACCAGATTTATTTTGATCTGTCTCACCTATATCTGCTTGAAGAGCAGTCAACAATTCTTTAGTTTTTTTAGCATAATTTTCTTGATCTTGGGTGTTTTCTGCCAATTGATTAAGTAAATTCCCTATTTTACTATTAATCCAAGGACGCCATTTTTCAAGCGATAAAGAGGTGTTTACTGGTGAACTGCATCCAGTGATTTTTTCTCTAATTACTAACTGTAATGCGTTCATTAGGGCTTCTTTATCGTCTCCACCTGGTATAGGCAAAATTGTTTCTTTAAATTTTTCTTCAACTAAATTTTGCAGATTATTCTTTATGCCAACAAAATTTTTTGATCCTATAGACTCTATGCGAGAATCTTCAGCAAATTGAAATATTTGAGATGATAGATCTGATGATGGCAAATACTTATTATGCACGATGGGGTCATGATGCTTTATTCTAAGAGCAATTTTATCAGATTCACCCCTTAATCTTGAAAGCTGCGTACTATCCAATTCTTTTAAAATTTGAGGTAATCTAATCTCTTTTGACGATAAATAACTTGAACTTCCAGAAAATTTAATCTCTCTTTCACTTTCAAGATCTCCCGAAACAGCCTTTAGAGTAGAGGCAGTTGCATTTTGGAATTGAGTATTTTCAGATTTATTACTCATCTGCAGATTTAAAGATCTACAGTTTTGTCAACTTTAATTAAATCTCTTCCAAAACATCTTTGATAATATTCTGACAATATTGGTCGTTCCATTTCATCGCACTTATTAAAAAAAGTTAATTTGAAAGCTAAATCTATATCTTCAACTATATTTGTATTTTCTGCCCATGTTATAACAGTTCTTGGAGACATTACTGTTGAAAGGTCACCTGAGATAAAACCATTTCTTGTTAATTCAGCTATAGAAACCATGGATTTGATAGTTTCTTTTCCTTCTTTAGTTCTAAAATTTGGTACCTTAGATGCAACTATTTCCTCTTCTGCTTTTGCAGGTAAATAATTTAAAGTGGAAACAACTGACCATCTATCCATTTGACCTTGATTAATCTGCTGAGTTCCATGATACAAACCCGTAGTGTCACCTAAACCTACTGTGTTAGCTGTCGCAAATAATCTAAAGTTTTGATGAGGATTAATAACTCTATTATTGTCAAGAAGTGTTAGCTTACCTGAAACCTCTAAAACTCTTTGAATAACAAACATTACATCCGCTCTACCTGCATCATATTCGTCAAAAACAATTGCAACTGGGTTCTGTAACGCCCAAGGTAAAACACCTTCCCTAAATTCTGTAATTTGTTTACCATCTTTTAAAACAATAGCGTCTTTACCTATTAGATCTAAACGACTAATATGACTATCGAGATTTACTCTAACACAAGGCCAATTTAATCTTGCAGCAACTTGTTCTATATGAGTTGATTTTCCAGTACCATGGTACCCTTGTATCATCACTCTTCTATTATAACAAAACCCTGCAAGGATTGCTTTTGTAGTTATTTCATCGAATAAATAAGACTGATCAATATCAGGTACAAATTTAGTTTTTTCTTTAAATCCTAAAATTTTCATATTACTTTTAAAGCCAAAAACCTTTTCGGAATCTATAACTGAAGTTAGAGAAGTGGGAAAAGTTTCAGAGTTAAAGTCCATATTGTTAGTTAAACTAACTTTATTCATTATAGTTTCTCCAAAGCAGGTTTATTTATTTTTTGTAGTTTTTGTAAATGATTTTAAAATAGTTTTGTAGGCATTTGTTATATTTATGAATGTATCTTTGTTTTTTAAATTTTTTTCATTTAGGACATCAGGATGCCATTTCTTTGCTAAATTTTTATACCTAGATTTTACCTCACGTAATTTACTGTCTGAATTTAAACCTAAAACTTTAAAGCAACGCTCTAGTTTTTTATCGACAACTTTCTCTTTAATTAATTTTTTTTGTCCATTGAAGGCCCTGAAGGCTTTTTCAAAATCATGATTTAAGTTTTTAGTACCAAATTTCCAACTTGGTCTATCCCAAGTAACAGATTTTCGTATTTCAATCTCTAATTCTTTTTCACTTAATCCTGCAAAATAATTCCAAGACTTGTTGAATATTTTTATACAATTTATACAAAAATATAAGTATTCATTTAAATTTTCTCTTGATTTAGGTGCAGGATAAATACCAGTTTCTTCACAACCTGGATTAGAGCAAATTTTTTCACTATTTTCATTTTTTTTTATGTTAAGCATAACTTTATTTTTTTAATTTATTATAGGATTATCTTTTGATACGTGCAAGATTGGAATGCATTTTTTAAATTTAATAAGTGGAAAGTTATTTTGAAAAGAAAAATAAAGATTGAAGAAATAATTGTAAACTATTTTAAACCACATTTTCTTTCTGTTTTAGACGTTTCGGAACAACATAGAGGTCACCAAAACTTTAAAGAAAATGTTGAAAGCCATTTTGAAATTATAATAGTTTCTGAAAAATTTCATAATAAAAATACGATTGATAGACACAGAATGGTAAATAAATGTCTCAAAGAAGAGTTTTTATCAGACCTTCATTCAGTAGTAATTAAGACTTTTACAACTAATGAACACAAAAATATATAAAATAAATTTTTATATTTTTTCTGTCGCCATTTCGTTCCATAAACGTAATTGAGAGACGAAATTACCTTTTTTTTGTAGTATCCTAAATCTTATATCAAAAAATCTAAATTCTTGACCAGGCTCTGGAATTGTTTTTGATTCATACAAAACTAACCCAGCAACAGTATTTGCATTTTGGTCAGGAAGGGACCAATTTAGTGACCTATTTAAATCTCTTATTGTAACAGAACCGTCAACAATAAAAGATCCATCAGGTTGTAGTTTTACACCTTTAACCTTAATATCAGTTTCATCATCAATTTCACCCACGATTTCTTCTAATATATCCTCTAGGGTAACAATGCCTCGAAAGTCACCATACTCGTCCACTACAACTGCAAAATGTTCTCTTCTAGTTTTGAAGATTTCTAATTGGTCAAATAACAAAGTTGTTTCTGGGGCAAAATATGGTTGTATCATCAATTCAGATAAGTTTATTGAGTTGATATTTTTAAAATTACGTCTTCTCAAATTTCTAAACAACTCTTTAGCGTGAAGTATTCCTATAATATTATCAGGATTCCCTGAATAAATTGGTATTCTAGTAAAAGGACTTTCACCAACGACCTTGAATATAATTTCTGGATTTTCCTCAGAATCAATCATAGTTACAGCACCTCTATGTGTCATAACAGCTTCAATTGTTACTTCATCCATATCAAGCATGCTTGACATCATTTTTCCTCTTTCTTTTCCTCGACTTTCGTTACCAGCATGTAATCTAATCATTCCTCTAAGTTCTTCAGTTTTGGCTTCCTCATCTTCAATTTTTGGGCCAGAAACAATCTTGGCAAAACGTTCTGTTATAAAGGTTGCTGGAGTAAATAAAAAAATAAAAAGTCTGATAATGGGGGCCACTGTTAAAGCTAATCTATCCGCATGGCTAAAAGCATACGTTTTAGGAATTACTTCAGCAAAAATTACAAGTACAATTGTTAACAATATGGTTACAAAAATTAAATCAAACTCTCCAAAATAACTTATAGCAAAACTGGTTGCGTAAACAGAGGCAACAATATTCACTAGATTATTCCCAATTAATATTGTACTTATCATCTTTTCTTTTTTTGCTAAAATTTTTTCAATTGTGACAGCTCTTTTATTACCTTGAAGTGCTAACTCGTGAATTCTTGCTTCTGAAACTGCAGTCAAAGCTGTTTCGGAACTTGAAAAAAAAGCTGACAAGATAATTAATAATAAAATATTAGTAAAAAAAACAAACAGTTCTGGCATTAAATTTCTTCATTTAAAAAGTCGGTTAAAACATTAACACTCACATTATGTTTAATAAAGGACTTACCAATCTGCTTATTTAATATGAATGTAAGCTCGTTTTGTCTGTTTTTTTTATCAAGTTTGAACTTCTGTATCATTCCTGATGTAGAAATAGATATTTTTTTAATATCTTGTAAAGAAGTTGGTAGTTTTGATTTTTGAAAGAGATTAATTACTTTTTTAGTATCATCTGTTGAACAAAAACATAATTTATTTGAGAGCTTAAAAGCTAAACATATTCCTATAGACACAGCTTCTCCATGTATTATTCTTCCATCAAAATTACCAAAGGACTCAATAGCATGAGCAAATGTGTGACCAAGATTAAGAAGAGCTCTTTTGCCACCTTCTTTTTCATCATTCTTAATAACTTCAGCTTTTATTTCACAAGATTTAGTTATCATTTTCTGTAACTTAATTTTGTCATGAATGAAAATACTGTCATATTCTTGGTTTAACCAATTGAAAAATTCTAAATCCTTTATTAATCCATATTTAATAACTTCAGCAAAGCCAGCTCGGAACTGTCGGTTTGGAAGTGTTTTAAGTATATTTATATCTGCCAAGACCGCTTTAGGTTGGTGAAAAGAGCCAATTAAATTTTTACCTATTTTTGAATTTATACCAGTTTTACCTCCCACAGAACTATCAACCTGTGATAAAAGGGTGGTTGGAACTTGTATAAAATTTATTCCTCTCAATAAAATAGACGCTGCAAAACCAGCAATGTCACCAATCACCCCTCCACCAAATGCAATTATTACATTTTGTCTATCTATTCCATACGTTAATACTTTTTCAATAATTTCATTAAGTTGATCTATATTTTTTGTTTGATCTCCTCCGGGAATATCAATGAAATTCAAAGTTGTTGTTAATTTATTTATAGACTGAACAAACTTCTTAAATTCATTATTGGGATTAGTTTTAACAGAAAAAAAACTATCATAAATAACAATAACATTTTTTTTATATATAAATTCTTTTAAAATTTCACCACTACTGCTTAATATATTATCTCCAATAATTATTGGATATGATAAATTTTCTATTTTTCTATTTAAGGAAACGTTTAAGATTTTTGACTTCATTGTGTTTCTTTTTTGTTCTAATTAGATATTATTTTAGTAATTTTTTCAATTATCTGGTTCTGATTAAGTTCATTAGTATTTAATTGATCATGACAAAGTGAATAGTATTTAATTCTTTTTTTCAAAAGCTCAGAAATTGACTTATTAACATCTCCTCTTATCATAGGTCTTTTTGATCCATCACCAACTCTATTAATCAGTTTCTCTATAGGAGTGTTCAGCCAAATTACATGCGACTTTTTCAATAATAGTGTTCTTGTATTTACGTTGTCAAAAGCACCTCCACCTAAACTTATGACTGAACTTTTATTAGCATGTGACATAGTAAAAATTAATTCTTCAATAATATTTTCTTCAGCTTGTCTAAAAAACTTCTCTCCTTTTTCTTCAAAAATTGTTTTAATTGTATTGTTAAATTTTTGTTCAATTAATAAATCTATATCATAAAAATTAAAACTAAGATTTTTTGCAATTAGACGGCCAAATTTAGATTTCCCTGTGCCCATCATACCAATGAAAGTTATAATTTTATTATTATTAATACTTTTTAGATTTATTTTATTTTTTTTTAACATTATAATTAACTATCATACAAATTTTTCTGAAACATTATATTTTTAGTAAATTTTTAAATTTTATGTTAAGTAGTCACGTTAATAATAGACAAAAACTCGCCATAATTTAAAATTAAGGTCTAAATTAATTTTGGAATTGTATATGAAAAATTATAAGTTTTTTTTAATCGTGCTTGTTTTTACTGTTTTAGGAGTTTTTGCTACAGTGACATATATAGATATGCCTGCACCTGATAAGTTAAAAAACAAAATTATAGATGTAAATGATAAGGTAGCCAGGTAGTCATAATTTGTTCAATAAAGTGTTAAATTTTTTTTTTAGTTGCGGTCTTATTTTTCTATTAAATATGGCTGAAATTGAAGTGTACTCCCAAACCACTAAATCAACTAATAAAGAACTTTTGGATAATAATAAAAATTCTATTATTAAAGTAAGTAAATTAGAAAAGCCTTCATTGGGATCACTAGGTGTTAAAACAGACGTAAATGAAATAATGGGTTTAGATATTTGGACTAAAATGAAGGCGTCTGATATAATTGAAAATTTTAATTACATTCCAGACATATTATTAAGTAAAAGCCTACACATTTTTTTAAGCGATTTGTACTTAAGCACGTCTAATCCACCAATTGGTAATTCTGATAATATAGTAAAATTCTTAGAAACTAGACTATATAAAATTAAAAGTGGCGGAGAGAGTCAAAAATTATATCAATTAGTTACTCAGTTACCGGTAGGCAAAAGGTGGGATTTTTGGAAACGTTGGCAGACAGAATATGAACTAATAAACCGTCAAGATAAAAAAGCGTGCCGATATGTTAACAAAAAATCAAAAATTAATTCGGATAACTTCTGGCAAATGGCTCGAATTTTTTGTCTTGCTATAGACGGAAAAGTAAATCAGTCAGAGTTTATACTGGATTTAATTAAATCAAGAGGTTTTTCAGATAAAATTTTTGAAAATTTATTTCTGATTATTAATAATAACGAAAAAACTTTTAATTTGGAAAATGAGTATAATAAAATTCAGCCTTTACATGTAATTATGATGGATACTTTAAAGATACCGATTAAAGCAAATTACATTGCACATTTTGCGGTTGAGTATACAGATTCTCTTTTATCACTTACTTATTTAACTCCCAGTGCTAGATCTTTTCTTTTAGACAAAAAAATGAATTATAGTTTTGTAAATGTTAATGAAATAATTGAAAATTATAAATCTGTAGCCGACGGTAATATTGATGTAAAAAAAGCTTTATCTAGTTATACAAAAAAACCTAATGGGTTGAATAGAGCTAACGTTTGGCTTGCAATAATAACCATGAAAGATGAAATTAAAAAAGCAGAGTCAATAATAACGTTTGTTAAATTAGAAATTAAAAATGGAAGATTTAAAGATATTGCCGATTTGTATATTCCTGTTTTAGAAAAGATAGATAAATCTTCTCTGACAAAAGAACTAAATAATTCAATTAATAGATTGATGATAATTTCCAAACCAAACTTATATCCGGATAATAGTTTAGCAAATATAATAATGTTAGAGAAAGGTAAGACTTGGAATTGGGAAATAATTCTAAAAGAAAGAGCATGGCCTATCATTCCTATTATTGAAAAATCAGGGATGAAAGAACCAAGTTCAATTGAATGGCTTGATTATGTAAATAGTACAGATGAAAAAAAATTTGATGACAATAGTTTTATTCGATGGGAAAATAGTTATAGTTTAAAAAATTTTGTTTTAAGAAAATCTATAGAACAAGCCGCTGATAATGACAGAAAAGCGCTAACAGTTTTACTTATAGGTAGATTGATGGATGACACTACATTAGTTGATTTTGATATAAACAATATGATTACTATAAGGTCGGCGCTTATTAAAATAGGTTTGTTAGATTTGGCTGATAAAATTACTTATGAAATAATGACCTCTAAGTTTATTAATTTTTAAAAAAGTCTAATGATGAAAAAAGACAAAGATCAGAATGTCGAGTTAGTTAACAGAATAATAAATATTATTAGTTCTGAGAAAGGTCTATCTAAAAATACTAAAAGTGCATATAGATCTGATATAAATTTAATATTAAAATTATTGAACGATAATAATATTAATGCTCTAGAAGCGCAAGAACGCGATTTTAAAAAAATATTTTTTTTATTAAGAAGTAAGAATTTTAAACCAAGCTCATTAAATAGAAAACTTTCATCACTTAAACAATTTTATCAGATTTTAAAAGAAGAAGGGTATATAAAAATAAACCCCTTGAGTAATCAAGAAAGTTTTAAAAAGCATGTAAAATTACCTAAATCGTTATCAGAAAATGTTATGATTTCGCTTTTAGAAAAAGCTAAGTATGATTACGAAAAATCACAAGATTTATCTCTTCAAAAAAACAAATGTTTGCGTACATTAACAATACTAGAGATTTTATACTCAACAGGTATGAGGATTACTGAGTTATTAGAATTGCCATTATCAGACTTTATAAATATAACTGAAAAGTTGCAAATTAAAGGTAAAGGTGACGTTTATAGAATGGTTGCTTTTAATAAAGAATCTAAAAGTGTAATAGATATTTGGTTAGAGCACAGATCTACCTTACAGGGATCAATAGATAATAAATATATGTTTCCTAAAAAAAATGGTAGCGGGCATATCTCACGTCAAATTATTTACAAAGACTTATCTTGTTTGTCAAAAAGTATAGGCATTGATAAAAAGGAAATTTCACCTCATAACATTAGGCATAGTTTTGCGACTCATATGCTAAATCGAGGGGCTGATTTAAGATCTTTACAAAAACTGCTAGGACATGCTGATATTAGCACTACTGAAATATATACTTATGTCAAATCAGAGAGGCTTTCAGGCCTTATTAAAGATACTCACCCTTTAAATAAAATGAATTTTAAAAATAACGAAGGCTTTTAATATGATCAAACATTTTCTATCTTTTGAAAAACAAATATCAGATCTTGAAGGAAAAATAGAAGAGCTACGTCATTTATCTTCTGGAACTGACATAAATATAGCTGAAGAAATTGGTAAACTTCAAGGGGCAGTTTCAGAAGAATTAAAATCTACTTATTCACAACTTACCCCTTGGCAGAAAGTTCAGGTTTCCAGACATCCTGAAAGGCCTCATTTTCAAGATATTGTTAAACAATTATTTGAATGTTACATACCTCTTTCCGGTGACAGAAATTTTTCTGACGATAATGCCCTTACAGGTGGAACAGCAATTTTTAAAGGTAAAAGCATTATTGTTATGGGTATTGATAAAGGAAAAAATACAGATGATAGAATTTTAAAAAATTTTGGTATGGCCAGGCCTGAAGGATATAGAAAAGCAGTAAGACTTATGGAGTTGGCAGATAAATTTTTAATACCAATAATTATGTTTGTTGATACTGCTGGAGCTTACCCGGGAAAAGGAGCCGAACAAAGGGGGCAGGCAGAGGCTATAGCTAGATGCATACAAAAAAGTTTAGAAATCAGAGTGCCAACTATATCAATAATTACAGGTGAGGGTGGCTCTGGTGGAGCGGTTGCTCTAGCTGTTGCAAACAATACTTTAATGTTAGAACATGCTATTTATTCTGTTATTTCACCTGAAGGTTGCTCTTCTATCTTGTGGAGAAGTGCAGATAATGCAGACAAGGCGGCAGAAGCTTTAAAATTAACCGCACAAGATATGGAAAGATTTAAAATCATTGATGAAGTAATCCCAGAACCTGTTGGTGGTGCTCATAGAAATCCTGAGATGGCTATAAATGCCATAGGTAACGTTATAGAAAAAAGACTAGACACCTTATTATCAATAAGTAAAGAAGAAATCATAAAACAAAAAGAAGATAAATATTTAAATATTGGTTGAATATTCTTTTTTGTTAAATATATTTGGAATTGCTTGTCTAGCTAACGAAACTTCTTCTAAATTTATCGTTGTGTAAATTAAGCCCTCTTTCTTCTTTGCGTCACTCAAAATTTTCCCCCAAGGAGAAATAATCAAAGAATGTCCATAACTTGTTCTTCCACATTGATGTTTACCGCTTTGAGCTGGCGCAACTATAAATGAACCGGTTTCAATAGCTCTAGCTTTCAATAGTGTGTGCCAATGATGCGGACCAGTAACATTAGAGAAAGCTGAAGGAACAGTAATGATATCTGCACCATTTTTAGCTAAATCTTGGTATAAATTTGGAAATCTTAGATCATAGCAAATCGTCATTCCGATTTTAAATTTATTTTCTTTTATTTGGCCAACAACAGCTTTATTCCCAGATGAGTAAGTATCTGATTCTCTATAAATATCACCATTTGGTAAATTAACATCATATAAATGAATTTTATCATATTTATACAAAACTTTTCCATCGGGGCCAATTAAGAAGGATCTATTAGTTATTTTATTTTCTAACTTTATTGGTAAGGAACCAATCAAAATATAAACTGCATTACTTTTGGCTAATTCTATCAGAGTTTGTAGGCTGAAATTTTTCAATTCTGGTTTTGCCAATTCTTTTGTAATTGTTGAATTTTCATGAAGAGAAGTAGCGCATTCAGGCAAAGCAATAAATTCAGCACCCAAATCAACGGCCTCTTTTATTAATTTCTTTACAATTCTTAAAGTAAGTAGCTCATCCTTAGTTGAAGCGTATTGAAGGCATGCTAATGATAGATGTTTTGATATGTTATTTATTGAAAAATCTCCAATCCATTTTCTTGATCAAGTTTATACAATTCATCCCACCCACCAATATGTTGGTCATCAAAAAAAATTTGTGGTACGGAGGTTCTCCCATTTGATCTATTAATCATTTCTTTTTTCTTTTCATAGTTTATGTCAACATTAATCTCATCAAAAAAAATGTTTTTTCTTTTTAATAAAGATTTTGCTTTGTAGCAAAAGCCACATAGAGAACTTGTATATATAACTACCTTGTTAACTTTGTTCATGTGTGTCCTTAAATCATTTAAATTTTTAAAATAGATCTTGTAAACAAAATATTAAAGCATCATCAGCAGGTGGCATTTTATAATCTCGGAGCATATTTGGTTTGACCCATTCTAATTTATTATTTTCCATAGAGATAGGTACCCCATCCCATCTTCTACAAATATACAAAAGCAATAACAATTGAAAATTGTTGTAATCAAACTCACTAAAAGATAAAGGAGCAATACACTTGTTATTTATATCAATATTTAATTCTTCTTTAACTTCTCTAATTAGAGCCTTTTCGGGAGTTTCACCTTCTTCAACTTTACCTCCAGGAAATTCCCAAAATCCAGACAAGTGTTTTTTTTTAGGTCTTTTTGATAATAAAATTTCGTTTTCATTATTTATAAGTGCAATTGAAACAACAATTTTTAAATTTTTATGATCTATAATCTGCATTAATCTGAATATATTTATGTGTTAAATCACATGTATACACTTTTCCACAACTTTTACCCACTCCAACATCAATAGACAAATAAACTTCATCTTCTTTTAAGTGTTTTGTTGCCCTTGCTTCTGAATAATTTTTATGAAGCATCCCTTTATTCGTAACTAATTCGTTACCTATGAAAATTTTAATCTTATCTCTGTCCGCGCGTTCACCTGATTTACCTATAGCCATAATTATTCTTCCCCAATTTGCATCTTCCCCAGCGATTGCAGTTTTAACCAAGGGAGAATTAGCAATAGAAAGTGCAATTTTTTTTGCTGATTTTTTTGTTTTAGCACCTGTAACATTAATGGTAATAAATTTTGATGCACCCTCTCCATCTTTAATAATTAATTTTGCTAATTCTAACATTAGACTGGATAAAGTGACTTTGAACTCCTTGAGGCGTCTGTCTGAATATTTTGTAATTAATTTATGATTAGCCCTGCGTGTTGCAGTTAATAAAACTGTATCACTTGTTGACGTGTCACTGTCTACAGTTATCGAGTTAAAGCTAGTTTCGTTTGCTTTAGCTAGGAGCCTTTGAAGAATGTCTGAATGTAAATTGGCATTGGTAAAGATAAATCCTAACATTGTCGCCATGTTTGGTGCTATCATGCCCGAACCCTTAGCTATACCAATTA
Source organism: uncultured SAR116 cluster alpha proteobacterium (assembly GCA_902517275.1). Lineage (GTDB taxonomy): Bacteria > Pseudomonadota > Alphaproteobacteria > Puniceispirillales > Marisalimonadaceae > Marisalimonas. Next base: position 22,360 of record CABYBQ010000012.1, read on the forward strand.
TGTCAATTTCAAAACCTTCAATTTTACATGTTCTCATTACAACTTTAGGGAAAGTGTCGGTTGTTTTAATTGCATGTGCTGCTTGTAACCAGTTTTGAGTTTCGTAAGAAGTTATTGATTTAAACCCGTTTATAATTTTATTAGTATCTAATTGTTCACCAATTACACCTGTAGATGCAGTATAGATTTCGTTAATATTGGAATTTAATTTTTTTGAAAGATACTTACTAATTTTTAAAACTGTTTCCTCGCCTAATTTACCTGTAAATGCATTTGCGTTTCCTGAATTAACAACAATGGCTCTTACAGTAGCTTGCTCTGCAGAACTTAAATTACTTTTACATATATTTACAGGCGCACTAGATGTTAGAGATTTCGTAAAAACTCCGGCAATTGGACATGATTTATCGAATTCAACCAGCAGGAGATCATCTTCATTATCAGGAGTGTTTTTTATTCCACAAAAAGTAGTGAAAACTTTTATGCCTTCCAAATGAATATCTTTTTTATGATTATTTTTCATAATAAAATCTATAAGAAAATTAATTATTTACTTTTTTAGAAACATTTTCAAAGTCAACAATAGTTATATTTTTATTTTTTCTAATTTCTTTTTCTAGGTTAGATAATGAAAACTTCCTAATTCTCTCAATTATTTGCTGTTTAACAATATTTAATTCTTTTGGCTTAGAATTTCTGATATCATTAAGCATAATGACGTGGTATCCAAATTTAGTTTTAACAGGCGCTTCAGTTATTGTACCTTTTTTTAGCGCAAATGTAGCCTTCTCAAAAGCATTCACCATTTGTCCAGATTGAAACCAACCTAACTTTCCCTCATTTTTCCCAGAGGGTCCAATAGAATATTCTCTTGCTAACTCAGAAAATTTAGATTTATTTTTTACTTTTTTAATTATTTCCAAAGCTTCTTTTTTACTTTTTAATAAGATGTGGCTAGCATTAAATTCTTTTGATGATTTAAAATTTTTAACATAATTATTGTAGTACTTATCTATAGTCTCTTTTTTTACTTGATTAGTAAGAAAATTATTTAACCAATATTTAGCCATTATTTGATCTTTATTTTTCTTTAATATATGAGCAACGTCAGTGTTCAAATCTAATTTTTCTTTATAAGCTTGTTTTGCAATTAAGTGCTGGTTTATAAGTTCGTTTACAATATTTGGATATATATCAGACAGAGGCCTTTCTTTTATTTTTTTTGGTAATTTGTTCAAGGCATCCAATACGTCTTGAGCAGTTATAATGTGATCATTAACTTTTGCAGCAATAACTTTACTTGGGTTTTCAGCTAAAGCGTTACAAATTGAAAAAGCAAAAAGTAATTTTACTACAATAAAAAAAATTTTAATAGAAGACATTTTAGAATAATCCAATTATAAGTTTAATTTTTTTACAGGTTTTTTTTGTAGTATACAAGGAATGATGTGTTTTTTTATAGTATTCAAAGATTATGAAGAATATATATATAATAATTGGAGCTCTATTAAATGTTCAACAAGTTAACGTCTAGATTTTTTGGCTCGTCCAATGATAGACAAATAAAAAAATATAAACCTATCATTGATCAAATTAATAGTTTAGAAGAAAATCTTCAAATTCTTTCTGACGATGAATTAAAACTAAAGACCACTTATTTTAAAGGTTTGTTATCTAAAGAACAGAACTTAATAAATATTTTACCTGAAGCTTTTGCGAGCGTAAGAGAAGCTGCAAAAAGAACGCTAAATCAAAGACATTTTGACGTTCAATTGATGGGTGGCTTAGTTCTTCATGAGGGTAAGATTGCCGAAATGAAAACTGGCGAAGGTAAAACTTTAGTTGCCACTTTAGCTTGCTATTTAAATGCTTTAGAAGGAAAAGGAGTTCACGTAGTAACCGTAAATGACTATTTGGCTCAAAGAGACTCACAATGGATGGGACAAATATATGAATTTCTAGGCATGTCAGTTGGCTGTATAGTATCTGAAATGGACGACCATCAAAGAAGACTTGCTTATAAAGCTGATATTACATACGGAACTAATAACGAATTCGGATTTGATTATCTAAGAGATAATATGAAATATAGTTTAGATGAAATGGTTCAGAGACCATTCAATTTTGCTATTGTTGATGAAGTTGACTCCATTTTAATAGATGAAGCTAGAACACCACTGGTTATATCTGGTCAATCTGAAGATTCTTCAATTTTATATAAAACTATAGACAAGTTTATTCCATTACTTAAAGGAGATGATTATGAACTGGATGAAAAACAAAGAACTTGTAATCTCACCGATGATGGAATTGGTAATATTGAACAAGCATTAAAGTCTGAAAACTTGATTGAGGATGGAAGTCTCTTTGATGTTAAAAACGTATCTATATTGCACCACATAAATCAAGCTTTAAGAGCTCACAAGCTTTTTAAAAAAAATACACATTATATGGTTAAAAATAATAAAGTAATTATTATTGATGAATTTACTGGGCGTGCCATGGAAGGTAGACGTTTTGGCGAAGGCCAACATCAAGCAATTGAGGCTAAAGAAAAAATTACTGTTCAGCCTGAAAATCAAACTTTAGCAAGTGTAACTTTTCAAAACTATTTCAGAATGTACCCTAAATTGTCAGGAATGACAGGAACAGCTCTAACAGAAGAAGGAGAATTTTCTGAAATTTATAATTTACTTGTAATAGAGGTGCCTACTAATTTAAAAATAGCACGAATAGATAGTAACGACGAAATTTATAAAACCAATCTAGAGAGAGATGAAGCTGTAATAAAGTTAATTGAAGACTGTCAAAAAAATAACCAACCAGTTTTAGTAGGAACGGTATCAATCGAAAAATCTGAAATTTTGTCAAAATTGTTGAAGGCCAAAAATATTGATCATGAAGTTTTAAATGCAAAGTTTCACGAACAAGAGGCTCAAATAATAGGTTATGCTGGAATTCCAGGTTCAGTTACAATAGCAACTAATATGGCGGGTAGAGGCACAGACATTCAGTTAGGTGGAAATTTAGAAATTAGACAAGCAAAAGAGATTAAAGTAGATGATTTGAACTCTGAGAAAGTTAAAAATTTAATAAACGATATAGAAGAAAAGAAAAATGTAGCTCTTAAGGCGGGTGGTTTGTATGTAATTGGTACTGAGCGTCATGAAAGTAGAAGAATTGATAACCAGCTTCGGGGTAGAACAGGCAGACAAGGTGACCCTGGAAGTTCAAAATTTCTACTGTCTCTACAAGACGATCTGATGAGAATATTTGGTTCAGACAGATTAGAGACAATGTTAGGAAAACTTGGCTTGGAAAAAGGAGAAGCTATTGTTCACCCATGGATAAATAAGGCCGTAGAAAAAGCACAAGGTAAAGTTGAAGCTCATAATTTTGAAATTAGAAAACAATTATTAAAGTTTGATGATGTTATGAATGATCAAAGAAAAGTTATTTTTGATCAAAGAAAAGAAATAATGAGATCAGATGATATTAGTGAAATGATCTTAGATATGCGCCATGAGGTTATAGAAACGATTGTATTCAATTCTATTCCTGAGCAAAGTTATCACGATCAATGGGAATCGGAAACATTAGCAACAGATGTTAAAAATTATTTAGGTCTAACAGTTCCAATTATTACATGGACTAGAGAAGACGGTATTATCGAAAAAGAGATCATATCACGTCTAATTGAATTATCTAACAATTTCATGGCAGAGCGTGCTGTAAAATTTGGAATTGACGTTTTTAGGCAGGCAGAAAAAACTCTATTATTACAAGTTTTAGATCAAGGCTGGAAAGAACATTTACTGATGTTAGACCAAATGAGGCAATCTATAGGTTTAAGAGCTTATGCTCAAAAGGATCCCTTAAATGAATATAAAAAAGAAGCTTTTGAGTTATTTGAAAATATGCTTGATAAATTAAGAAAAACTATAACGTCTGTATTATCATATATAGAAATTGAACAAGAAAATATTCAGTCAAAAGAACATAATAATGAACCTCAAACACTCCCAAGTAGCAAAAAAATACCAAGAAATTCAATATGTCCATTATGTGATTCAGGAAAAAAATACAAACATTGTTGTGGAAAAATTTAAGCATAATGATTAAATATAAATTAAAGTGTAAATCTACATATTGTTCTGAACAAAATGAATTTGATGGCTGGTTCCAAAATATTGAGGCATTTGAAAAGCAAATGTTATTGGGCCTAATAAATTGTCCAATATGTGGCAGTCATAATATCATTAAATTATTGGCTGCACCGAATGTAAAAAAGGCTAAATCTCAAACCTCTAATAATACTAAAATTGAAAATCACACAGTAGTCACGAACTCTGAAAAGAACGTTTTAGGAAATGAAAATTTAAAAAATATTACAACTATCTTAAGGACTATAAAAAAGGAAATACAAAAAAACTCTACTTTTGTTGGAGACAAGTTTGTTTCTAGAGCTAGATCCATGAAAGAAGGTGAAATAAAAGAAAGACCTATTCATGGTCATGGTACAAAAAAAGAAATCCAAGAATTACGAGATGAAGGAATTGACGTAATTAACATTCCTTGGATACCAGATGATCACTAAGTTATAACCTTATACCAGCGGCGCCGTAGTTTACACCTATATTAGATGATAATCTAAAATCTCCAAATTCCTTTTTTAAGATATTTTTAATTTTTAAAGTAGGTGCGAAACCTATAAAATTATCTAAGATGATATTATGCTCTTCGGCTTCTGATGAAAGTTTTTGTGGTGAAACAAATTTATTTGGATCATGAGTATTCTTTGGAACAACTTTTAAAATGTTTTCAGCAAAAAACTTTGCTAACAATATACCCAAAAAAGATTTATTTATTGTGGTAAAGACTATCAAACCACCAGATCGGCTCAATTTGGAAACATCTGATAGGAAAATTTTTCTATCATATACATGTTCAATAACCTCTGATGCAATGACAATGTCAAATTTATTTAAAAATTTGTTTTTCTTACATCTCAGGAGTTCACTTGTAGTTAAACATTTGTAATCAATTTCTAAACGACTTTTAAATGAATGCTCTTTAGCTACGTTAATAGAACTCTCTGAAGCATCAATCCCAGTTACTCTTGCTCCCAATCTACTTAAACGTTCAGATAATATGCCACCACCACAACCAATATCTATACACTCAATGCCTTCTAAAAATTTAGCATCTGACTTCTTATTACTAATAATTCTACTAGCATTATTTTTAATAAATTCAATTCTTGCATTTGATAATTTATGTAATGCGGAAAAAGGACCAGATTTGTCCCACCACTTGTTGCTTAATAAAGAAAATTGTTCTATTTCTCTTTCGTCTACTGTATTAGTCATTATATGGTTTTCTTGAATGTTTTAAATTATATCTTGATTTTAGAAGGATAACAGAAATTTGAATATTGTGGTATTGAAATTTGGAGGAACTTCAGTTGCAGATATTCCAAAAATAAAAAACATTGCACTAAAAATTAAATTAGAAGTAGAACAAGGTAATAAAGTTATAGTTGTGGTTTCAGCTATGTCTGGAGTTACAAATAATTTAATAGATTTAGTGAAAAACACTTCAGATATACCGCCCTATTCAGAATATGATACTGTTATATCAACGGGAGAACAAATTACGTCAGCTCTATTAGCCATCGCTTTGGAAAAAATATCCATAAAAGCTCGTTCTTGGTTAGGCTGGCAAATACCAATAGTCACTGATAAAACACACGGGAAATCAGTGATTGAAAAAATTAAAGTAGATAACATTTCAAAAGATTTAGAAATTAATCAGGTTGCAATAGTTTCTGGGTTTCAAGGAGTATCAAGTGAAAATAGGATTACTACTTTAGGAAGAGGTGGTTCAGACACAACAGCAGTTGCAATGGCAGCTTCTTTTTTAGCAGTTCGTTGTGATATCTACACAGATGTTGACGGTGTGTATACAACTGACCCTAGAATTGTCAAAAGCGCAAAGAAACTTGATATAATTACATATGAAGAAATGTTAGAATTAGCTTCCCAGGGGGCTAAGGTTCTTCAAACTAGGTCTGTGGCATTAGCTATGAAATATGATGTAAATTTAAGAGTTCTAAGTAGTTTTGAAGATTTACCAGGAACTTCTATTGTTAAAGAGGAAAAAAATATGGAAAAATCTGAAATAAGTGGAATTGCTCATAGTTTAAATGAGGCTAAAATAACATTACATGGAGTTCCAGATCAACCTGGTCAAGCCGCAGAAATTTTTGGAACATTAGCACAACACTCAATTAATGTAGACATGATTGTCCAGTCTTCGTCTATTAATCATGAAGTAACTGACATTACATTTACCATACCTGAGACTGATTTGATAATTGCTGAAAAAGAAATAAAAGAACTCCAAAAAAAAATATCTTTCAATAAGTTCACGAGTGATACAAATGTTGTGAAAATTTCTGTCGTAGGAAACGCAATGCGAACGCAATCTGGAATAGCTAAGACGATGTTTGAAACATTGGCTGGAAATCAAATTAATATTCATGTTATTTCTACAAGTGAAATTAAGATTTCAGTTCTTATTTCCTCAGATTATTATGAACTTGCAATGAGGTCGCTACATTCTGCATTTGGTTTAGATGTCTGATATCCATTATGTAAATTTTTTTTGATTTGAGCCGTTAAAACAAATGTTGATTTAAAAGGTATCTCATTATAAAATGAACTATCTTTAGGAGATTACATGCCCGTTTTAATTGAAAAAGATAAATCAAAATCTTCACTAGATGAAGATTCTTCTATTTCAGATGTGATTACTGAAGCTTTTGATAATGTCGAGCTTACTACTATAGGTAAATTGTGTCTTGATGCAAGAGTGAATAATGGTCTTACACAAGAACAAGCTAGCGCCTTATTAAAAGTAAGAGTTAAGATTATTAAAGACTTTGAAAATGGTGACCAGATTGATTTACCAGGCACAGCCTATAAAATAGGATTTGTAAGATCCTATGCACGATTGTTGAAATTAGATAGCGACCTTTTAGTTCAAGAATTTAAAGAGAGTTTAGAAGTTGACAACTTTAAAGAAGAATATAAATTCCTATCACCAGAAATTAATAATAATAAGCTTTTACCAATAGGTGCTGTTTTATCTTTTTTTATAGCGCTTATTGTTTATTCAGGTTGGTATTATACTGACAGAAATAATGTAATTAACATGTCATCCAACAATGTTGTAGATAAACAAATTGAAAAAGTAACCGAAACGGATAAGAGTAGTTATGTAATTATAGAAGAAAATTTTGACCCTAAGAATTCTATTATTTCGAAGATAGAAAACGAAGGTATTGAAATTAAACAAAGTATGCTGGAAGAAAAAGCGAATATTACTGAAGTTAAAGAAAATCCTATTACAAACCCCATTAATTCTTATCCAAACAATAAAAAAATTTCCAGCTCTTCTAATGCAGTTAATACAAAAAATATTGAAATCCGAACTAATGAAATGTCAGCAAAAGCAAATGAGAGAGATCCCAGTAATGAAATGGTACTCAAAGCTATTGGTAATAGTTGGGTAGAGATTGAAGATTTAAATGGTAATATCTTAATGACAAGACTTATGAGACCTGGCGAAACATATGTCGTTCCAAATATCAATGGCTTAACTTTTAATACTGGCAATGCTGGGGCATTATCATTATCTCAAGGTGATGTGATTGTTCCAAAGCTAGGAGCTATAGGTGAAATTATTACGGCTCGACCATTAAACATAAAGGCATTTTCTAAAGTGCCATTAGCTGTTGAGTAGATTTATTAAGAACAAATTTACTTAAAAACAAATCTACAGGACATATCAATGAATATAAGGCCATACAGGCATATAGAACGAAGAAAATCTAGAAAGATTAAGGTAGGAAACGTTTTTGTTGGTGGAGATGCTCCAATTAGTGTTCAGACAATGACTAATACTCTTACTACAGATATTAATGAAACATTAAAACAAATTAATTTATCTGCTGAAGCTGGAGCAGACATTATTAGGGTGTCATGCCCAGATAAAGAATCTACTCAAGCTTTAAAAGAAATTGTTAAATTATCCCCAATACCTATTGTGGCCGACATACATTTTCATTATTTGAGAGCAATTGAAGCGGCTGATGCCGGTGCTGCTTGTTTAAGAATTAATCCTGGTAATATAGGTAATATAAAAAAAGTCAAAGAAGTTATTAGTGCTGCTAAACAAAATGAAACTTCAATAAGAATTGGTGTGAACGCCGGCTCTTTAGAAAAAAATATTTTAGAAAAATACGGTGAACCAACACCTGAAGCTTTAGTAGAATCCGCATTAGACCATATTCGGATATTAAAAGAGCATGATTTCCATGATTATAAAATTAGTGTAAAAGCTTCAGACGTTTTTCTAGCAGTTGCTGCTTATACTCAATTAGCAGACATTGATAATTGTCCTTTGCATATAGGCATTACAGAAGCAGGAAGCCTTAGAGCAGGAACAGTTAAGTCATCAATTGGTCTCGGTAATTTGTTATGGTCTGGAATAGGAGATACCATTAGAGTCTCATTGTCTGCTCATCCTTCTGAAGAGGTTAAAGTCGGTTACGAAATGTTAAAGTCATTAGGATTAAGAAGAAGGGGTGTAACTGTTATTTCCTGCCCTTCATGCGCTAGACAGCAATTTGACGTTATTAAAACAGTTCAAGAAGTAGAACAAAGGCTTGAGCACATATCTGAGTCAATTACTGTTTCAATTATTGGCTGTATTGTAAATGGTCCAGGAGAGGCTAAAGAAACAGATATTGGATTGACAGGTGGTGGAAAA
>CABYBQ010000013.1 GCA_902517275.1 uncultured SAR116 cluster alpha proteobacterium
AAATAGAGCTGAAACGCAGTATTATGAAAATATTTTTTTTGAGGCGTCAAAATTTTTTGAAGGATTAACAAGAATTATTATTCACACCACAGATAGGGTCAAGTCCTTTAATTCTTGCAAGATTGAAAAAAACTATAATCCCAAGGTTGATACTTTAATACACAATGATCTCTCATTTGTAGATACTGTGTCTATGAAAATTAATACAAAATTTACTTTTGATAATTTTGTAGTTGGCCCCACTAATCAAATGCCCTATGCAGCTTCCAAAAGGATATGTGAGGAAAGCTCTTTTATTTATAATCCATTATATATCCATGGCAATGTAGGGATGGGAAAAACTCACTTATTAAACGCAATTGCAATAGATTTAAAGCATAAAAATCCAAATATTAAACTTGTATTAATGTCTGCAGAACGTTTCATGTACCAGTTTATAAAATCTATTAGACAAAAAGATACTCTAAAGTTTAAAGATCAATTTAGATCTATCGATGTTTTAATTATTGATGATATTCAATTTATTGGTGGCAAAGGCTCAACTCAAGAGGAGTTTTTTTATACATTCAATAACTTGATAGATGATGGCAAACAAATTATAATTTCATCTAATAAATCACCTGTTGAATTAATTGATTTGGAAGAGAAATTAATATCAAGATTAGGAGGAGGTTTAGTTGTTGATTTTCTTCCAACTAATTATGAATTAAGACTTGATATACTTAGAAAAAAAGTTAATTTATCTGGAATAAGTATACCGATAAATGTTCTTCAATTTTTAGCCGAAAAAATTATAAGTAATATCAGAGAATTAGAAGGTGCTTTAAATCGAATTTGGGCAAATTACGAACTTACGGGTAATAATATAACTCTAGAGAATTCTGAACGTTTATTATCTGATATTTTATTAGTCAACGAAAAAAAAATATCTATTAATTTTATACAAGAAAAAGTTTCTCTATTTTTTAATTTAAAGTTATCCGATATGACTTCCTCAAGACGTTCAATAAGTATTGCCAGACCTAGGCAGATTGCTATGTATATTTGTAAGGCTATAACTAGTTTTTCTTACCCAGAGATAGGGAAAGCCTTTGGAGGAAAAGATCATACTACAGTAATGCATGCAGTAAAAAAAATTGAAGCATTATTACTTGTAGATCAAAAATTAAAAAGACAACTTTACGAACTAAAAACATCTATTTTTTCTACTTAATGATGCTCTCATTAAATGAAGATTACTTATATGTAATTGCTTGCTGAAACAAGTTTAAACATGTTATGATAATAGCATTATATTTATCTTTATTTGTTAGCGATTGAGGTTAAATTATGAATTTTACAATTGATAGAAACGCACTTATTAAACCACTTGGACATATATATTCTGTTGTTGAAAGAAGAAACACTATTCCAATTCTGTCTAATGTATTAATAGAAACAAATTCGTCAAAAGTATCATTTACAGCTACAGATATGGATATGGATATTGTGGAAGTTACAGCCTGTGTGGTTTTAAACCAAGGGAAAGTAACACTAGCAGCCCATACTCTTTATGATATTGTTAGAAAGCTTCCTGATGGAGCTGAAATTAAAATTGAGCAGGTTGATTTTAATGTTCAAGTTTCAGCGGGTAAATCTAAATTTATTCTTCCAACTTTGTCAGTAGACGATTTTCCTGTAATGACAGAAATCGAAAAAGGTAATGAATTTTCTATTGAATCTGTTGATCTTGCGAGTTTAATTGATAACACTAAATTTGCAATTTCTTCAGAAGAAACAAGATATTACTTAAATGGCATTTTTTTTCATGTTCCTGAACCAAACAAAGACAAGTTAAGGGCTGTTGCAACGGATGGGCATCGTTTAGCTCAAGCTGAAATTCCACTTCCGGAAGGCGCTGAAACTATGCCTAGTATAATTTTACCAAGAAAAGCTGTTGGAGAAATTAGAAAACTAACTGATGGAACTGATGGTAAAATTAAAATCATAATTTCTAATACTAAAGCAAAATTTACTTTTCCAAATTCCGTTTTGACAACAAAACTGATAGACGGTTCATTCCCAGATTATCAAAGAGTTATCCCAAAAGAAAATCTAAATAAGTTAATAGTCTTAAACTCTGATTTTTCAAAAGCAATTGATCGCGTTTCTACTGTATCTATGGAAAAATCAAGAGCTGTGAAACTTTCGTTAAATAAAAACTTATTATCCTTAAATGTTAATAGTCATGATTTAGGCAATGCTTCTGAAGATTTAGAAATAGACTATAATCATGATGATTTAGATATAGGTTTTAACGCAAAATATCTTCTAGATATAGCGTCTCAAATCCAAGGGAAAGATATAGAAATTTTATTATCAGATTCAGCATCACCTGCTTTGATTACAGACCCAGATCAAGACGGTGTTATTTTTGTCTTAATGCCTATGAGAGTTTAATTTATTTATAAATTCAAATAAGTGAATCTAGGATAAAAATGAAAAATAATACTTTAAACTTCAAAGATGAAATTCCAACCATAGAAAACTCAAACAAATTTTATATAAAAAAATTAAATTTAAAAAATTTCAGAAATCACGTTGATTTAAATCTAAATGTTAGTAACGATTCTCTATTAATTTATGGGGATAATGGTTGTGGTAAGACCAATATTCTTGAAGCTATTTCTTTATTAAATCAAGGTAAAGGTCTTAGAAAGTCAAAAATTGATGATTATTTAAATCAGAAAATTTTGATTCAAGGTAGTTACAATACTTGGGGAATAAATGCGGACTTTATGTGTCCGAAAGGAAAATTTAACATTGGTACAGGACTCAAAAAAGGTACGGTCAAAAATTCGCGAGTAGCTAAAATTAATACTGATAGATGTTCTTTAAGCTCACTAGGAAAAATTTTAAAAATCTCATGGATCACTCCTCAAATGTGTATTTTATTCCAGACTGGTATGAGTGAAAGAAGACGTTTCATAGATAGGCTTACTTATTCCTTAGATAGTTTGCATTTAAATAGGGTATACAAACATGAAAAACTTCTAAGACAGAGAAGCAAAATTTTGATGCAATTAAAAAGTGATAAAACATGGTTAGATGCTATAGAAAATCAAATTTCTGAACTTTCTGTTGCTATCACAGCTAGTAGATTAGAAATGGTGGAGGCATTAAACGATTTATATAATGAAGAGTTAAATGATAATTATTTAATAGACAATTTTCCTCCCGCAGACATAAAATTGACAGGAAAAATTGAAGAGCTTCTTACTAACAAACCAGCTTTAGAAGTAGAAGGCTATATAAAAGACAATTTAAAAAAATCACGTTTTTCTGAAGAAGAAAATATTTTTGGTCCTCATAAGACAATAATTGAAATACTTAATAGAAAAAATAACAAGAACGTTAATTATGCTTCAACTGGTGAACAGAAACTTTTATTAATTTCAATTATTTTATCGCACGCACGAATGCTAAATAAAAATTTTAATATGGCGCCTATTTTATTGTTAGACGATATTGCAGAGCATTTAGATAAAAAACATAGATGTGCGTTGTTTTTAGAGATATCAAGGCATGAAGGTCAGTCATGGTTTACTAGCACAAGTAAAGATGCTTTTGCAGATTACCCAACTTTAATTGATAGAATAAATCTTCCTGAAATAATGAATCGATTCAAAGGTAAATATGATTTTCAATATGGAGAAACTTAGATGTCTGAAAAAAATATAGAAATAAATAATACAGATTATGACGCAGACTCTATTAAGGTTCTCAAAGGGTTAGATGCTGTTAGAAAGCGACCCGGCATGTACATTGGTGATACTGACGATGGTTCAGGTTTACACCACATGGTTTATGAGGTTTTAGATAATTCTATTGATGAGTCATTAGCAGGTCATTGTGACCTTATTCAAGTGAAATTATTGAATGATGGTTCTGTTACTATAAGTGACAATGGAAGAGGTATACCAGTAGATATTCACCCTGAAGAAGGTGTTTCAGCAGCAGAGGTCATTATGACACAATTACATGCAGGTGGAAAATTTGATAACAATTCTTATAAAGTATCGGGTGGATTACATGGAGTTGGTATTTCAGTTGTAAACGCATTATCGGAATCATTGGTTTTAACCATCTACAGAAATGAAAAAATATATGAGATTAATTTCAAAAATGGCGTTGCTACGGATCGTTTGAAGATTGTTGGTGAAGATAATGAAAAAACAGGTACAGAAATCAATTTCAAACCTAGTAACGAGACTTTTACTAAATGTAATTTTGATTATCAAACTCTAGAGCATCGTATCAGAGAGTTGGCATTTTTAAATAGTGGGGTCCATATAGATTTAATTGATCAAAGAGAAACAGATGAAAAAAAAGTTTCATTTTTTTATGAAGGAGGATTGAAGGCATATATAGAGTATCTAAATAGATCTAGAAATGCTATTCATGAAGTAATAGCCACCACTCACGAAAAAGAAGGTATTACTGTAGATATTTCTATGGAATGGACAGACGGATACCATGAAACTACTCTTTGTTTTACAAATAATATTCCACAAAGAGATGGAGGAACTCATTTAGCTGGGTTTAGAGCGGCTCTTACTAGAGTAATTAACTCCTACTCTATTAATTCCGGTATAGCAAAAAAAGAAAAGCTTCAATTATCTGGTGAAGATTGTAGAGAAGGATTAACTACTGTACTATCCCTTAAAATTCCTGACCCAAAGTTTTCAAGTCAAACAAAGGATAAATTAGTATCAAGTGAAGTTCGTCCAGTAGTAGAGCAATTAGTTTCTGAATCCTTAAACCAATGGTTTGATGAACATCCAGCAGAAGCTAAAAAAATAGTAGCAAAGGCATACGAAGCCGCAAGTGCGCGTGAAGCAGCTAAAAGAGCTCGGGAATTAACAAGAAGAAAAGGTGTTATGGACATTGCAAGTCTACCAGGTAAATTAGCAGATTGTCAGGAAAAAGATCCATCAAAATCAGAAATTTTTTTGGTTGAGGGTGACTCTGCAGGTGGATCAGCTAAACAAGGAAGAGACAGGTCTAATCAAGCTATTCTTCCATTAAGGGGAAAAATATTAAATGTTGAACGAGCTAGAGTTGATAAAATGTTGTCATCTGCAGAAATTGGTACTTTAATTACAGCTATTGGTGCAGGTGTAGGGAATTCAGAAATTGACATAGAAAAAGCAAGATATCATAAAATAATTATAATGACAGATGCAGATGTCGATGGAAGTCATATAAGAACATTGTTGTTAACTTTTTTCTTCAGACATATGCGTCCTCTAGTTGACGCAGGCTATTTATATATTGCACAACCACCATTATTTAGGGCAAAACATGGGCAATCTGAAGTTTATCTGAAAGATCAAGCTGCTTTAGATGATTATTTAATAAAATCAGGGATTAAAGATATTTCTTTGTCAATAGGAGATAGAGAGACCATTTATGGTGAAGATTTAAGGGTGTCTGTAGAAAAATCAATTTTTGCGAAGAGAATTATAGATAATGTATCTAAAAAATTAGGTTTTCCAGAAATTATTTCTCAATTAGCTATTTTAGGTCTTTTAAATTTTAAACTATTTGAAAATGACAATAATCTTTTAAAGATTACTGAAAGATTAAATATACTGTCTAGCGATTTATCTAATGATTGGACTGCCACATATAACCTTAATAGTGAAAATGATAATAAAAAATTCATAGAAATATCTAGAGTAAATAGAGGTGTAAAAGATACCTTAATAATAAGCGAAGAAGATTTAAACTCTGAAGAGATAAAAGCTTTGGATAATATGAAAGAGTTCCTCAGCAATCATTTTTTAAGTAAATGTATTTTTAATTCAAATACAGAAAGCTATGAGTTAAATGGACCTCTTGATTTAGCAAAAAGAGTAACTGATTTAGGTAAAAAGGGATCTCAAGTTAATAGATATAAAGGATTAGGTGAAATGAATCCTGTTCAACTTTGGGAAACAACACTTGATCCTAATGCAAGATTTCTACTTCAAGTAAAGGTAGAAAATGAAGGTGATGCAGAAGAGACCTTCTCTACTTTAATGGGTGAAACCGTAGAACATAGAAGAGCATTTATTCAAGACAATGCATTAAAGGTAAGTAATTTAGACATTTAATCTTTATTTAATATAGTTATCTTTTCTCATAATTTGATCAGAAATTTGTTGAGAAGTGAATGCACTTAAGGTCCACCCTAGATGTCCATGACCAGTATTATAAAATACACCTGGTAATCTACCACTTCCAACTTTTGGAACCATAGTAGGTGTCATTGGTCTCAATCCTGCCCATGGAATTGCATGTTCCGTAGATACATTTGGAAAAAGTTCATTACACCATTTAATTAAGGGGTTTATCCTATCTGCTCTAATATCCTTATTATAACCATTAAACTCGGCAGTACCAGCAACTCTAAATCTGTCTTTACCTAATCTGCTTGAGACTATTTTGGCTTTGTCATCAAGTAAAGAAACATAAGGAGCATTATTAACGCTTTCTTTATCATTAAGTAATAAAGTAATTGAATATCCTTTAACTGGATATATATTGACATTATCACCTAATCCGTTAGCTATAAATTTGCTATTAACACCTGCGCAGATAACGATACCATCATAATTATGTTTTTGTAATTGATTTGATTTTCTGAAAGTTATTATAGGTTGTTGTTTATTGTGACTAACGCTAGTTATTTCTGTTTCATAATAAAATTTTACACCTTTTTTTTCACAAGCATCTGCAAGTAACTTAGTAAACTTATGAATATCCCCAGACATATCACTTTTTGTATAAAATCCACCAACAAAGTTTTTTAGGTTTAAAGTTGGTTCAATGGATAACATTTCGTCCAATGAAACTTCTTTACGATTTAATCCAGCTTCAGCAAGCCATTTATTTACTTTTCTTCCCTCTTTCAAAGAATCATGATTGTCGCACAGATGCATAATACCCTTTTCTTCAAGATCTAGATTAATTTTTTCGATTTGTAGAATTCTTTTAAGTTCGTTTCTACTTTCTATTGCCATTTTTGCGGTTAATATTGTATTTTTTTTATGATTAGGAATATTAGATATAAAACTTAGTAACCAACCAATTTTGTGAAAATTTAATTTAGGACTGAATAACAGAGGTGCGTCCTTTTTGAGCATCCACTTGATACCCTTACCTATTGTTGACCAACTATTCCAAACTTCAGCATTGCATGCAGATAACTGACCTCCATTAGCAAAACTAGTTTCCATAGCTGCATAGCGATTTTTATCAAAAACTGAGACTGAATATCCTCTTTCTAAAAGTTGATAGGCAGTGGTTATTCCAGTTATTCCTGCACCAATAATTGCTATATTTTTCATAAGAAACTCCGTAACAAATTTATTGTAAAATACAATTTACCCCATCTGTCACGGAACCTGAAAGATTGACCAAAAAATTGGCTTACCCCTTCGGTGGATGAAAAAATTCATCGCTCTCCAGATTATCAACTTTTTATGTTTCGGGTACCTGAGAGTTTCCGGGGTGGTTGCTCCTTCGGTGGTTTAAAAAAACACTCTCACACAAAAAGACTATGATATTTAAAACATAACAATTAATAAAAAAAAGACAATATAATTTATATTATGAAATTTTTTCCTGGGACCTTGTTACTATAAAAACGCCTATACACGAAAGAGATAAACCAATTAGATCACAATAAGAAAATTGTTCGTTTAGTATTATAAATGCCATTAAGGCTGAAACAGGAGGAACTAAAAAAAACAAAGTAGATGTTTGATTAGCTTTATTGTGTTTTAGCAACCACATCAGTATCAAGAAAGCCCCAAGTGAAACTGCAAATATTTGCCATGACATAGCTAAAATAAACTTATTTGAAAAGTTTATGAAGTAATCTTCAAAACAAAGTGCAAGAAAAAGGTGAAAGATTGAGGCACTTGATGCTTGTAAAAAATTATTTCCTGAAAGTGGCAGATTAGATCCTATTTTCTTTTGCCATATTATGCCAAGAGATGAAGCAATTAAACCAATCAACCCTGCAAAAAATGCAAAAATAGTTAGGCCTTCTATTATGTCAGAGGTAATTATAATTAATGCTCCAAAAAGCCCAAAACAAATACCCAACCACTGAAACTTAGATAAAGTCTCATTCAAAAAAATTTTCGCAAGAATAGATGTTAAAATTGGTTGTAAAGAAACTATTAGAGCTATTAGGCTAGCCGATATTCCTTTTGAAAGAGCATAAAAAACACCACCTAAATAAAATCCATGGAATAATAAACCACTTATAGATGCGTCTATAAAGGCTTTTAAGGAAATTTTTTTATTTTTTGAAAAAAAAATAAAAAATAAGAAAAAAAAGAACGCAACAATACTAAACCTGAATGAAAGAGCCATAAAAGGGCTTGAATTGTCAACTATAATTTTACTAGTAATAAATGCTGAAGACCAAAGAAAAACAAAAATTAGTGGTATAATATTAAAAATTTTATTCCCTTTGATATAAAAAGGTTAAAGCAAATTATCTAGCTTTTTCTATTGGATCATTTAGTTCAAGCCATGTATTATAGCCACCTTTTTGGTTAGGTGTATTTATAAGACTAATACTATTAGCTACTTGAGTAGCAAGAGTTGAACGCCAATCTGTGATGCAATAAAATGTAAAGTTAAAACTTTCATTAAGAAACTTTTTCTTATATTGGACTTTAATATCTATCCAAAATTCTAAAATGACACTTAGTACATGTTTATACCCTGAAATTTGACCATATTTGGAGATTTCTCTAATATCTCTTATGTCTACGAACTTATTCATTTTATTAAAGTATATTTTAATAGCATCTTCTGTTTTAACACCATTAATGTTGATTTTTGCATTTTCGACAAGTTTGAAAACAGAATTTTTAAGATGCATCATTTTTTATTTTCCAGATTACTCACAATTAATTAAATCAATGAAGCCTCTCAAAAATTAATTCTGCAGCTTTTTCTCCAGAAGAAAAGGCCGACTCAATATTCGCTCCCTCCATAAAATCTCCAGCGACTACAACAGGAAATTTTGTATCAATTTGAGGTCCTGAACAAACATTTGTTACTTTAGCATACTTCCAAATATGTAAACTATGAAAATTAATTTTTATAGTTGGTTCAAGTTGATAAATAGTTTTCTCTATTTCTTGGAAAATTTTATCTTTAAGTAATATTTTATCTTTATTTATATTTTTATTTGAAAAATCTCCTTTAGTGTGTGCTGTCCAAAAACGCAAATTACTTCCAGCAGCCATCCAATTTAAAATACCTTGTTGATTGTAATAATCAAAAAAATATGGAATGTTTTTAGGTTTTTTATCAAAGAAAAACATTAGTGAAATGCATGCATCGTAAGAAGAAGTTTTAAGAGTTTTTTTTAATATTGGGAATTTCTTCATTAAGTCTAAATTTTGTGGTGCTGGAAGAGTTGATATTACAGCATCGTATGTTTCCCAAATATTGCTTCTGTCGTCAAGGACACTTATTTTTTCGTTATGAGGTTTTAAATTGGTAACTTTGACATTTTGAGTAATACTTAGATTTTGGGATAAATTTATTAAAAAGTCTCTCATAGATTTAAAACCCCTGTATCTTGGGGGTGAAAAACTTCCATATTCTTTGATATATCCCTTGTTTATTCCATTTTGGATAACTTTTTTGAAATTGTCTGATTTTGCAGTAAAAAATTGTGCACCATGAAAAAAGTAATTTGAATTATCTTTACTTTCAATGTTTCTAGTTCCTACTCTTCCTCCTATGAAATTACCCTTATCAATTATAGTTGACTCTAAACCAAAAGATTTTAACTTTAATGATGAAGAAATTCCTGCTATTCCTGATCCAATAATTAGGATTTTTTTTGACATTTGGGTCCTTTCATTAAAATAGTATCTTATAGGATAAACACATAAAATGGATAACTTTTTTGTAAAATCTGAGTTTGTTTTAGAAAAATTTAAATTTGAAGAAAATTTTGATATACCATCTGCTAAGAATATGAACGTAGAAAATGTAATAAATGTTTATGAAGCTATGCGTGATTTTTTTCCAAATTATCAGGAAAACAGTCACAAGACAACTTTAGCTCCAAAATTAAAAAATATTTTAGACGAATTTGAAGCATTGTTACTTGATGCGTTTGGAGTTTTAAATACTGGCGCTACATTGATACCTGGGATTGTTAAAACGGTAAATATAGCTCGAGAAAAAAACATTACGCTTTTAGTGGTTACAAATGGTGCAAGCAATAATTCATATAAAAAAAGAGAACAACTTGCTTCTTTAGGTTTAGAGTTTTCTGATGAAGAAATAATCTCGAGCAGAGAAGTTGCCGAAATATTTCTATCATATAATCAGCCAGAAGGACCTTTGGGCGTTATGGGCAATATAGGGGATGAATTCAATATACCTAATCTAAATTGTTTTCCACTTGAACAAGATTATTCAATGTTTGAGGAAATGAACTCATTTATTTTATTAGGCACTCTTCAATGGGATACTGTATGGCAAGAGTTATTATTTAATTCATTAAAAGAAAATCCTAGACCGTTATTTGTTGCTAATCCAGACTTGATTGCTCCTCATGAAGAAAAGTTTAGTATAGAGTCTGCATATTATGTATCACACCTAATTAAAAATGGAATTCATCTCCCATTTTGGTTAGGTAAACCCTTTCCAACAATTTTTGAACTCGCTATGAATAGAATTAATGAATTATCTGGTAGGCACATACCTTTGTCTAAGATTGGTATGGTTGGAGACACTCTGCATACTGATATATTAGGCGCAAATAGTTTTGGTTTAAAATCTATTTTAATGACTAAACATGGCTTACTTAAAAATGTAAATGTTGGAAAAATGATAAAACGTACTAATATTATTCCAGACTATATTGTCGAAAGTCCCTAATCAATGAATAGTTGCTCAATTGATGACTTAAGTTTTCAAAAGGTCTGTTTTTCTTACGATGATAAACTTAATACAAAAGAAATCTTAAATAATTTTAGTTATAAAATCAAAAAAGGAAAATTTACAAGTATTATAGGTCCTTCTGGATCAGGAAAAACGTCTTTACTAAAATTAATTTCTGGTATTGTTAAATGTAAAAAAGGTGAAATTAGATTTGAAAACGAAATAATTAAAAAAAAATCAATTGATGTTAGCCTAGTACAACAAAGTGCTTCTCTTATGCCTTGGTTGAATGTTTACCAGAATATTGAGTTAGGAGATATAAATAAAAAAAATAAAAAATTTAATAAAATTGATAAAGTAATTAAAGATGTAGGTTTGCAAGAATATACAAAATTCTTCCCCTATCAATTATCAGGCGGGTTATTACAAAGAGTTGCAATTGCAAGAGCATTATTATTTAATCCTAAATTATTACTTCTAGATGAACCATTTGCTGCTTTAGATAATTTAAGTAGAGAAATTATATCAACAGAACTTACTTCAATTATTAAAAAAGAAGCCGTTACTGTCATTATGGTCACACATTCGATTGAAGAGGCAGCATTACTAAGTGATGAAGTTTTGGTCACAGGATTAGCACCCATAAATGTTATTAAAAGTTTTATACCACCTAAAAGTAAAAACTCTGAATCTTGGCAAAAATTAGGGCTTAGAAAATCATTAGAAGATAAATGTTTTCACAAATATTTAAAATCAATAAGAGATACGTCATACCAAGCATTACAAAAGGAAACTTAACTTTGACAAAAAAAAATAAAACAATTTTAGTCACTGCATCTGCAAAAAGATTAGGAAAATTAATAGCGTCTCATTTAGTTAGAGAAGGTTGGGGTGTCGCAGTTCATTATAATAAATCAAAACAATTAGCAGAAGAAACTGTAGATGAATTATTAAAAATAGGAGGTAAGGTAACATTACATCAAGCCGATCTAACAATTACCTCAGATCTTGAGAAATTAATTAAAGATCTAGAAGAACAGGATTTAATCTGGTCTGGTTTAATAAACAATGCTGGCTATTTCAATTATGATAATTGTATAAATTTTGATAGTGCATCACTTTACAATCACATGTCAGTAAATTTTACTGCGCCAACAATTTTGACACAGGCACTAGCTAAATATACCTTAAATTTAAAAAAAAAGAAAAAGAGTGAACAAGGATTTGTAATCAATATAATTGATGCAAAAATTTTTGGTCTTAATCCAGATTATTATACTTATACGTTGTCGAAACAAGCAATGTATGGCCTTACAAAAATGTCTGCGCTTTCATATTCAACTTGTTTAAGAGTGAATGGTATAGCTCCTGGCATTACATTATTAGCCCCTGGACAGGATGAAAAGGCATTTAGAAAATCTCATAAAAAAAACTTGTTAAAATCGTCTTCTACAGTTGAAGAAATTTTAAATACTATAAAACTTATAATTCATTCTAAATCAATGACTGGACACGTAATACTACTTGATGGAGGAGCACATCTTGCTCCACCTAGAAGAGATGTTGGTTTATAATATGGATTACAAAATGAAAATTAAAAAAAGAAAAATATTTATAAATAACTTGAACATTATTGCTTCAATCGGTGTGTATGAACAAGAAAAAAAAAATAAACAAAAAATAATAGTCAACTTAGAAATATTACTTACTAATGATACTGAGCCTCAAAGTGATAATTTGCAACAAACCCAAGATTATAGTCAGTTTAGAAAATGTGTAACTGATGTAGTTGAGAGTAAACATTTTGATTTACTTGAGATTTTAACTAAGAAAATACACACAGCTATTTCAAAAAATAAATTCGTCCTTGGAGTAAAGGTAAATATATCCAAACCAGATATCTTTAATAATTGTGAAGTTGCGTATGAATTATCTAGTATTTAAAAGTTATCCTTCTTCAACCTCATGGTGCTAAAAAACTTTTCAGGATTACTTTTTTTTAAATTAATAGAATCTATAAATTTTTGATCATCTGCCCTCAAAAAGGGGTTAATATTTTTTTCAGTCCCTAATTCAAAAGGAATTGTTGGCAAGCCTTTTTCTCGTTTATTTTTTATTTCTACGATGGCGTCATCTAACAATTTATTATTAGGATCAATGTGTTTGGCAAATTTTGCATTTGAAGATGTATATTCATGGCCGCAATATACTAATGTATCATTAGGTAAAAATCTAAGTCTTAGTAGGCTTGACCACATTTGATCCATAGTACCCTCAAAAACTCTTCCACAACCAAGATAAAACATTGTATCACCAGAAAATAAACATTTTTCGTCTTCCATATAAAAACAAACATGACCCAGTGTATGACCGGGAGTATGAATAACTTTCGTTTTTACTCCTGCGACATTAATTAATTCGTTATCTGAAACTAAAATGTCAATGTTAGAAATACGATTTTGATCGTATACAGGTCCTATTAACTTTGATTTGTAAATTTCTAAAAGTTCAGTATTGCCTCCAATATGATCATGATGGTGATGAGTATTCACTATTTCATCTAAATGCCAACCTTTACTTTTTAAAAATCTTATTACTGGAGCTGATTCTCCAGGATCAACGACACTCGTAATGTTTTTTGTCTCATTTCGTATTAAATAGATATAATTATCTGAAAAAGCCTCAATTATATTGATTTCAAGCATTTTTACCCACATTAATTAAAAGATTTAAAAAATTATTTTATAAAATTACATAATTTTAATTATTAATATAATCAAAAAGTTTATTTTATTATATTAAAGTATATATATATGAATTAATATTAAAGGATTAACATGAGTGAAACTGATTTAGATAATCTTAGATCAAAGATTGACAACATTGATACTAATTTATGTGAATTGATAAAGGAAAGACAATCTTTAGCCTCAAAGATAATGAGTGCTAAAGAAGGTGGTTTTCCCTTTGATCCTAAAAGAGAAGAAGAATTAATCAAAAAATTAGTTAATTTGGGTTTAGACAAGTTTTTAGTTGAAAAAGTTTGGCGCCAAATTATCTCATCTAATTTATCAATGCAAAAGGTTCTCAAGATTGGAGTTGCAGGAAAAGATGATGAGATTCAATCGGCATATTCTGCACATTTTGGTAACTATTTTAAAACCACTTATTTTTTGAGTGTTATTAGTCTATTAGCAGCATTAGAAAAAAAAGACATTGAGTTAGGATTTATAGATAGTCAAAGTACTAACAAGCTGAAAAATCAGACAGAAATTAAAATTAATTTTGATATTGTAGCTAACGTTCCACTTTATAAAAGTACTAATCAAAAAGAATATAATATTATTAAACTTAAAAATGATAAATTACAGAGTAATTAATGAATAATCCTACCGCTAAAGCAAGCATTGAAAAATTAGAGACTTACAAGCCAAACTTTGGTAAGAGCAAAATAAGTAACCTTATTAGATTATCAGCAAATGAAGGTGCCCTAGGAACATCTTTAAGTGCTATAAAGGCGCTAAACTCTTTCACTCATAATTTAAACAGATATCCACCTCAAGTTAGTGACGACTTAATTAAAGCCATAGCAAATAGATATTCTCTCGATTACAAAAAAATTATTTTAGGAAATGGGTCTGATGAGTTGATTTCAATAATCACTCAAGCTTTTTTGGAGCCTACAGATGAAGCTATCTACACAGAATTTGGTTTTCTTCAATTTCCTCAAGCTATATCAGTTTCTGGAGCGAAGGGTGTTGTTGCAAGAGATGTTAATTTTACAGCAAATGTAGATAACATTCTTTCAAAAATTAATACAAAAACTAAGCTGATTTTTTTAGCTAATGCAAACAACCCAACAGGTACTTTTATTTCAAAAGAAGAAGTAATTAGGCTACATAAATCAATACCCTCTAATGTTTTGCTAGTTTACGATGCTGCATATTCAGAATTTATAATTAATAATGATTACATTGATGGAAGTGGTTTAGTTGATAAATATGACAATGTGATAATGTTAAGGACATTTTCTAAGTTACATGGGTTAGCATCTCTTAGGTTAGGTTGGGGATATTGTTCCGAATATATTTTAAGTAATCTTATGAAGGTAAGGGGACCGTTTAGTGTAAACACTGCTGCTATTTTAGCAGGTATTGCCGCGATAGAGGATATACAATTCCAAGAAAATTCTGTTGCACATAATTTAAAATGGATGGCCTGGTTTGAAAAAGAACTAAAATTATTGAAATTAAACTTCCAAACATCAGTAACTAATTTTTTATTAATAAAATTTCCAGATGAGATTCTTAATAGTGCTCAAAATGCTGTAAAATTTTTAGCAGAGAGAGGAATTTTAGTTAGAGGAATGAATGCATATGGATTGCCAAATCATTTAAGAGTTTCTATTGGTAATGAAGAGGAAAATATTACTTTTATCAAACAACTAAAAAGTTTCTTAGATAATTAAAAATGGATTTAAATTTTAAAAAAATTTCAATTATTGGATTGGGTTTAATTGGGACTTCTATTTTACACGCAATCAAGGCTAAAGAAGAAGATGAAATAGTAACTTTTGCATATGATATTAACCCTAAGCATAGACAGATTGTATCGAAAATGAAGATTGCAACTCTTGTGTGTGATGATATTAAAGATACAGTAAGAGATGCTGATTTAGTAATTCTTGCTGTTCCTGTTGGTTCAATGAAGACAGTTGCTAATTTGATAGCACCATTTCTTAAGAAAAATTCTATAGTTACTGATACAGGTTCAACTAAGGGGTCAGTCATAAATGACATAAATCCTTATATACCTGATAATGTCCATTTTATACCCTCACATCCTTTAGCAGGTACTGAGTATTCTGGTCCAAAATCAGGTTTTAGTTCTCTTTTTGAAAATAGATATTGGTTAATAGTTCACGATAAAAAAAATGATGAGACAAAAAAGTTAATTAATTTTTTTGAAAAACTAGGTTCAATTGTAGAAATTGTAAATACTGAATATCATGATAAAATTCTAGCAATCACTTCTCACTTACCACACCTAATTGCTTATACTATTGTTGGAACGGCGTCTGATCTTGAGTCTGATCTAAAAAACGATGTAATTAAATTTTCTGCATCAGGCTTTAGAGATTTTACTAGAATAGCATCTTCAGATCCTATAATGTGGAGAGATGTTTTTCTTAATAATTCAGATGCTGTTCTCGAGATGCTTCAGAGATTTAATGAAGATTTGTCAGATTTACAAAAAGCAATAAGAAAAAAGGATGGAGACAAATTACATTCTTTTTTCTCTAGAACTAGGTTAATCCGAAAAAAAATTATAGATGCGGGACAAATTTAATAAGAACTTTATATTTTTTGAAATGCTATCCTTAGGTTAGCAACGAGGAATTTGCAATACTCAGAAAAAATTAGAGAGAAAGTTTGAAACGAACTTAACCACATATTTATATTATGCTTTTCTGGAATAATTGGATAAGTGCGGATTTTCAAATTTGGCATTCTATATTTAAATTCAAGAAAAGCCCTTGGCATATGATAATTGCTAGTAATTAAAATAAATTCACTAACATTATTTTTTTTAGCCCATTTTAAAGTTTCAATAGCGTTTGAATAAGTGTTTATTGATTTACTATCAAGTTCAATACAACATTCAATTAAGTTGAAATCAAAATCAAAATTTATATTTTTTTCTAAGCTCGCCTTCGTAAAACCTTTACCTGTTCCACTTACAAGTATTTTAGAGTTAAAAGTAGATGTTTTTTCAAATTTATTGATTATTTTTAAACCATCTTTAATTCTATTGGTACCACCAGTTAAAATAACAATATCTGAACTTTTTTTACCGATATATTTTATAGTTAATAAGATCTTTTCTTTATATTCAACTAGTCCAATTAAAAAATATGTTACAATCGAAGATATCAAAACAATACAGATGGTCTTTAATATAGAGCGTAACATTTTTGAATCATTACAATTTAATTTTTTAAACATGTTGGCAAAAAAACCTGTGTTAGTATACAATAATCGTTAATTTCTAATCTTATACAAGGAATTTTTTTATGCTTGAAACATGTCATTCATGTGGAACAGTATTTGACATTGATGAAAATATCTTATCAAAAAAGATTAAGTGGCTTAGATGTGGTGTTTGTAATGAAAAATGGAGTGTTTCCTCAATTGTTAATAAAAAATTTGATAAAATTACAACCAAAGATAAAAAAAAGTACGTATCAACAAAAGTTAAGTTTAAAAATAAGTCTGAACAAGTTAAGCATGAATTAGCTTCAATTAAATCAGCTGTAGAAGATAAAACAAAAAATATGTCACCAAAAAACAATCCTGTATTAGAACAAAAAAATAAAAGTGTTTCTGAAATAGCTTCTGAATTATCAGCTTCAAAGGTTAAGAAAGATGATGCGGTTGAAGTTAAACCTAAAAATAAAGTTATAAACAACAATCCTTCTTCAAAAAAAAAATTTATTCCTTTAGTTTTTTTGTTAATAATAATTCTATTTTCTGCTTTATTATTTTTTCGGTCTGTTTTGTTAAGTTATAGTTTTTTATACTTTCCAAAATATACAAAAAATTATGAATACAAATTGAATGAACTTTTTAATTATATTAAATTACCAATTTTAGCTGATCTTAATCATCTTAAAATGATAAACTTTGTGGCAACTTTTCAAAATGAAAAAGTTAAATTTGCAGGAACAATTAAAAATACTTCCGATAGACCAATATTAGTTCCTAGATTAAAAATTTTAGCCATAAGGGAAGATAGAAAAATTATTTTAGATAAGATTATAACTCTTAAAGATAAAATAATTTTTCCTCTCTCACAGATAAAATTTAACGAAATGTTAGAAATACAAAGTAAAAAAGAAAATATAAGCGTAAAAGCGACATTGATAAAAAAAATTTATGATCTCTAATCAAATACTATTATTTCTTCTTTAGAAATAATATCTTTTATAGCTTCATCTTTTCTTATCTGAAAATCATTTTCATTATAAATCATAACCTCTATCGCATCTTTTCTTGCATTATAGTTAGACCTCATTACTGATGAGTATGCACCAGTTGTTCTAATCGCTAATAGATCATTACTATTTACTTTACTTATTTTCCTGTCTAAGGCAAAAAAATCTCCAGTCTCACAAATGGGTCCAACTATGTCAGCAATAATTTCAGTATTACTGATTTTCTTGACTGTTTCAATTTTATGATATGCGTCATATAAAGTAGGTCTAATTAAATTATTCATCGCAGCATCAACTATAATAAAATTTTTTTCTTTAGTTTTTTTATTTCTTATCACTTTGGTAATTAGTATCCCCGCTTCAGCAATTAGGCTTCTTCCAGGTTCGAAACTTAAATGATAGCCAGATTCTTTAAACAAATTTAAGATAATCTTCTTATAATTATTAAAATCAGGTTCTGAACTATTATCATAATTTATTCCAATTCCACCGCCTAGATCTAAAGTGGGCACTGTGTATCCACTTAATCTGAGTTCATCAGCTAAATTTTTAAGATTTAAATATGCTCTATAAAAAAAATTAAAATCAAATATTTGTGATCCTATATGCACTCCTAAACCAACTGGATTTATAAAGTCCAATTGATGAAGCTTTTTGTAAATTGATTTTACATTTTGAAAATCTATTCCAAATTTAGTTTCTTTTTCACCAGTTGATATTTTCTTATGGGTTTTAGGAGCTATGTCAGGATTTACTCTTAAACATACGTTAGCAGTTAACTTAAGCCTAGAAGCAATTGTAGAAATGTCGTTTAATTCTTCCTCTGACTCTATGTTGAATTGTAAAATATTATTTTTCAAAGCGAACTCAATTTCGTGGTTATCTTTACCTACGCCAGAAAATATTATTTTTTGTGGTGACATTCCCGCTGCAATACATTTTTCAAATTCCCCTATTGAAACTATATCTGCTCCACAGCCTAATTTTGCAAAGTAGCTTATAACACTTAAAGCGTCATTTGCTTTAACAGCATAATGAATATTTCCCTGAACTTCCTTTATGGTATCAAAAAAAGTATTATAACGTTCTTTCATTAGACCTGCATCATATATAAACAATGGTGTTCCATACTTTTCTGCTAAGGAAGTAATTTTAATGCCTTGAATATTTAAATCACCATTTCCATCTCTATAAAAACCAATTTTATGCATAATGAAATCTATTGTTTTGAAATTATTTGTGAGGGCTTTAATGGTGCATCTTTCCTTCCACATCCATTAATTGAAAATACTAAAAAAAATAAAATTATTAAAACTATAGATCTAAACTTCATATTTTTAATCCTTTAAGAACCTTCGTTTAGCTTTTTTAATTGCTTGTAAAACATTTTCTGGTGCAGTTCCACCGTATGAGGTTCTTTTAGAAACAGAACTTTCTATTTTAAGAATATCTAATATCGAAATATCAACATTTGGAACTATAGTTTGAATTTCTTCTATTGTTAAATTCTCTAGAGCAACTTCTTTTTTTTCAGCTAATAAAACAATTTTACCAGTTAAATGATGTGCGTCCCTAAAAGGTATTTTAAGATTTTTTACTAAATAGTCTGCAAAATCTGTTGCAGTAGGGAACCCTTTTTGAAGAGCTTCCATCATTTTGTCCGGGACAGGTTCAAGATTTTTAATCATTCCTTCCATATTTACAATGCATAATTCAATAGTTTTTGCAGTATCAAAAATTGGCTCTTTATCTTCTTGCATATCTTTCCCATAAGTCATTGGAAGGCCTTTAAGGACTGTCATTAAGCTAAGTAAATTACCAAATATTCTTCCAGGCTTTGCTCTTATCAATTCAGCCGCATCAGGGTTTCTTTTTTGTGGCATGATACTCGATCCAGTTGTGTAGCTTTCAGGCAATTTAACAAAATTAAACCTATCTGAAGACCAGATTACCAACTCTTCGGCTAATCTCGATAAGTGAATAGCTATCAAGGATGATGAAGACATAAATTCAATTGCAAAATCTCTATCTGATACAGTATCCATGGAATTTTCTGTCGGTTTGCTAAAATCAAGTTTTTGAGCAACAAAATGTCTATCTATCGGATAACTGGTACCTGCTAATGCCGCAGAGCCTAAAGGCAATTCATTCAATCTTGACCTACAGTCACTTAATCTGCCCCTGTCTCTTCCAAGCATTTCTACATAGGCGAGCAAATAATGTCCAAATGTAACTGGCTGCCCAACTTGTAGATGAGTATATCCTGGCATGAGGAGATCAAAATGAATTTCTGATTTTTCAATTAGTGTTCTTTGTAAACTTTTAAGATTTAGTTCAATTTGGTCTATTCTTTTTCTTAGCCATAATTTAATATCAGTGGCAACTTGATCATTTCGTGATCGAGCGGTGTGTAATTTTTTACCTGCCTCACCAATTATCTCAATTAATCTATTTTCAATATTCATATGAATATCTTCTAGTTTAACTGAAAAATTAAATTCATTATTGGATATTTCTAATTCTATTTGTTTTAAGCCAGATTTAATTAATTCTAATTCATCTTTTGAAATAATATTTTGTTTTGAAAGCATTTCAGAATGGGCTATGGATCCTTCAATATCTTCAATATATAAAATTTTATCAAATTGAATTGAAGAATTAAACTCTTCCATTATTTCATCGGTAGGAGCTAAAAATCTTCCACCCCATATTTTACTATTACTTTTTTTCATTTTTAATCTATATTGGACTACTGCAAACTATCACTCAAACAACTATTAATATGCATACATCAAAATTTACTAAAAAAATATTATTAATATTATACTTTTTAATTTTAAGTAATAATACTTCTGCTGCTGATTATATAGAAAAACTTAGAAATCCTATACAATTTCCTACATTCACTATTTTAGATAGTAAAGAAAAACCAATAATTTTAAAGTTAAATAAAGATTTAGATAAAAATGGATATGTAGTAAATTTTTGGGCTACTTGGTGCGTACCTTGCAAAAAAGAACTTCCTGATCTTAGTTCATTAGACCAAAAACTGGAAAATTACAAAATTGATGTGTTAACAATTTCAATAGATAAAAAAAATATTAAAGATCAAATCAAATTTCTATTAACAAATGGTGCATCCAATTTAACTCATTTTTTTGATAAAGAAATGAATATTTTTAAAGCGATGAAGTTAAGAGGGGTCCCCACAACTATATTAGTCGATAAAACAGGCTTAGTTATATCAAAGCATGAGGGAGTTTTAAAATGGTCAAAAGATAAAGTAGTAAAAGAAATAGTAAATTTACTTAATTAGCTTTTCCATTTCTGGCACGGCCTTAAATAAATCATTAGAAAGTCCATAATCAGATACTGTAAAGATGGGAGCTTCTTCATCTTTATTTATAGCCACTATAACTTTACTATCTTTCATGCCTGCTAAATGTTGTATTGCACCAGATATTCCTGCTGCAATATATAAATTAGGTGCTACAACTTTACCAGTTTGACCTACCTGCCAATCATTTGGAACATAGCCTGCGTCTACAGCAGCTCTGCTGGCTCCCATGGCTGCGCCTAGTTTATCTGCCAATTTTTCAAGAACTTTAAAATTTTCACTGGATCCCAGTCCTCTTCCGCCTGAGACAACGATATCAGCTGCAGTCAATTCAGGACGTTCATTTTTTGAAAGTTCAGAGCTTATATATTTTGCTAAGTCAGTGTTTTTAGAAGGGTCGGCAGACACTATTTTAGCTTGTTTGTCAGTTAATGTAGCTTTCTCAAAAGCTGTAGTTCTTACAGTTATAATTTTACAGGCATCACTACTTTTACATGTCGCAATAGCGTTACCTGCATATATTGGTCTTTTAAAAGTTTCATGATCAATAATTTCAATTATATCTGGAATAATCATTACATCTAACAATGCTGCTAAGCGTGGTGCTGTATTTTTTCCATTTGCTGTGCTCGCAAATAAAATATGCGTATAATCATTCGCAATAGACTTAATTAAAAGACTTGTATTTTCAGCTAGGGGTTTTTCATAAATAGTGTCATTAGAAAATATAACTTGATTAACACCTTCGATTTTACTACCAGCGTCAACTACATCTTTGCAATTATAACCAATTACTAATAAATCTGTACTGCCAAGTTGTATAGCAGCATTTACAGTATGTAAAGTCGCGGGCAATAAGTCAGTATTATTATGCTCTGCTATAACAAGAATATTCATTTTTTAACCTCATACTATTTATATTACTTTTGCTTCGTTTTTTAATTTGTCAACTAGCTCTTCAACTGTTTTTAACATAATCCCAGATTGACGTTTGGTAGGTTCTTCAACTTTCAAAATATCCAGTCTTTGTTCAATTTTTAAATTCAACTCATCAACTTGAATTTGATTTATTGGTTTCTTCTTTGCTTTCATTATATTTGGAAGGCTTGCATACCTTGGTTCATTTAATCTTAAATCTGTACTGATCACAGCAGGTAGTGCAACTTCTATATTTTCTATACCTCCGTCAACTTCACGACTTACAACTGCTTTTTTGTCTGAAATCTCAACTTTACTTGCAAAAGTAGCCTGTGGCCAACCAAGTAAAGCAGCAATCATTTGTCCAGTAGCATTCATATCATCATCTATAGCCTGTTTACCTAAAATCATTAGATCTATACTTTCCTTCTTAGCTACAGATGAAATAATTTTAGCTATGTTAAGAGGCTCAAGATTATTTGTAGCTTCTATAAAAATTCCGGAGTCAGCACCCATGGCAAGAGCATTCCTGATAGTTTCTTGAACTTGAGTTGGTCCAATTGAGATAGCAATTACCTCAGTAGCTATTCCCTTTTCTTTAAGTCTTAAAGCTTCTTCAACAGCAATTTCATCGAAAGGGTTCATTGACATTTTTACATTATCTAATTCCACGCCGGATTTATCGCTTTTAACTCTTACCTTGACGTTATAGTCAACAACTCTTTTTACAGGTACTAAGACTTTCAAGTTAAACTCCTTTTCCACATCTATCTGTTATAAATTATTTTTGATTTAAACCTGGTATCCACAATATATCTTTTAATCCATTTTGATTCAAAACTCTACACAAAACAAACAATAAATCAGATAACCTGTTTAAATATGTTAATGATTTCATGTTGATTGCTTCTTCACTTGAAAGTAAACTTGTATCTCTTTCAGCTCTTCTAGCAATTGTTCTTGATACATGTAATAAAGAAGAAGCTTCTGAACCACCAGGCAGAATAAATGAATTTAATGCTGTTAAATCTGCATTATAGTAGTCTATTCTTTTTTCAAGTTTATCAATTTGACTTTTTTTAATTCTAAGTGGTGGATATTTTTGTTTACCTTTTAGTTTAGGAGTTGAAAGATCTGCACCTAAATCAAATAAGTCATTTTGAATTTCTTTAATTAAAACCTTAATTTCAACTGATAAGGGATTTGAATTATCTTTATTTAGACAAAAATAAACCAGACCCAACGACGAATTTAATTCATCTACAGATCCATATGCCTGCGGCCTTGATGAATGTTTAGGAACTCTACTCCCATCAGTCAAGCCTGTTGATCCATCGTCACCAGTTCGAGTGTAAATTTTATTTAGTTTAACCATTAGAATATCTCTTATACATTAAAAGACACACAAATATTAAAATAGCCACAGCTTGAAATATAATTCTATATCGCATTAAAATATTACTGTTGGACTTGTTGTATTCACCTCCTCTAGCCATAGTGATAAGTCCCCAAGCTAAGATAAGAACTACTAAAAACATTGAGATAAATAATGTAATATTAAACCAATCCACTAGAAATTTTCTCCTAAAAAGTTCGCAAAATTCTCTTTTTTATTTTTATAAGCAGCCTTAATAGTATTATGCATTAGGCAGGCAATTGTCATTGGGCCAACTCCTCCTGGTACAGGCGTTATTTTTTTTGCAATATCAACTACTTTTTTAAAATTAACATCACCAACAAGTTTAGTCTCATTTGCTTTAGTTTCTGAGTTAACAAACTGCAATCTATTTATACCTACATCTATAATTATAGCATCCTGTTTTACATATGTGTCGTCAACCATCTCAGGAATTCCTACCGCTGATATCAAAATATCTGCTTTTTTACAATGTTCGCGAAGATTTTCAGTTTTAGAGTGAGTTATTGTAACAGAACAATTGGAAGATAATAGAAGTGAAGCCATAGGCTTCCCAACAATGTTTGATCTACCAATAATTACAGCATTTTTCCCACTTAGTACTTTCAATTCATTTTTTAACATGTAAAAGCAACCTAATGGTGTACATGGTATGAAATTAGGATCGCCCAAAAATAGTTTACCGAAATTAGTCGGATGAAATCCGTCAACATCTTTTATCGGGCTAATATTATTAATAATTTTTCTTTCTGAAATATGAATTGGTAAAGGAAGTTGAACGAGAATACCGTCAACATTTTGATCATCGTTTAGCTTAAATATTTCATTTAATAAATCTTCTTCTGACACATTTCTAGAAAGAATTACTTCTACGGATCGTATTCCGTTTTTTTTTGCCGTACGTACTTTATTTTTCACATATATACTACTAGCTGTGTTGTCTCCAACTAATATTACAGCAAGACAGGGCTTTCGGTTGAAATTTTTAAAGAATTCAGTACTTAAAGGATGTAGTTTTTGCAGAAATTCTTCAGAATATTTTTTCCCGTCTATAATTTTTTTAAAATGTTCCATAGATGTTGTCTTATAACCCTAATCTATAATCTTGAATTAAGTTTTTTATAAAACTTAGCAATAGAATGACGATTACTGGTGATAAATCAATTCCTGATAGAGAAGGCATGTATCTCCTTATTTTACCTAATAAGGGCTCATGTAATGAAATTAATGCACGAAATATGGCGTTTATGATTTTATTATAACTATTTATCATTTGAAATTGAATCAGAAGACTCATTATAACATATACAAATAGAGTATATAAGTAGAGTGTAATGATTTCATTTAATAATATTAAGAGTGCATTCATGACATTATGGTATAAGTGAAATTAATAACTATATAAGTAATTACTAATATTTAAAATACTACATTTAATGTAAACTTTTGTCTATTTTACGAACTTCTATCAAAAGGAAAACAAAGTGCTAATAAATATAAGAAAAAATCTTGTAAAATTAATTTTCAATCTATGCCTTATTTATAGCTTTGTTCATTTCATTTTTCCATCATTCGCTCTTGAAAGGAATGAAAGTTGGAAAGACGTTTTAAAAAAAGCATCTGGGCAGACTATATATTTTCACGCATGGGGCGGAGCTAAAAATATTAATTCTTATATAAAATGGGCTGCAGGAGAAGTAAAAAAGAAGTATAATATTACTGTTAACCATGTAAAGGTTTCTGATACAGCAAATGTTGTCGCAAAGATTTTATCCGAAAAAAATGTAAAAAAAAATAATAATGGTTCAGTCGATTTAGTATGGATAAATGGCGAGAATTTTTCATTAATGAAGAGTAATGACTTGTTATTAAGTGAAAAATGGATATTTGATTTACCTAACTCAAAATTTTTAGATTTTAGTAATGATCCAAGCTTGGTTAATGACTTTGGAATACCAACTGATGGCATGGAAATGCCATGGGGAGTTTCTCAATTAAATTTCTATTATGATACTAAATATATAAATTCGCCCCCTAGATCTGCTCTAGAATTAAAAAATTACATAATTAAAAATAAAGGAAGGTTCACTTTTCCGCAGCCACCTGACTTTGTAGGAACTAGTTTTTTAAAGCAAATTTTAATTGAACTTATTTCAGATAAAAAATTATTAAAATTGAAGTATGTCATTCAACAACATGAAAGAGAGCTTGATACTTTGTGGCAATGGCTTGACGAAGTTACTCCTCACTTATGGAGAAGAGGCAAAAATTATCCATCAAACTACTCGGCTATAACTGAACTGGTAGCAGAAAGAGAAATAGATCTCGGAATGGCATTTAACATTGCACATGCTTCAAACTCTATATCTGAAGGTAAACTTTCAAATTCTGTGAGGAGTTATATCCACGACAAAGGTACGCTAGCTAATGTTCATTTTGTGGCTATACCATATAATTCTTCTAATAAACCAGCTTCTAAAGTATTTGCAAACTTTTTAATCTCGCCTGAAGCCCAAATAAAAAAACAGAATAAAGATTTTTGGGGAGATCCAAGCGTAATATCTATAAATAAATTAAGTCAAAAGTGGAAAAACAAATTTTCAACTCTTCCTAGAGGCCTAGCTACATTAACTAATGAAGATTTGAGAATGAAGCTTGAAGAACCCCATCCTTCATGGGTAAAAGTTATTGAAGATAAATGGATTAAAAAATATGGGTCTAGTAATTAAATATTCATGGGAACAAATTTTTATGGACAATTAACTAAAGCCTTAGTTATTTGTATTGGAACACTAGTAATAATTCCTATTATTTTTGGATTTATTGGTTTTTTTTTACCATCTTTTGGATATTTTCCCATCTTGGGTAAAAGTGAATTCAATTTAAATTATTTTTACTTATCATTTAATATTGCAGGCATTTCAAAATCTATAATATTGTCATTATTTACTGGTCTAGTTTCGACTTTATTAGCATTATTTTTTTCGCAAGTTATACTCTTATATCTCTTTAAAACAAGAGCCTATAATTACATCAAAATAATAATATCACCTTTGATAGCATTGCCTCATATTACGATGGCTATTGGGTTAATATTTCTTTTTTCTCCAAGTGGTTTATTTTTCAGATTGATTTCACCTTGGTTGACAGGCTTTGATAGACCCCCAAATATTTTTATAATGCCGGATGAGTATGGACTTTTTTTAATTTTAGGGCTTATTTTAAAAGAAATTCCATTTTTTATTTTAGTTTCTTTATCTGCTTTACAAGAATTTTCTGCAAAAAAAATATTTGATCTCGGCAAATCTCTTCAAAATTCTAATTTCTCTTCATGGTGTATTTTAATTTTTCCATTAATTTATAAAAAAATAAGATTTGTTATTTTCATTGTAATTGCATTCACAGCTTCGGTTGTTGATATGTCATTAATTCTGGCTCCATCTACTCCATCTACCCTGGCAATTAGAATTTTACAAACTTATCAATCTTCTGATGCTGACTCACTTTTTATCGCATCGAATTTAGCTTTAATACAATTACTTATAATTATGATCTTGTTACTATTTTGGATGGTTT
>CABYBQ010000014.1 GCA_902517275.1 uncultured SAR116 cluster alpha proteobacterium
GCAGAAGATATTTATATTGGTGTTGCTTCAAATTTTTTGACGCCTATGAAAGCATTAAAAGAAAACTTTGAAAGCATAAATGATGGCAAAATATTTATTTCAAGTGGTTCCAGTGGAAGTTTATACTCACAAATTATAAATGGGGCCCCATTAGATATTTTTTTATCAGCAGATCAAAATCAGGCAAAAAAACTTGAAAAAACTTCAAAAGCAATAAAAGGAACACGTTTCACATATGCAACTGGAAAATTAGTTGTGTACAGTACGAAAAAATTTCTTTTTGGCAAAAGTTTTCCTCAATTCTTAACTTCAAATAAAATTAATTATATTGGAATTGGAAAACCAGAATATGTTCCATATGGAAGAGCTGCTATAGAAGTTCTAAAATCATTAAAAGTTATTAAAGAAATATCTCCAAAGTTAGTCTTAGGTAAAAGTGTTAATCAAGTTTTCTTAATGAGCTTATTTGGTAATTTAGATATAGGTTTTGTTTCTAAGGCAGATTTTATAAGTAATAATGAGAAGGGAAAAACATGGGAAATTCCTCAAAATTTATATTCGCCTATAAAACAAGATGCTATTTTACTCAAAAATGGTCAGAAAAAAAATAATGCAATACTTTTTTTAAAGTTTCTTTCTTCTGAAAGAACTAAAGAAGACTTAAAAAAATTTGGATATGTTTTTGATTAATATTTATTTAAATTAATTATCTTTTTTATTATAGATTCCTCATTCTCGCCCCAAGCAATAGTTCCTCTAAAAATACCATTCCTATCAAGCATAAAGACAGAAGCTGTATGGTTTATATTATAATTATCTTTCGATGAACCAATAGTTTCAAAAAATACATTCCAATTATCAGCGAAACTTTTGATTTCATTAATTTTACCTGTAATAGCAATTACATTTTTATTGAAATATAGAATGTAATCTTTTAAGTGATTTTGGGTATCACGTTTAGGGTCTAATGTAACGAAAATTATATTTGTTAAATTAATAGGAGGTTTAAGATTTTCTGTAATTGATGATAGTTGAATTAGTGTTGTTGGACAAATTTCAGGACAGTGTGTAAACCCAAAAAAAAGTAATGATGGCTTTTCATTAAGACTTTTTTTATCAAATTGACCTCCATTTTGATCAACCAAATTTATATTTTTAATGACGTCTGATATATTCTTAGGACTATTCTCACGAGATAGGTGCTCTGCAAATATAAAAGTTGCAATTAAAATAATTACAAAAGAAACTATAATTGTAGATATTAGAATTATTTTTTTATTTATGAGAGTCATGAAATTTAGTTTTAAATGAATTTATTTATACTTCTACTCTGTTATAAAATCCTTGTCATTTTATAAATGTTATACAATATGATAAAAAATCATGTAAATAATTATTTTCTCTAGCCATGAAAGGGAATGACCAAGCGACAATGATAAAAGCCAAAGCCCAAAAGATAAATAATAAAGTAGTTTGTTTTTTCATTTTATAATTTACTAAACTTATTTTAAGGTATGTTAGATTATTTTAATAAAATTTTAAATTACTTAGTGTTCTTAGTAGCTTGTATAAGGAACTTTAATGAAATTCATATATTTAATAATTTTTTGTTTATTTTATTCTTTCAATTCTTACGCATTGGAATATTCATGCATTGATAAAAAATATGGTCGTTTTTCAAAAATGTTTATCGAAGATAAATTTTTAAAATATGAGGATGAAAAGGGTGAGCCTGCGAAGTATAAAGTTGTTGAAAATTCTGAAAAAATGTTGATGGCTATTAGTAAAGGTTCTAAAGATAATGATCCAATTCTTAATTATATATTTATAATTAAGGATAAATCCTTGGCGTTCAATTCCATTTTAAGATCTATTAAAGAGAGCTACAATGAAATATATACTAATGACTTAACCTTAAAATGTATTGGTAACGATTGAGAATCTTAATTTGTCATTGATTTAATACTAAAAACTTTGCATGATTTACTTGCTTAGTAAGTTGGAAAAAAATTGAAACAATCAATTAGAATTACGGAAGACTCTTTCTTTAAAGGTGAATATTCTGGATCTGGAGATTTAGAGCTTTGTGGAAGTTTTGACGGTTTGTTATATGTTAAAAACTTATATATTAAGAAATCAGGTATATTTATTGGTTATGTATCTGCTGAAAACATTATAGTTGAAGGTGAAATGAATGCAGATATTCAAGCTGAAAATCTACATTTAAAATCAACTGGTGTTGTAGATGGGGACATCATGTATCGTAATATAATTATTGATTCGGGTGGAATGTTAAAATCTAAGATGGTTCAAAACATTTCCAAAATGAAAAATTTAATTAAATTAAGTAAAAAATAAATTTATGCCCTTATCAAATAATGAAGAGATTTCTATTAATGATTTTTCAAAATTAAACCTTGTTTTAGGAACAATTTTAGAAGCATCCAAAAATGTTAAGGCAAAAAAACCTGCATATATTTTAAAAATTGATTTTGGTACAAAAGTAGGGCTCAAATACACGTCAGCTCAGATTACTAATTATTCATTAAAAGAATTAATAGGAAGACAAGTTGTTGCAGTATGTAACTTGCCATCAAAAAAAGTTGCAGGGTTCACTTCTGAAGTTCTTATACTAGGAGCTATTTCTGGTAAAAATGTCCATTTATTACGCCCAGATATTGAACTAGAAAATGGTACTTTAATTGGATAAAGAAAAAAAACTAATTGATGGTCTAAGAGGAATTATACCCAGTCTTCACACTCCTTTTTGTAATCAAAATAAAATTGACATACCTAGCTTAAAAAATCTTATTGATCATACAATTACCACTGGTTGCTCAGGCATGCTTGTTGGAGCTGTTGCAGGTGAAAACTCAAGTTTATCTTTTGAAGAAAAGAAGATGATTATTGATGAATGTTTAAGTCATAATAAAAATAGAATACCCATAATTATAAGTTGTAGTGCAAAAAATCAAAAAGATAGAGTAGCTTTGGCAAAATCTGCAAAAGAAGCAGGCGCTGATTGGATATTATGCCAGACCCCTGAGAACGTTTCTGGAAGTGAACTGTTACAATGTTTTAATGAAATTGCTGAAGCAGGACCACACAATTTAATGATACAGGATTTATCTTGGACTGATAATGGGATGAGCGACGAAGACATAATGTTTCTATTTGAAAACATCAATAAGTTTAGAGCTTTAAAAATAGAAGTATTAAATTCTGGTCCTAAATATTCCAGGATCTTAGAAGTGGCAAATCATCAATTACATCTTAGCGGTGGATGGGCTATTATGGGAATGATAGAAGCATTAAATAGAGGAGTACATGCGTTTATTCCTTCAACGATGGAGATTATTTATAATAAAATTTATAAGTTATTTACTGAAAATAAAATTGAAGCATCCAGACAATTATTTTATCAAATATTACCCATTTTATCTTTTACTCACCAGCATATTGATATAGCTATTAAATTTTCAAAATTGTTACGTGTTCAAGAAGGAATTTTTGAAACAAGTGCATGTCGACCACCTATCAAGAATTTTGATTCTTTTCAACATGAAGAGGCTTTTATGCATATAAATCAAGTTGAAGCTTTACAAGATAGTTTATCTCTAAGTTAAACTTTTTTTTTAGAATGTCGTTGATAAGATTAGAAAGTAATTAAATTATATTCCTCCTTATTTAAAATAGAGACCATAGGGTCTCTATTTTTTTATTGTTGTTAGACCATTTCAAACAATATATAAATTTAGCCCATTTCTTATTTAGAGTTTCTTTATGCAAAATAATGTCCTTTTAGGAATATGCCTAATGATTGTGACTACATTTATGTTTTCAGCCATGGATGGTGTGTCAAAGTTCTTAGCCGAACGTAATAATGTATTCACATTAGTTACTATGCGTTATTGGTTTATTGCTATAATTATGATCATCTTATGTTTATTTATTAAAAATAGTTTTAAAAAAATACTATATACTAAACAACCATATATACAATTTACAAGAGGTCTAATTTTATCACTAAATAATTGTCTTGTAGTTTATACATTTACCCTCTTAGGTCTAGTTGAAACACATGCAATTATCGCCTGTTATCCTCTTATTGTAGCAGGTTTATCTGTTCCTTTTCTGGGTGAAAAATTTGGTTGGAGACGGTGGACGGCAATATTTGTAGGTTTTGTTGGTGTAATAATTGTTTTAAGGCCTACATCAAACATTATTTCTGAGGGATCAATCTTTGCACTAATAGGTGCTGTAATGTTTGCAGTTTATCTAATTTTAACAAGATATGTTTCCAAGCAAGATTCAGCCATTACTAGTTTTTTCTGGATGGGTATAGGAGGGACTGTAACTATGAGTATAATCAGTTTGTTTATTTGGAATAATATTCCTGAAGAGGATTATTTGTGGCTTTTTATCATGTGTTTGTTGAGTGCTAGTTCACATTTTATGATGGTAAAAACATTACAAGTTGCAGAAGCATCTGTTATACAACCTTTTTCTTATCTTCAATTAGTTTTTGGATCTATAATTGGCGTAACAATTTTTGCTGAAAGCATTAATTTGATGATTATTATAGGTGTCGTGATAGTCATTGGGTCTGGATTGTTTACTACATGGCGTGAGTATAAAAAAAAATATAATGTCTAAAAAATATTCTTGTTTGACAAATTGCTTATTAAATGGATTCATAAATTTTAGATAAACTTTGGTCATGTCAATGAAATTTAAAGGAAAAACATCAAAAAATTTTCCAATACCTGAAAAAATGAAAGCTTGGGTTCTAGGAAATCCAGGTGAGTTATCTTTGGTAGATAAAATAGTAGAAATGCCAGATAAATCAGAAGTGCTGATTAAAATAGACGCAGTAGCTATTTGTGCAACCGACCTTGATGTTATAAGTCGTGGTCCTCCTGCATTAATAAAGGGAGGATTACCTTTTAATAAAAATTTTACCCCAGGACATGAATATATGGGAACAGTTGTAGCTTTAGGACCTTCAGTTGATGAATTTAACATTGGAGACAGGGTTACTGTAGAAATTCATTCTGGATGTGGGCAATGTAAGAGGTGTCGTATGGGCATGTATACCTCCTGCCACAATTACGGTCTAAACTATGGAGATGTAAATAAAGGTCACAGAGCAAATGGTTTTACAACAGATGGTGGATTTAAACAATATGCTGTAAATAATATAAACACATTAATAAAAGTGCCAGACACTATGTCTGATGAAGAAGCAACTTTGGTTGTTACAGCTGGTACTACTATGTATGGGCTGACAGAGTTAGGAGGTCTTATTGCTGGTGAAAGTTTGGTAATTATTGGACCTGGTCCAATAGGCTTGTTAGGTGTTGCAGTTGGAAAGGCTTTGGGTGCAGGTCCGGTAATTCTAATTGGTACAAGAGATGGTCGCCTGGAAATTGGGAGAAAACTTGGTGCTGACTTCACACTTAACATAAAAAATGAAAAAGATATTGTTCAAGCTGTTAAAAAAATAGTTGGTGAAAAGGGTACAGATTATGTAGTGGAATGTGCAGGCACTGAACAGGCATTAAATGATGCTATTATGATGACAAATAGGGGAGGAAAAATATGCTTGGCAGCTTTCCCTCATAAAGCTGTTGAA
Organism: uncultured SAR116 cluster alpha proteobacterium; assembly: GCA_902517275.1. Taxonomy (GTDB): domain Bacteria; phylum Pseudomonadota; class Alphaproteobacteria; order Puniceispirillales; family Marisalimonadaceae; genus Marisalimonas. Next base: position 5,636 of record CABYBQ010000014.1, read on the forward strand.
ATCAACATACCGCATATGGTTATAAATAACATTTATATGTTTGGTATAAGAGGTGAGGGTAAAAGTGCTACTCATAGAGCTATGGAGTTGATGAAAGAGAAAAGGTTTGATGCAAAATTAGTACATACTCACACATTTAACTTAATTGAGCTTCCCAAAGCATTGAAGTATGCAAGAGAAAGAATAGATGATGCTATTAAAATTGTTATTAAACCATGGTGTTAACAAAAAATTTAGTAAAACAATAAAAGATTTTTAATTACAGTATTTATGAGGAGTTGAAAACATGTATGCAGTAACAAAGTCAATCAAGTTTCAAAATAAACTTGCTAAAGAAGCTATAATAAATGCATTAAAAAGTAAAAGTAAGACAATGTTTGTCGAAGGTATGATACTGAGATGCTTTATGAATGTAACTGAAAATTCGATCGAGATGTTTCATGTATTTAAAAATAAAGATGTAGTTAATAAAGCAAGATCTTCATGGACTAATCAATTTTGGCAAGATATTCGAGAAATGGGAGGAACAGTTTCTGGTTTAGAAGGAGAATGTGAAGTAGAATACTCGCCTGAAATTAATTTGGACGATTTTACTAAAATAGAGTAAAACAAGATCTCAATTTGGCACAGGATTTGCAAAAGAATATCGATGGGAATAGCTTTTTGTAAATCTCCACGATTATCCTACCTAAACGGTAAATAAATTAAGCTATTCCCAACTTATTTCTGAACAACTTTTCCAATAAAAGGTAAATGTCTGTTGTCTTGAGCATAATCAATGCCATATCCTACAACAAACTCGTCAGGTATATCAAAACCTACCCACTTGCTTTCAACATTTGTTTCGCGCCTAGAAAATTTATTTAATAAACAGCAAACTTCAAGACTTTTTGGTTTCCTGTTATTAAGCAATTTAATAACTTGATTAAGTGTATGACCAGTATCAATAATATCTTCAACTAATAAGATATCTAGGTTTTTTATGTCTGTATTTAAGTCTGTTAAGATTCTTATATTATTTGATGATTGCATAGAGTTGCCATAACTAGATGCTGTCATAAAATCTACTTCTACTGGTATTTTTAATTCACGGACCAAATCTGCTATAAATACAAAGGATCCTCTTAAAAGACCAACAACAAGAAGTTTATTTGTATTTTTATAAAATTGATTTATTTCCTGTCCCAATTCAGTAATTCTTTTCTTAATTTGTTCTTCAGAAATAAGAGTATCAACCGAGTAAGATATTTCATTTTTATTCATTATTATTTCTCAAGAATTTTTTTAAAAACAATATATATTGTATGATATTATTAAATTTTAAAATATCTAATTTTAAGAAAAAAATTAATTTATGAGGAGAAAGATTTGTTAATATTTGTTGCGGGCGCTATTTTAAGTTTTATGATTTTTTTTCCACTAGTAGTTGCCACCTCAGTATTTAAAGTTTTGGACGAAAAGCAGTCATCTAGATTTTTGAGAATTTTTTTTCCTAAATATTATCTCTTTGGCTTTATTTTAAGTTCATCTGGTATTATTTTATCCATTTTTGAAAACAGTAATATGTCTCTATTAGTTTTTTCATTTATTATGCTTGGCTTTCTTTTTTCTAGACAAATCTTAATGCCAATGATTAATAAGGCAAAAGATGAAAACAATCATAATAAATTTGATAAACTACATAAGTTTTCAGTCTTTATTAATTTTGTTCAAATAATTGCAGTTGTTTTTTTGTTGGTAATATATTTGAAGTAATAATAATAGCTTCCAAGGAATATTTTTAATGAAAACAAATATTGTCATAATAGGAGGAGGTCCTTCAGGCTTGTTGTTGTCAAGACTTTTATCTTTAGAAGGTATTGATAATGTGGTTCTTGAAAAACAATCCCAAGAACATGTAATTGGAAGAATTAGGGCAGGAGTTTTAGAAAGTGGGACTATAGAAATGCTAAAAATGGCTGGTGTTTCTAACAGATTAGAAAAAGAAGGCTTTAAACATGACGGAATACAATTATCTTTTAAGAACCATGGATTTAGAGTAAATCTAAAAAAATTAACTAATAAACATGTAACTGTTTATGGTCAAACTGAAGTAACAAAAGATTTATATGAAATTATACAAAAGGAAAATGGAACTATAATAAATAATGCTGAAGAGGTACTTCCTAAGGAAATCGATACAGAAAACCCATATGTAACTTTTAAAAAAAATGGCATTGAAACAAAAATCACTTGTGATTTTATTGTGGGCTGTGATGGATACCACGGAATTAGTAGAAGCACCATACCAAAGAATATTATTAGAACCCATGAAAGGGTTTATCCATTTGGTTGGCTAGGTATCTTATCTGAAACATCTCCTGTAAGTGAAGAACTAATTTATGCAAATCATGGAAGTGGTTTTGCCTTAGCCTCTATGAGAAACAAGAACTTAAGTAGATATTACATCCAGACATCCTTGAATGACAAAATTGAAGATTGGCCAGATTTAAAGTTTTGGGATGAATTAAAAAAAAGACTACCTATAGAAGCTGCGGACACAATTATGACAGGACAATCAATCGAAAAATCTATTGCACCTCTTAGATCATTCGTTTGCGAACCAATGAGCTGGAAAAAATTATTTTTAGTTGGAGATGCTGCTCATATTGTACCACCTACGGGTGCAAAAGGTTTGAATTTAGCTGTTTCAGATGTTTATTATTTATATAAATCCTTTGAGCAATATTATAAGTTTGAAATAAATGATGATTTGAATGCTTATTCGACAAAAGCTTTATCAAGAGTTTGGAAGGCAATTAGATTTAGTTGGTGGATGACTACAACTTTTCATAAGTTTCCCAATCAAACATCATTTGATCAACGTATTCAAGACTCCGAATTAGAATATTTAGAAAATTCAGTTGCATCCCAAACTGTTTTAGCCGAAAATTACGTAGGTTTACCCTATTAAATTAATTTTTAATTAATTTATTATCCTAGGAAAAGAAATGGTTGAAGCACTTATAAAAAGAAATCTTAAAATACATCCCCAATTAAATTTTCCTGATTATAAGTCGAGTATATTACGAGCTCCTAAAAATAAAAAAATATCCTTTTCTTCAACATCAACAGAATTTTCTGGGCCTGTTTTTAATAAAAATATTTTAGGTAATCTAGATAATGATTTAACATTAAATTTCTCAAAGAATAATATTTTACCTATAGGGCACAAAATAATTGTTTTTGGAAAAATTTCTGATCAATTTTGCAATCCAATTGAAGGAGCGCTTATTGAAATTTGGCAAGCCAATGCTGCTGGTAAATATCTTCATCATAATGATAATAACAGTGCTCCTATTGATCCTAATTTTGCTGGTTGCGGTAGATCTATAACTTCCTCAAAAGGGTATTACGAATTCATTACAATTCAACCTGGCCCATATCCATATCCAAATCGTGGAATAGAATGGAGACCAATGCATATTCATTTTTCTGTATTTGGAAAGAGTTTTGGTCAGAGGTTAATTACTCAAATGTATTTTGAAGGCGATCCTCTTATAAATTCTTGCCCTATGGTAAATTCAATACCTGACGAAAAAGCTAAACAAAGCTTGATAAGTACACTTGATACATCAAGGTCCAACACACAAAAATTATTATCCTATAAATTCGATATTATTTTAAGAGGTACCAACCAAACTTTTTTCGAAAATAGGAAAGAGGGATTATAAATTGAGTAATTCAAAGGCAGTTTTAGATGAAACACCATTCCAAACAGCTGGTCCTTTTCTTCATATTGGATGTTTACCTAATGCAATAAATATCGAGGGAGTTTTTGACACCGATTTGGGTGTGAAACCTTTTGCTAACAAAGATTATGACAAGTTTATAACGATTACTGGTTCAGTATTTGACGGTGATGGAAAAGCTTTAGACGATATCATGCTCGAAACTTGGCAAAGTGATGAAAATGGAGTGTATTCACCTGAATGCGGTTTTGCTCGATTTGTTCCAGACAGTTTAACTAAGAAATTTAATTTATTTACTTTAAAACCTGGGTTTATTAATGACATTGATGGCAAAGCACAAAGTCCACATATATTATTATCAATATCATCTAGAGGATTAAATATGACACTAAACACCCGGATATATTTTGAGGGTGACGATTTAACTAGTGATCCTCTTTTATCTACTGTAAAGATTAGCAGAAATGATATAAGTAGTTTAGTAGCTAAAAAAATTGATGAAGATATTTTTTTATTTGATATATTTTTACAGGGTGATAAAGAAACAATATTTTTAGATATTTGATATTTTGAATTAAGATGGAGAAATTATTGGCTAGATCTAATTTTATGATGAATCATTATAAAAATTACAAAGAAGAATTAGAAATAATTGAGGAAGAAAGCAAAAAATTTAAACCTAAACCATGGTGGGCTTATGGACTGTTTTACTGTTATTTACTATTTTATGGTTATATCTTTTGGATGGAGCCATTAAAAATTACTGGGTGACTAATCTAAGATGATTTGAAGAGGAAACATTATATGTTAGATAACGGAAAGTCAGCCATATGGGAACCAGGTGAAATTATATATGAAGCTGGGAGCTTACCAAAAGAGGCATATTTAATATTGGAAGGATATGTCAATTTAGAAACAAAAGATGGTTTAAAACTTAATAGGTTAGGGATAGGTGAAATCTTTGGAGAAAGTTCTATACTTTTAGATGTGCCTAGAACGGTAACTGCTAGGGTATGTGCCCAAAAGTTAGTAGCAAAAAAAATACCAAAATCATACTTTACCAAAATGATTAAATCTAACGTAATACTCAGTGCATTAATAAGGAAAACACAAATAAGATTGATAGATTCTAATAAACAGAGCAATGAATTAGCAAATGAAATATCAATGTTACTAGACCAACTTGACTCAAAGTCACCACCAAAGAAAAATTTAATTGAAGAGAGAATTAAAAGAATTAGGACTAATATAAATAAAATACAGCAGCTTTCAGAGACTTGAGAATTTATGCTAAGATAAAATCTTCAAAATTATTTTTTTTAACGTCATTACATATTTTACTATATCTTGGAAGCCCGCCTGCGTAGGGCATAAATACACTAGGTTTACCTGGAATATTGGCGCCCAAGTACCAAGAGTGTTTGACGGTAGGTAATAATGTTTTATTAGCAACTCTGTTTACCTCTTGACCCCATTTTTTTGCTAAATTTGAACGTGCTTCAATAGTAGTATATTCTTTCTTAATCATGAAGCTTATACAATCTCTTATCCATTCTACATGTTGTTCTATTGCCATTGGCATGTTTGTTAAAACTGACGGGCTACCAGGTCCAGTTATAGTGAATAAATTTGGAAAACCAGGAATTTGAAGCCCTAAAAATGTTTTTGGTCCCTCTTTCCAGACATTTTTTAATTTTAAATTATTTTTTCCAAATATATTCATATTTAAAAGCGGTCCAGTCATTGCATCATAACCTGTAGCAAACACAATAATATCTAAATCAATATGGTTTTTTTCAGTTTCTATTCCATTCTTATTTATACATTTAATGGGATCATGCCTAAGATCTATAAGGTTAACATTATCTCTATTATAAGTTTCAAAATAATTACTATCTATAGGAGGTCTTTTGCCTGCATAAGGGTGGTCAATATCTGACAAAATAGAAGCAAATTTTTTGTTTATTACAGTTTCATTAATTTTATTTTTAATAAAATCAGATGCCGTTTTGTTGGCCTCAAGGTTAGTAACTAAGTCATTAAATACTGCTCGAAATTGTAAGCCACCTTTTTCCCATGCTTTTTCGTAAATATGGTTCATTTCTTCTGAATTAACATCAGAAACAAGACGATCTGAAATTTCAAAAGGATGTGCGTTAGGTGTTCTTTTTATCAGATCTTTATAATATTGAAAATTTTTTTTAACTTGTTTTTTAAATTCTTCTGTTAATGGTTTGTTCCTAGCAGGAATACTATAATTAGCTGTTCTTTGAAAAACTGTTAAATGTTTAGCTTCAGCTGCAATTACAGGTACTGCTTGTATACCTGTAGAACCTGTTCCAATTTGTCCTACTGTTTTATTTACAAATGAAACACCATTTTTCGGCCAGTTTCCTGTATGGTAATAACTACCTTCAAAATGTTCTAGCCCTTTGATTTTAGGAATATTGGTATTTGACAAACATCCCACAGCCGTAATTAGAAATTTACATTTAAAATTATTATTATCAGTTGTTACATTCCAATTATTACTATCTTCTATAAATTTAGCACTTGTTACTTTTTGTTTGAATAGGATATCTTTTTTAAGATCGAACTTATTGGTTACAAAATTCATATATTTTCTAATTTCTTCATGACCTGGATATCTTTCTGACCAAGTCCATTCTTTTAACAGTTCATCTGAAAAATAATACGAATATGCATGGCTCTCCGTATCACATCGTGCACCAGGATATCGATTCCAGTACCAAGTTCCCCCAACATCGTCACCTGTCTCAAGTACTACGCAATTAAGACCAAGTTGATCTCTCAGACATATCAGCTGATATAAACCTGAAAAGCCAGCTCCTACAATTATGGCGTCATATTCTTTGGTAGATGAATGGATGTGATTCATTTAAAATTCCTATTCGATATATTTAATAATTAAAAAGAAAAAAATATAAACAGTCAAGAAATCTTAGTGTATACAATAACTTTAATAATGTTGGTTAGTTAAATGGATCCTGTTAGTCAAGGTGCGTTTGGAGCAATTTTTGCTCAGACGACATCTAACAAAAAGAAAATTCTTGTAGGCTCAATAATTGGTTGTCTTGCCGGTTTAGCTCCTGATTTAGATATATTAATTAGATCAAACTCAGATCCTTTGTTGAAATTGGAATATCATAGGCAATTTACTCATTCTATAATATTTATTCCTTTAGGGGCCTTCCTTGTTTCTTTGTTTGTACGTTTATTTTCAAGTAAATTTTTAAGTTGGAAGGAAACATACCTTTATTGTTTTATTGGATATGCAACTCACGGATTGTTAGATGCTTGTACTAGTTATGGAACACAGCTTTTATGGCCATTTTCTAATGTAAGGATTTCGTGGAATAACATATCTGTTGTTGATCCGCTTTTAACTGTTCCAATAATTATTTCAATAATTATAGCAATTTTAAAGCAAAATAAATTGATTACTTTTTTTGGCGTGATTTATATTTTTCTTTATCTTGCAACAGGATTATTTCAAGAAAATCGTGCAGAGAAGATTGGTCAATCTATTGCTAATTTAAGAGGGCATGAAGGTAAAAGATTAACGGTGAAGCCAAGCTTAGGAAATTTATTTTTGTGGAAAGTGATTTATGAAGATAATGGGTTTTACTATGTAGATGCAGTTAGATTGCTTTCAAAATCTGAATATTGTAAGGGAACCAGAATAAAAAAACTAGATACATCAATTAGTTTCATGGAATTAAGTCAGAATAGTCAACAATATGTGGATATTCAAAGGTTCGATTGGTTTTCTCAAGGTTATTTAGGTGTTGGAAATCAAAAAAACATCATAACTGATGTAAGATATTCTGCGGTACCAAATGAAGTTGATGGTTTATGGGGTATTCAAATAAATCCCCAAAAAGACAAATCAAAGCATGTAGATTGGGTTGTTAACAGAACTAATTATAAAGCTAAGTGGAAAAGATTTTTTGACTTAATATTAGGGAAAGGTTGTGAAGAGATTGATTAACTGAAATCAATATTTTCTAGCTCACTTAAATCTTTACAACTGAAAATGTTATCAACTAAAAATTTGAGTTTTTTAATTTCATTTCTTTTTATATTTGCAAAATCTAAATTAGCATGAAATTTGTCAATGGCTTCTTCAAAACTAAAGGGAGCTTTTCTTCCCCCTCTTAAACAATCTTGTTTAGCTGACCAAATATCTCCATTTTTCATAAAAATAGAAATATCACCGGAATAATTTTTAGGATATTCATCGTTAGGATTAATCTCATAATTAATTTTTAAAGATAGCTTTGTTATTTCTGGGTCTTTTAAACGTTTTTCTGAAAATTGTTTTAGTCCAGCAACTCCGTCAATAAGTCCGACGGCAATACAATAAGGAACAGAGAATTTAGCTCCATATGGAGAAGATGGGCTTTGTTTTTCCTTGATTGGTTCCCATAATCTATGAACTGTTCCTTCGCCTACTTGAGCTACGACTTTTTCTATTTCATTAAAATTAGTAATTTTATCTTTGAGTTTAATGGCACAGTCTATAAAGGGTTGAGCCATTGTTCCACAGGCATAAGGCTTTATAGCTAAATTACTGCATTCCCATCTATCTCCCAATCTGTCCGTTATATGTGTAAAGTCAGGTTGTATGTTTTTTGTTGAAAAACTATTAAAAACTCCGTGAGTTCCTTCAAAAACTGTCCTTGGGCCAATAAATCCTGATTTTGCAAAATTAGCAGATTGCCATCCACAACCTGCGGCCCATCCAGGGTGAAGGCGTTTTGTAGAGGTGCCCTCAGCTAAATATTCTATTATTCCTGATGCCATGCTGCCAACAATTCCTAGGGCAGAACTTATTTGATTTGGTTTGTTTCCTATTATAGATGAAATTCCTACTGAGGAACCAAAAGCCCCAAAAATAGCAGTAGGATGAAAACCTTGTCGGTGAACAGCTGTTGGTGCAACTAAAGCAAGCCTGCAAATCAGTTCAGAACCGATAGCCAAACCTTTGAGAAACTCAACCCCAGATAGTTTTTTTTCTTGGATTGTTGCTAACATAGCTGGAACCATTACAGCCCCAACATGAACCGGGGTTCCTTCAAATGTGTCGTCAAAATCTTCACCGTGAACAGCCGTTCCATTTATAATCATGGCATTAAATGGTGTTAGTTTTTTATTATGACCAATTAAGCTACAGTTACCATTTTCTTGAAGGGCTTCAATTAAACTTTGAACATAGGGTTCATTTTTTGCAGACGCCATTAAGCCCAAAGAGTCCATTACAACAATTTGTAATTTATTTTTTACTTCTTCAGGAATATCATTAACATCTAAATTACTGGTCCATTCAGCATATTTCTCTGCAATAAAGATATTATTGTTTTCATTCATAAAATTATCTTTTTAAAATTATTTCTTAGAGAAAAACTTTGTCCAAAATGGTGATGATAGACTTAAAAAAGTAAGTACAAAAAATAATAGGACAACGGGACTTTCTAAGAGTGCAAAAAAGTTATTGTCATGAATAATCATAGATTGAGAAAAACTCTCCTCAACCAGTTTACCTAGAATCAATCCCATAACTAGAGGTGCAGCTGAAAATCCATTTCTATCCATAAAATAGCCCACAAGACCAGCAGTAAGCATTACCCACACATCAAACATAGATGATGCAAAAGAATAAGAGCCAATCATTGAAAAAATAAAGACAGCAGGCCAAAGTAATTTTTTTGGAATAAATGCAACTAGTGAAAAGAATTTAGCCCCAATTAATCCAATAAATAAAAAACCTAAATTAGCAATTAACATTGCCCCAAAAATTGCATAAACAAATTCGGGTGTTTCACTAATTAAATAAGGTCCGGGTCTAAAACCATGCATTATTAGAGCGGCAAGTATTAAAGCAGTAGATCCGCTTCCAGGAATACCCAGAGCTAAAGTTGGAACCATAGCCCCCCCTGCTGCTGCATTATTTGCAGCTTCAGGACCTGCTATACCTTCAGGTGATCCTTTTCCAAATTTATCTTTATCCTTAGACCATCTTCTTGCTTCATTATATCCAATTATAGCAGCAACTGTTGACCCTTCCGCTGGAAGTATACCTATAAATGTACCAATCCCTGAAGATCGTAGAATTGTGTATTTTAATTTTTTTAGTTCAGCAAGGGATGGAAGTCTTAGTGCTTTAGCTTGGATTCTCTCTACAACTGCATTTAACTTCTCAGATTGTTTAAATAACTCACTTACAGCAAACAGACCAATAAGAACTGGAACAAAATGAATACCTTCTTCAAGGTCAGGAATATCGAAGGTGAACCTCTCTACTCCAGTAGTAAGGTGAATGCCTATTGTTCCAATCAAAACTCCAACCAACCCAGAAATAAGGTTTCTTAGAGATGATTTTCCACTCATTGAAGCAAGCATTGAAAGAGCAAATACTGCAAGTCCAAAATACTCAGCTGGTCCAAATTCTAAAGCAAGTTTTGCTAATAATGGTGCAGCAAAAATAAAAATTATTAAACTAAAAATACCACCAAAAACACTTGATACTGCTGCAAGACCCAGTGCTCTTCCAGGTTCGCCATTTTTAGCCATTGGATATCCATCTAAAGCTGTTGCTACGGCGGGTGGTGCCCCAGGAGCATTGATTAATATAGCGGTTATAGATCCACCAAAAGTCCCGGCACAATATAAAGCCGCCATCATAGAAATTGCGGCAACTGGATCTAGAGAAATTGTAAAAGGAATTAACAAAGCAATAGCCATGGGTGAGCTAAGACCTGGTAACGCTCCTACTAAAACACCTATTAAAACACCTGATAATATTAAAACTATATTTTCAAATTCTAATAATAGACCTAAACCCTTAGCTACATCTTCCAACTTTTATACCTCGTTAATTTTTTAATAAATCTAATAATCCTGGTTCAAAGTGAACGCCAAGAATTATATTAAATAAAATTATTACAAATAATGGAAATCCAATTATGTAAGAAATTAATACTTTCAATCTTCTCTCGCCCCAATAAAGAGGTAAAGAAATGCTCACAGCAATGATAGTTAATGCAGCTCCCAGTAATTGAGAAGAAGCAATGATTGCAGTCAAAATAATCATTGTACCTATAGTAGATTTTTCTACAGGTTTTGATCTGGCTGAATCTATATTTTTCCCACTTTTGCTTAAGAAAATATGTTCAAAAGGAATAATCAGTATCATTCCTAAAATAATTAGAAGTAGAATTTGAGGGAACATTTCAGGGGGTATGTTGTTAGAAAATAAATCTGGAACTTTTTCAAATTTAGTTGTCTCAAACCACAGGAAAGCAATTATAGCAATCATTACTATTGCTATTATTGTATCTTTTTTATTAAATAATGCACCCAGATTACTGGGTGCAGTTTTATTATTTTTCATTTCTATAAAACCTACAACTTTAGGTTAATATTTACTTAACTAAACCAAGCTCTTTTAGAGCTGCCTCAGCTACTTTATATTCAGCCTTAAGGTGTTTGTCCCATACCTTAGTACCAGCCACACTTGTTTCTACTGTTAGACCTGCACCAGCAAGATAACTTTTAAAAACGTCATGTTTCATTGCCTTAACCATAGCCTTTGATATTTGATCAATAATTGGCTGTGGTGTTGATGCTAAAACAGCATAACCTCTAGTTGTGGAACATTTAGCTTTTATTCCCTTTTCAAAAGTTGAGGGAACATTAGGATAGTCTTTTAGTCTATCTTCGGCCATAACAGCTAAGGCTCTAAAACTTCCATCAGCCACTTGGTTTGCTGCTTCACTAACGTTTGGTAAAGTGGCATCAATTTTTCCAGCCATCAAAGCTTGAACCATTTGAGCTCCAGATCCAAAAGGAACAACCTTGAATTTTATTCCAGCTTCTTTGGCAAATTGAGCTAAACCAATATGTTCTGTTCCTCCAATCTGAGCCACACCCCAGTTTAGAGGTGCCTTTTTTGAAGCAGACACAAGATCTTCAAGTGTTTTAAAATTACCTTTACCTGATACAGCTATAAAAGTAGGGTCATCCATTGCTCTAGCCACCCCAACTATGTCATTAATCTTCATCTTAGATTTACCTCTAGCCATAGTATAAAGATGAGATTGAGTTAGCGCCATAATAGTATATCCGTCTGCAGGCTTAGATAAAACATAGTTTTGTGCTTTAGCGCCTGAACCACCTCTTTTTGCAACAATTGAGATGTCAGCCTTTAAATTTCTACGAGTTCTAATCGAAACCATTCTTGCGGTAGTATCAGTTCCACCACCGTATTTTGCGTGGATAACAAGTTCAATTGATTTGCTTGGATACTTGTCAGCACTAGCTGAAGAAACTAAACCAAAGGCACTAATTCCTGCTATAGCGACGACACCCAATCCAGCTTTTACAATATTTCTTCGAAAAGAATTATTCTTTTGTGTCATATTACTCTCCCAGTTATAAATTTAAGAATTAAGTCTGCAATTGATAACTCGATAAATCAACTAATCTTTTAAATAATTGAATTAATATATTAATTATTTTAAATTTATCTTTGCAGATATTTTCATCTCACCTTTTAACTGAGTTCGATGCATTATTCTTCTGGTGTTTGGGTCAAATGCATCTCTTTTATGAAGTACGTTTAAGTTTTTCCACATTAACAAATCACCTTTTTCCCACTTTTGTGTCCAGGTAAATTTTTTTTGTGTTGCATGTTCCCATATTTGATCTAATAGAATTTCACTTTCTTCTATTTCCATACCAATTATGTAAGCGTGTGGTCTTCTACCTAAAAAGAGAAGTTTTTTCTTAGTATTATTATCTGTAATTATTATTGGGTGTCTGGCTCCAGGTGTTTCAGAAGGATTATTAACTTCTGAATAACCCTTTCTTAACATACCAGCACTATTATGAGCAGAATCATGGATCAAAATTTTACCATCAATTTTTTCTTTAAGTCTATAAGGTAATTCATTGTATGCTAAATTCATATTTGCAAAGTGAGTATTACCTTGATTTTCTGGTACCTCTAGAGCATATAAAATTCCTGCTTTTGGAGGAATTTCTTGATATGTCATATCTGCGTGCCAAACAGCTTCACCGTCTCCCAAATTTCCAATAGGAGTACCTTCTTTATTTTTTACATTTGAAATTACATTTATTTCGGGAAACTCAGGTAAAAATTTTATCCCATATGGATTAGGTCCAGGGGGATCCAATTCTCCAAAATTTTTACTAAAGTTTATTAATTTATTATCATCTAAATCCTGTTTTTTAAAAACTAAAACTAACCTTTTATCCCAACATTGATTTAAAAATTTAATCTGTTCTTGATTTAATTTTTGACTAAGGTCTATCCCTAAAATTTCACCACCCAAGCTAGCAGTGCTTTTTAACAACTTCATTCTTTCTTCCTTAATAAATTTATTTATATATAACTTTTTTATAAATACTGTATTTTTCTAATTTATCTCTGTCAATTTGCAGTTTCCAATTATCTTCAGTCTCTAAAAAACCATTTTGAAATTTAATAGGGTTGGATAAAATCCTAGCTTCAGGTTTTATTTTTAAAAATCCATTATATTCACCGGCATTTTCAATCAAGCCACTTGCAATTTTAGCTTCCATCCAACAATTTATTTCAGAGCCTAATCCGTCACCAATTACAATTTCCAAGCCTAAACTATGAGCGTAATTAATTGATTCCATTAATTTTGAAATAGAGACAAACCGTTTTAATTTAAGTTTGCATAAGCTCACACCATCAATGCGTGATGCTTTTTCAATATCTTGTGTGCTGCAAATAGGTTCATCTAACATAATTGGTACGCTTGATATTTTTGCAACTGCTGCATTAGCTTCCCAATCGTCGGCATCACAAGGCTGTTCAAATAATTCTATAAAGTTAGGTTCTAAACCTTTTACAAATTGGCAGCCTTCACCTTTTGTATATGCTCGATTAGCATCTATTCTAAGATTAGCTCTTCCATTTAAGTTTTTTTGAATAGCATCAATCTTTTTGAGATCTAAACTTACATTTCTACCGACTTTTATTTTGATTGTTGTAAAACCCTGTTCAGTTACTTTGTCTAATTCATCCCTTATTTCTATTTCTTCTTCAGCATTAAATGCCGTTAACAATTTCATTTTAACAGGATCTTTACTACTTAAAATATTAGGATTTGTAATCATTTCAATTGCTGTATGTAAGGCACTAGATGCAACAATACTTACATGAGAGTGAGATAGAATAATTTCTTTGGCTTCATTAAATGTTTTATTCAAAATTAATTTTGATAATATTCTTGCGAATGTCCATCCACCATCTCTTGTTTCATTACTTGAGCCAGGAGATATATGTTGTTCTCCCCATCCCTCATTACCTTCATTATCAATAATGTGAACTAAAAGAGGTTCAAAAGAGTGGAACGTGTTATATGATAATTTGTAAGGTTTAATTAAGGGTAAATCTAACCGGTAAATTGAAATTTTAGTTATTATGCTATCTTTATTACTCATAAAAAATCCTTAAAGTTTATCAATAAATATATTAACAACTTTAAAAAAGTATATACTGTAAATATACTTTTAAGGATGATTTCTGATAAAGGAGAAGAAATGCCAATTTATAGCTTAGGTGAAAAAAAACCTCAACTTCCAGAACAAGACTTATATTGGGTGGCACCTGATGCGCATGTTATTGGAAATGTTATTTTAGGTAGGGACGTTGGTATTTGGTTTGGATCAGTTTTAAGAGGGGATAATGATGTTATTAAAATTGGTAATGAGACTAATATCCAAGAAAATACCATAATTCATGTTGATCCAAGTTGTCCTGTAACTATAGGTGATAATTGCACGATTGGTCATAATGCAATTATTCATGGATGTACTATTGGGAATAACTCTTTAATTGGCATGGGAGCAACAATTCTAAATAATGCAAAAATTGGTAATAACTGTCTTGTAGGTGCAGGAGCTCTGGTAACCGAAAACAAAGAATTCCCGGATGGATCACTAATAGTTGGTTCACCAGCTAAAGCAGTAAGAGAATTGAGCCAAGATATGATTGATAATATGACGCGCTCTTCTAAACACTACGTTATAAACTTCAAAAGATTTGTTGATGAAATGAAAGAAATTAAATAACTTTATCTTCAATTAAATTTTGGATATCTTTTTCAGAATATCCTAATTTATTAAGAAGTTCTGAATTATGCTCTCCAAGTTTAGGCGCTCTTTTGATATTTGCAGGAGTTTTTGAAAACTTCCATGGTGTTCCATGCACTTTCATATTTTTATTGAGTTCTGGATACCATACTTCAGTTACATAATTATTTTCTTTTAAATTAGGATCATTAGACGCTTCTAGCATTGTATTGACGTGGGTAGATATCATGTCAGCATTTCTTAGAATTGAAATCCAATGATCTCTTTTGTTAGTTGAAAATAATTCAGCAAGCTTGCTCAAAATCTGGGTTTTCTTTTCATCAGATTCAAATGCAAGACCAAGGTCAATTAGATTTTCTTTTTGAAGTACATCAAAAAAATTGAGCTCCTTCATAGCTTCTTGCCAATCGTCTGGGTCAAGTTGAAGAGCAAAAGGTTTACCATCAATATCATTAAAACAAGCAGCAATTCCTGGGCGTTCTCTTGTACCATTGATTCTTGCACCGGTTATTGGTGGTCTGTTACTCCACATAGCTGTTGTCATTGTCCAGCCAAGAAGTCTAAAAGCACTTCCAACCAGAGACGTTTCTAACTTTTGTCCTTTACCGGTTTTCTGTGCACTTATATAAGCCGCTAAAATGCCCCCAAAAGTTAAAATTGCGCAACTTTCGTCAGCAACTGAAGCTACACCAGTTCTCAAATTATTACCTGGTATCGAATAAGCTTCGGCTATACCGCTTAAAGCTTGACCAACAGCATCAGTTCCAGGTAAATGTCCATCAGGAGCATCAGGTCCATAAGCAGAAACAGATGCATATACAATTTTAGGATTTATTTTACTAAGTGTATCGTAATCAAAGTTTAATTTTTCAGCAACTCCAGGTCTAAAATTTTGCCCGAATATATCTGCATCTTTTACTAAATCATGCAGTATTTTTTGACCTTTATTAGACTTAAGATTAAGCGTTAAGCTTTTAACTCCTCTATTATTCGTTTCAAAAAATGATCCAGTTGATCCCATTAAATAGCCAGAGCCTCTATTATTATCACCTTTGCCTGGTGTTTCTATCTTAATTACTTCAGCTCCCAGATCTGCCATAAGCATGTAGGGTACCGTTCCAGCTTGAGCTGTTGAGCAGGCAACTATTTTAAGGCCTGAAAGAGCGCCATTTATCTCACTCATCTTAACCTCTATTTTTCTTCTAGTTTGGGCATATTGTATCTATCTTCAGGCTTGAGCCAACCTTTATAGTTTGGTTTTCTTTTTTCAGCAAAAGCACGTCTGCTCTCCATTCTATCTTCTGTATCTCCGTGAAGGTGAAGTTTCTCAGCTAGATCAGCAATGTTTGGACTAATTCTTGGTGCCATATGCTTCATCATATAAAGTGTATTTACTCTGGCAGCAGGAGGGAGTGTAAGAAGGTGTTCAGCCATAGAATATGCTTCACTCATTAAATTTTTAGCATCCACAAGTCGATTAATGAAACCAACCTGATGCATTCTTTCTGCTGTAATTCTGTATCCAAATGCCATTTCTGTTGCTACTGGATGAGGTAGATTTCCATAATGACCATGATTATAACCACCAAGAAGCCACCTCTTGGCCTCTGACATTTCAAATATAGCTTCTTTTACAGCTATTCTTAAATCTGTTCGTTCAACCAGCATGAAACCACCACCCATTGCAAAACCATTTACAGCTGCTATAACTGGTTTTTTAAGTGCTCCAGTTTGAAATGGATCTACCAAATTTTCTTCAACAAATTCTTTTGGAGAGCCAGGAATACCTCTATCTAGAGACTCTTTCATGTCTTCACCCGCACAAAAACCTCTACCTGTCCCTGTCAAGATTGCGACTTCAAGATCATTATCCTCATGAAACCTGTTGAATGCTTCCGCCATACCAGTTCTTATAACGGTACTCAAGGCATTCAATCTTTCAGGACGATTTAACCTTATCGTTATAATCTGTCCATTTATTTCAGTTTCAACAAAACTCATAGATTTACTCCTACATATATAGAATCTTACGATGATAATCTATATACTAAAAATTCTTGCAAGTCATCGATATTAAATCATAATAAACTAATCGTATCTAAATTGTTATTAAGGGGTAAATAATGAAAACTAGAGCGGCAGTGGCTGTTGAGGCGGGTAAACCACTTGAAATTATGGATGTTGATCTAGAAGGTCCTCGTCCAGGAGAAGTTTTGGTTGAAATTAAAGCAACTGGTATATGTCACACGGATGAATTTACACTCTCTGGAGACGATCCAGAAGGGCTTTTCCCAGCAATTTTAGGACATGAAGGAGCTGGAATTGTCATAGAGATAGGTAAAGGTGTGACTTCATTGAAAGAGGGTGACCACGTAATCCCACTTTATACACCTGAATGCAGAGAATGTGAGTATTGTCTTCACCCAAAGACTAACTTATGTCAGGCTATAAGGGTAACACAAGGTAAGGGAGTAATGCCAGACGGAACAAGTAGATTTTCAATAAGTGGAAAACCTATTCTTCATTACATGGGAACATCTACCTTCTCTAACTATACTGTTGTACCAGAAATTGCACTTGCTAAGGTGAATGAAAAAGCTCCCTTTGATAAAATTTGTTATATTGGTTGTGGTGTTACTACTGGTATTGGTGCTGTAATGAATACTGCAAAAGCAACAGCTGGATGCAATGCAGTCGTATTTGGATTAGGTGGTATAGGTCTAAACGTTATCCAAGGTTTGAGGATGATAGGCGCGAATATGATTGTTGGGGTCGACATGAATAATAAAAAAGAATCCTGGGGTAAAAAATTTGGAATGACCCACTTTGTAAATCCTTCGGAAATAGAAGGTGACTTAGTAAATTACTTAGTTGAACTGACAGGAGGTGGGGCCGATTACTCTTTTGAATGTATTGGCAATGTAAATGTAATGAGGCAGGCTTTAGAATGCGCCCATAAAGGTTGGGGAGAGAGTATTATTATTGGAGTTGCAGGAGCAGGTCAGGAAATTAAAACTAGGCCTTTTCAATTAGTTACGGGCAGAAGTTGGAAAGGTACTGCTTTTGGAGGTGCTAGAGGCAGAACAGACGTACCTAAGATTGTAGAATGGTATCTTCAAGGAAAAATTGATATTGATCCAATGATTACTCACACATTAGAATTAGAGGATATAAATAAAGGTTTTGATTTAATGCATGCAGGCGAATCAATTAGATCTGTAGTTGTTTTTTGATGGAAAAAATATCTGAAGCATTTTCTTTTGGTGGGAAACAATTTGTCTTCAGTCACACATCTATTGTAAATGATTGTAAAATGACTTTAGCGATCTTTACCCCCCCCCAAATTAAAAATCCCCCAGTTTTATGGTACTTATCTGGATTAACTTGCAGTCATTTAAATGTTATGGAAAAAGGTGAATATAGAAAGAAGGCTGCAGAATTAGGCATTGTAATTATTTGTCCTGACACTAGTCCAAGAGGTGATCAAGTGCCAGATGAAAAAGATAATTGGCAGTTTGGATCTGGGGCAGGATTTTACCTAGATGCAACACAAGAGCCATATGATAAAAATTATAATATGTACAGTTACTTAAATGATGAACTTCCGAAACTTGTAGAAAATAATTTTGACTTTGATATGTCTAGACAAAGTATCTTTGGTCATTCAATGGGCGGGCATGGTGCCATGATAATGGCTCTAAGAAACCCAAAGAAATACAAAAGTTGTTCAGCATTTGCCCCTATCGTAGAACCTTCAACAGCTAGTTGGTCAAGTGAAGCATTTAAAAAATACATTGGGTTAGATAAAGATAACTGGCAAATGTATGATAGTGTTGCCTTAATTAAAAATGGTTATCGTTTTCCTGAAATTCTTGTTGATCAAGGAGAAGCAGATAGTTTTTTAGAAGAAGGATTAAGACCTTGGCTTTTAGAGGATGCGTGCAGGAAGGCTGGTATCAAATTAAATCTTAGAATGCAGCCCAATTATGATCATTCATACTTTTTTATTTCAACTTTTATGACTGATCATTTGAATTGGCATAGAGAAAGAATTTAAATTTTAATCTTTTGGAATTGAGTAAGTTAACGATGCATGAGCTACAGGATCATCAATATCCTCAGAATATATTAATACATCTCCTACACTTAGAGTTTTACCTAATTTTAAAATACGAGCTTCACTAACCAAGTTTTTTTCATTAGGTTTTCTTAAAAAATTAATTGAACAATTAGTCGTGACAGTGAGACTTTTTGGTCCTATTACACTGAGAGTTGCTAAGTAAAAAGTAACGTCGGCTAGTAGAAACATTGTTGGGCCTGAAACCGTAGCTCCTGGTCTAAGATGTTCACTTGAAATATGCATAAGCATTGAAAATTTTTTATCGTTCACTTTTAAGATTTCAAAGTTTTTATTAACTTGTGGAAACTCTTTTTCTAGAAAATCATTAAGTTGCTCTTTTGTCATTAATTGGTTCATTATACACCCAATACTTTTATCTATTAATTAGAAGTCTACTTGCCATAGCTGGAGCTGCCCCAAGATAATTGGCGGGATCAACAATTTTTGACAAATCATCTCTATTAAAAATATTAGAAATTTTTCCGTCTTTTAAAAGTGAGTCAATAAATGGAATATTATTTTTTATAGAGTGACGACAGCAGTCATAGACTATATCGTGAGAAATTTGTCTACCAAGATGAGGGGCTAGGGCCATCATAACAGCTTCAGCAACGATTAATCCATTGGTTTTGTCAATATTTTCCTTCATTTTTTGTGGAGAAATTTCCAGTCCTTCTAAAAGAAATTTAGCGGCATTAAAAGATGAAGACGCAATAATAAAGGCGTTAGGTAATGCGTACCATTCAACATGCCATTGACCAGTTGCTCTTTCATGGTCAAGAACCATAGCATCAAGCATAGACGAATGATGTTCCCGTAGTAGTTTTGAACAAGCTAACATTACCTCTGAAGAAATAGGATTTATTTTCTGGGGCATTGTGGAAGAAGAACCTCTTCCATGAAGGAAAGGTTCAGCAACTTCCTGTGTTTCGGTTTGCATCATTAACATTACATCATAGGCTATTTTACCTAGCGAAGCTCCTACCAAAGCAAGCCAACCAGTTACTTCACAAAAGTTATCTCTAATCGAATGCCAACTTACATCAGGCACATTCAAATTTAATTCGTCTGCTAATACTGATTGAGTTTTTAATCCATCAATTTCACCCAGCGAAGCGAGCGTTCCCGCAGCACCGAAGAATGAAAGATTAAACACACGAGCCTTAATTTCTTCTAGTCTTTTTATATGTCTATCAATACTAGACAACCAAGTTGATGCCTTATAGCCAAAAGGTACTGGTAAGGCGTGTTGTAAGTGTGTTCTTCCTGCCATTGGGGTTTTTATATGCTCATTGATAATTTTAACTAATGCATTTGAAATAGAATTTAAATCTGAAGACAGTAGTTTAAATCCTTCCCTTATTTGAATTACATCAGCAGTATCCATAATATCTTGGGTAGTAGCGCCCCAGTGACAGTATTGTCCATAACCGTCACTTACATTATCACTTAATTGCTCTACTACAGGTAAAATAGGGTAGCCAACAATTGATGTCCTCTTTTGTAGTTTTTCCCAATCAATTATATCTATTTTGGCTGCGTCACTTATTTTTTGTCCAGCCTCACTCGGTATAATACCTAATTTAGACTGTGATCTTGCTAAAGCGGCTTCAACATCTAAATATAATTGAGTAGTTTTTTCATCTGAAAACAAATAATGCATTTCACTTGTTCCAAACATTTCACCCCATATTTTTGAATTAGTAACTAAGGCTGGCATTATTTTATTTCCCTATCAATTATTTTGATACCAAGAGGCAACTCTCTTCTCAAGAAAACTATTCAATCCCTCAGTTGCTTCGCTAGTCATTCTCTTTTGAGAATGCTCTAGTATTAATTCTTCAAATTTATCGTCTGATAATATTAATCCACTTTCAATTAATGCTCTCTTTTTTGTCATTTCTAGTGCAATAGGAGCACACATTAACAAACTTTCAATAATAGACTTCACAGCATCATTCAGCTCTCCTGTTTTACAAATCTGGTGCACCAGACCAATATTTTTGGCTTCATGAGCATCAAAACGTTCGCAAGTTAACGCGTATCTTCTGACGTTTCGGATACCTATACTAGCATTTAGATGAGGAATAATGATTCCTGCCATTACACCCCATCTTGCTTCGGCAATAGAAAAAATAGCATCTTCGCTAGCAACTACAATATCAGCTGCAGCTGCAATACCAGTACCCCCTCCAAAGCAACCTCCATGGATCATAGCTATAGTAGGTTTTGGAAATTCTGTAAGTCCCTTTATTGCAGAAGCTGTTTTTCTAGATACCTCTACATTTTCTTCTTTATTTAATTTACCAATCTCTTTTAGCCACTCTAAATCTGCACCACCTTGAAAGTGCTTTCCATTACCTCTTATAAGAACTATTCTAACATCATCATTACTATATAAAGATATAAAACTTTTAATTAGCTCGTCAATCATAGTCCCATTATAAGCATTGTTTCTCTCAGGACGATTCAAGATAACCTCAGCTATACCTCTGCTATCAACATTTGTTA
>CABYBQ010000015.1 GCA_902517275.1 uncultured SAR116 cluster alpha proteobacterium
ATTCCTCAAGCATTTTCTACAGGTCTTATTGAGGCTTTATTTACTAGTCCGCAAACAGGTATAGATATTCAAGCTTGGGATAATACAAAACATTTTACATATGCTGGAGCTATTTTCAGTAAAAATGCGGTTGTCGTTACCAAAAAAGCCTTTAACGCTCTATCAAAAGGTGATCAAAGTAACATTTTAGCTGCCGCAAAGAAAGCTGAACTTAGGGGCTGGGAAATGAGTGCTGAAACTACTAAGAAGCAAATAGATATTCTAAAGACAAATGGAATGTCTTCTAAAAATGCCCCTGATGAAGTAATTAGCAAAATGAAAAGTATTGGTCTAGAGATGATGAAAAACTGGAGATCAAAAGCAAGTCCAGAGGCTAATGCTGTCTTAGATAGATATTTATCTTTGCGTTAAAATTTTAGCGAGATAGTCATGAGAAATAAATTAAATAAATTATATCTATTCAGTGGCTATCTCTCTGCTTTTTTTATGGTCTTGATTGCGTTGACCATTGTTGCTCAAATTTTAGGTAGATTTGTAAATATTACAGTAGATTCTACTGAAACTGCTGGTTTTAGTCTGGCTGCTTTAACTTTTTTTGGGCTTTCATATACTTTTCACAGTGGTGAACACATAAGAGTAACTTTATTTACAAGATTATTAGGGACAAAAGTTAGAAGATATCAAGAGCTCTTCTCTTTGTCATTTTGTATTATAATTTCTAGTTATTTAACATACTGGAGTTGGGACTTTGTCTACTTTTCATTCATTTTCGAGGATATTAGCCCAGGTCTATTAGCTATTCCTTTTTGGATTCCAAGGATAAGCATGTCTATAGGGGTAACTATATTCCTAGTTGCCCTTATTGATGATTTTTTTACAGTTTGGAAAAAGGAACAGCCGTCTTACGTAAAAAATGCTGATCCAATATTAAAAGATAATACTTAAAAGAGAAATATATGGCCACCGGATTATCATTAATTTTATTTATCTTGTTACTATTCCTTTTATCTTTAGGTATCTGGGTAGCTCCAGCATTAATTACCTTAGGTTATATATTACTAGAATTTTTTACTCCAGCACCTGTAGGATCTCTCCTCGCAAGTACATTATGGGATGCAAGTTGGAATTGGGCATTAACAGCTTTACCTTTATTTATATGGATGGGTGAGATACTTTTTAGAACAAGACTTTCTTCAGAAATGTTTAAAGGTCTTTCTCCAATGTTATCTAATTTACCTGGAGGTTTGTTACATGTAAATGTAGTTGGTTGTGGTATAATGGCTGCTGTTGCAGGCTCTAGTGCTGTAACTTGCGCCACAATAGGTAGAATGAGTATACCGGAATTAAAGAAAAGAAATTATGACGAGACCCTTAGCATAGGTTCTTTAGCAGGTTCTGGAACATTAGGTTTGTTAATTCCACCTTCAATCATGCTGATTGTTTATGGTGTTTTAGCTCAAGTCTCAATATCAAGACTATTCATAGCTGGTGTTTTGCCAGGTATAATGATTATTTTTATTTTCATGTCATATATAGCAATTAGATCTAAACTTAATCCTTCTTTAGCACCAAAACAAAATGTTAGTTATACTTTTTTAGAAAAAATAAAAGCAGCAAGAAACTTGCTTCCAGTGGTTGCACTAATATTTTTTGTTCTTGGATCAATTTATGGTGGTTATGCTACTCCAACAGAGGCTGCAACTATTGGCGTGATTGGAGCATTAATACTTGCATGGTCTTCAAAATCTCTTAATTTTAAAAGTTTTATGGATAGCTTATTAGGTGCAGTCAAAACATCTTGTATGATTAATTTTATTATTGTGGGAGCTGCCTTTCTTTCTGTTGCAATGGGCTACACTGGTATTCCTAAACAACTAGGACAAATAGTAAATGACTTTGAATTATCACAACTTTCACTTTTAGCAATTTTAACAATATTATACATTTTTCTTGGTTGTTTCCTTGAGGGAACATCCATGATGGTATTGACTGCATCTGTAGTTTTGCCAATGGTTCAGACAGCTGGTATAGATTTAATATGGTTTGGTATTTTTACTGTAATAGTTGTTGAAATGGCACAAATTACTCCTCCAGTAGGGTTTAATTTATTTGTTCTTCAAGGAATGACAGGTAGAGATATATTGAAAGTTACTAAAGCAGCCTTACCCTTTTTCTTTTTAATGTTATTAAGTATAGTTATAATTGTAATTTTTCCTCAAATTGTTACCGCACCTGTCAATTTCATGATCCAATGATAATTTTTTAGAGGATTTAAATTAATGAGACTTGCTATCGATATTGGTGGAACTTTTACTGACATAGTTCTAGAACACAAAACTGATCTTTACACTAAAAAAGTGCTTACTTCTTCCTCTCAACCTGAAGTTGCAGTAATTCAAGGCATAATAGAACTATTACAAGAAAATAAAATCAATTCTTCAGATATAAAGATGATTATTCACGGTACGACTTTGGCTACAAATGCAGTCATTGAAAGAAAGGGAGCCAAAACTTGCTTCATTACAACTGAGGGTTTCAGGGATGTTTTAGATATTGGTTATGAAAGTAGGTTTGATCAGTATGATATACTTATTGAAAAAACAATGTCACTTGTCCCAAGAAAGTATAGATATGTAATAGAAGAAAGAACTGATATTAATGGAAATATAATAAAGCCAATAAATACGAAAAAATTTCAAAGTTTAGTAGATATTATTAAAAATGAAAAATTTGAAAGTATTGGAATTGGGTTCCTACATTCCTATGGGAATCCTAAAAATGAAAATGATCTAAAAGAATTTTTATTAAAATATTTACCAGATGTAGAAGTCAGTATATCTTCTGACGTATGTCCAGAAATAAGAGAATATGAACGTTTTACTACTACTGTAGTAAATTCATACATAAAACCTCTAATATCTTCGTATTTAAAAAAATTAGATACTGAATTAAGGCAAAAAGGTTTTAATTGTCCCCTCTTATTAATGACCTCTGGTGGAACTTTAACTAATGTAATAAATGCGTGTAACAATCCAGTCAGGTTAGTTGAGTCTGGTCCAGCAGGTGGTGCTATTTTAGCAACATCTATTGCTGAAGATTTGAAATTAGATAAAGTAATATCGTTCGATATGGGAGGAACAACCGCTAAAATAACTATAATTGAAAATCAGAAAGCCATTAAAGCTCGTGAATTTGAAGTTGACAGAAAGGCGAGGTTTAAAAAAGGAAGTGGCCTACCTTTAAGAATTCCCGTAATTGAAATGGTTGAGATTGGTGCAGGAGGTGGATCAATAGCACGGGTAAATAAGTTAGATCAAATAATCACTGGGCCAGACAGTGCTGGCTCAAACCCAGGCCCAGCATGTTACTCCAATGGGGGAGATAATCCAACAATTACAGATGCAGATTTAGTAATAGGGAAGATTGATGCTGACAAATTTGCTGGGGGTAAAATAGACCTGTCTAAAGAATTTGCTAAAAATGCAATTACAAAAAATATTAGTGACAAGCTTAACATTAAAACCGAAACAGCCGCATTAGCAATATCTGAAATTGTAGATGAAACTATGTCAAATGCTGCTAGGGTTCATACTGTTGAACAAGGTCACGAAACATCAAATAGAACATTAATTGGATTTGGAGGAGCTGCCCCTCTTCATATCTCTAGAGTTGCAGAAAAATTGAGAGTAAAAAAAATCATCATACCTACAAACGCAAGTGTAGGATCAGCAGTCGGTTTTTTGAAAGCACCTGTTGGATACGAAGTAGTAAAAAGTCTAAGAATGTTATTGAATAAATTTAACTTTGAAAAAATTAATAATTTACTAACATCTATGAAGGATGAAGCCGAAAAAATTATACAAAACGAGTCTGAAAAAACAGAATATATTGAAGAACGTTTTGCATTTATGCGTTATGCTGGACAAGGACACGAAATCAAAGTGCCTATAGACAACGAAGTGTTGTCTACTAAAGATACGAACAAAATTAAAGAGTCTTTTGAAACTAATTACGAAAAATTATATTCTAGAATACTGCCAAATGCTGACATAGAAATTTTAACTTGGTCTTTGTCTTTATCTATTATAGATGAGAAACACACTAAATATATAGAACTTGACGCTTACAAAAACATTAAAGAAAATTCTTTAATTGATTTTTATGATTATGCAAGTGGAGAAAAAATTAAAACACCTAATTATGAAAGGAAAAATTTAAAGCCTGGAGATTTTATACATGGTCAATGTGTAATAACAGAGGATCAAACTACAATAGTTGTTTCAAATAATTTTAACACAAAAGTTTTAAGTAACAATTTTTTGCAAATGGAACATATAAATAATGAATGAGAATAATTTAATTGATGATAAAAATAATATTCAAAATCAAGTGATGTGGAATAGACTTCTTTCTGTTGTTGAAGAGCAAGGCCAAACACTAGTTAGAACTGCATTTAGTCCAATTGTTCGTGAATGTGGAGATATATCTGCTGGTGTGTTTGATTTAGAAGGTAGAATGATAGCTCAAGCTGTTACAGGTACTCCTGGTCATGTAAATTCTATGGCGGAATCAGTTAAGCATTTTATAAATCATTTTCCATTAAACACTATGTTTGAAGGAGACATATTTATTACAAATGATCCATGGATGGGAACAGGGCATTTGAACGATTTTGTACTAACAACCCCTTGTTTCAAAGATAACAAAATAGTTGGTCTTTTTTCATGTACATCTCACTTGACAGATATCGGAGGATTAGGAGTTGGTCCTGATGCTACTGATATACATATGGAAGGTCTTTATATACCTATGTTGAAATTAGCTGACAAAGGTGTAATGAATAAAACATTATTAAAACTAATCGGTCAAAATACAAGACAACCAGTAGAAACAGAAGGTGATGTTTATTCATTGGCTGCATGTAATGATATAGGTTGCAAAAGATTAGTTGAAATGATGAAAGAATTTAAAATTGATGATTTAAAAAAATTATCTGATTTTATATATGACAAGTCTTTATCAGCTGTAGAAAGTGAAATTAAGAAAATCCCAAATGGTGTATATAAAAATTCTATGATGATAGATGGATTTGAAAAGGATATTAAATTAGAGGCTAAACTAAAAGTTTCAGATAATTTCATATCAGTTGATTATACAGGTACTTCTGATAAATCAAAATTTGGAATCAATGTTCCGTTATCATATACCAAGGCTTATACTTGTTTTGGTTTGAGTTGTCTCGTTAGTGCAGAAATACCAAACAATGCTGGTTCCCTAAAACCTTTTGAAATTGATGCACCAATAGGTTCGATTTTAAATGCGCCATATCCTGCTGCAGTATGCGCAAGACATATTATTGGACAAATGCTTCCAGATGTAGTTTTTGGTTGCTTAGAAAAAGCTATACCTGAAAAGGTCCCTGCAGAAGGTGCTTCTTGTTTATGGAATATTACATTTCGTGGCAAGACTGATAGGGGTCCAAACAATAACTCTTTATTTGCAGTTACTGCCGTAGTTAATGGTGGCACAGGTGCAAGGCCAAATAAAGATGGTTTATCAGCGACAGCTTATCCTTCAGGTGTTAGGGGAACCCCAGTTGAAATTAATGAAGCCGTTGCGCCATTGTTATTTCTAAAAAAAGAATATAACCCAGGAAGTGGTGGTAAAGGAAAATTTAATGGTGGTTTAGGTCAAGTTATTGAAATTAAATCTGCAATTGATGAAGATATGGATTTGTTAGCCTCTTTTGATAGAATAAAATTTCCAGCTAGAGGCAGATCACATGGAGAAAGTGGAAATGCAGGCCAGGTCTCTATTAAAAATAAAAGAAAGCTTAATGGTAAGGGAACTCAACTAATTAAGGCAGGAGAAATATTACAAATATTTACACCTGGTGGTGGAGGACTTGGAGATTACTCTGATAGAGATAAGGAATTGATAGAAACTGATATAGAAAACGAATTGATATAAAATTTATTATTTATATTGGAATTCCAAAATTTCTATTAGGTTTTGGAACAAATTTTTTTATATTTAATTGAAGTTTGGTTAAATTTTCAATGAGAGCAGTTGCTGCAGTCATACCTTCTATAATAGGTAAATTAAATTTATGACTTAAATCTTTTGCAAGATTTATTATTCCCGCGCTAGTAATAATGATTGCTTCAGGTCTATCTTCTGAAATAGTTCTTTGAATTTCATTTTCTAATTTTGTTAGATTTGACTTTGACATTGTCTCCATATCTAAGATTGGGACTTCAATAGACTTTAATGAAACACATTTGTGATCCATATCATATTTAATTAAATTATTTTTTAAGGCTTCATGGGATTGAGATACATTTGTAATAATTGAAAATTTATTAGCTATTATATTGGCAGTATAAAATGAAGCTTCTCCAATACCTATGACTGGTTTTGAGGTAATCTTTCTAATTGTATCAACTCCAATATCTTCAAAAGATGCAATTATAAATGCATCTGATGAATTATTATTTTCTATTTGTTTAACCAAACTTGAAATATTAGTTGTTTCTAAATGATGACTGAAATAATCATCTTCTAAATTTTCTTCATTTATATAAATACTAGAATTTTTATCAATAATTTTTGAGGCACATTTTATTAGCTTTTCATTTGATCTGGTAGTCCCGTAAGGATTTATGATACAAATTTCTATGCTCAAATTTAATTACTCTATTTATTAACTATATTGGGTTTCTCTAAAATACTTATAGGGGGTAATTCTTTTGTAAATTTTTTGACTTCAACTAGTGTAGAGTGAGCTGACGGGCCTTGTGCTAGTGATGAAGTTCCTATATCGGCAGTTAATACATTTGGGTTACCATGCACACAAAATCCGCCATCGTCTACAGGGTCGTACCAGGCACCTACTGGAAGAAAAACGACACCCTTCATAACTTCTTTACTAATATTAACTCCTGCAAGACATTTACCTCTTTTATTAAATATTTCTACAATATCTCCATCCTTTAATTTTCTCGTGAGAGCATCATGTGGATGAATCTTCACAGGTTCTCTTCCAGATATTTTATCTCTTTGACTTTCAGATCCATTGTCAAGTTGACTATGTAACCTATTATGTGGTTGACCTGATATAAGTTGAAGAGGGTAATGTTTAGTTAAAGATGAACCTAGCCATTCTTCCTGTTCTAACCAACTGGGGTGACCAGGACAGTCCTTATAATTAAAATTTTCTATAGTTTCTGAAAATATTTCAATTTTCCCAGATGGGGTGGATACAGGATTTTTAATAGGATCTTTTACAAATTCTTCTAACAAAATTGTTTGTTTTTTTGGAGACAATACTTCCTGAAATCCATTTTTCCAAAACTTATCAAACTCAGGCAAATTAAAACCAGCTTCTTTTGCACTCTCTTTTGCTTCATTCCACAAATATTTTAACCATTGATCTTCATTTCTATTTTCTGTGAATTTGTCTTTAATATTAAGTTTTGAAGAAATTGATGAGAAAATCTCATAGTCTGATTTTGATTCTCCTATCGGTTCGATAATTTTATGCATTGGTGATATAGTTTGATCCCAATGTCGAATTCCAATATCATTTTTTTCAAGTGACGAAGTCGCAGGTAAAACAATGTCAGAGTGTCTTGCTAAACTATTCCACCAAATTTCGTTTACAATTATACTATCTGGTTGTTTAAATGCTTTGACAAGTTTTTTTAAGTTCATCTGATGATGAAAAGGATTACCGCCTGCCCAATATACTAATTTAATATCTGGATATTTTATTTCCTTACCGTTATATGGAAATATTTCACCTGGACATA
Organism: uncultured SAR116 cluster alpha proteobacterium; assembly: GCA_902517275.1. Lineage (GTDB taxonomy): Bacteria > Pseudomonadota > Alphaproteobacteria > Puniceispirillales > Marisalimonadaceae > Marisalimonas. The sequence continues at coordinate 7,812 of CABYBQ010000015.1, forward strand.
AAAGCATGTCTGATATTCTTGCAACAGGTATAAAGTCAGAAACAGAATTTTTAAATTGGTCTAATGCTGGCCATTTGTGATATTGAACTGGATTTCCAATACCATTTTCGGCGCTATATCCAAGACCAAAGCCGCCACCAGGCATGCCAATTTGTCCAAGCATACATGCTAGGACAGTAATCATCCAATGAGGTTGTTCACCATATTGTTGTCTCTGTAAAGCCCATGCCCCAGTAATCATAGTTCTATTCGTAGACATCTTTTTTGCTAAATTATATATTGTGTTACTAGGTATTCCAGTAATTTTAGATGCCCAAAAAGGAGTTTTAGCTTTACCGTCAGATATTCCTTTTAAATATTTTAAAAATTTATCGTACCCAACACAATATTTACCTATAAACTCTCTATCAACTAAACTTTCCGTTTCCAAAATAAATGCCACACTCAGCATTAAAGCAGTATCTGTCCCAGGCCTAATTTTAATCCATTCAGCTTTACTAATTACATCAGCTTCCATTTCCATAGGGCTAACATTAATAAATTTAATACCCTTTTTTTCACATTTTTTAATGTAGTCTTTGGTAGTATGTTTCCCGACTCCTCCAGAAGTCACTTGAGAGTTTTTTAGAGGTAATCCCCCAAACATTACAATTAACTGGGAATTATCTTTGATGTTGTTCCAATCTGTATGAGTATCAAGAAATTTTCTATAAGATAAACCAATAACATGCGGCATAATTGTTTCACTTGCAGCATAAGAATAAGTGTTAACTGACCTTGTGTAACCACCATAACTATTAAAAAATCTATGAAGTTGGCTTTGGGCATGGTGGAATCTTCCTGCTGACCCCCAACCATAAGAACCAGCAAAGAAAGCTTTATTTTTATATTTTTTCTTGATTCTATTTAGTTCAAAAGCAACAATATCTATAGCTTCGTCCCAACTTACAGAAACAAAATTATCGGATCCACGTTTGTCTCTCGCACGTTTTCCTGTCAAAGACATTTTACTATTAGCAAGCTCTTTTCTTATCTCACGAAGATAACCTTTTCGTACATGTGGTACTTTTATTCTTAAGTCATCGTCAATGCTATTAATTATTCCATTGGCGATACTCGATGGGTCTTTATCATTCTCATATGGTCGCATTGCAACAAGTTTGTCATTTTCTATCTCAGCGTAATAACTTCCCCAATGAAAAGAAGTGGGTTTTCTAATTTTGCTTGGCATTCTTACCTCTTGTTAAGAATAGGCTAATTCTTAATTTGATTTTAGTAGATTATATTATCATCTAAAAATTTAGCAACGTGAATGGCTTGCTTATCTAAACCATCTTTGATTTGGCATCTACATGAAATCCCATCTGCAATAATTTTAATTTCTTTTGAATTATTTTTTATAGCTGGGAAAAGTCTTTCTTGAGCCATTCTCATAGAAACATCATAAGTGTCTTTGCCATAGCCAAATGCTCCAGCCATTCCACAACAACTTGTTTCTATTGTTTCCACGTCTAAACCTTCAATATAATTTAAAATTCTTTGGATTGGCTTAACAGCATCAAATGCCTTTTGATGGCAGTGTCCATGAAGTAACACTTTTTCATTTAATTTTTTAAAGGCAAGATTTTTACATTGTTTGGCTAATAATTCTTCAAAGGTGTAAGAATTTTTCTTTAAAAGTTCGGTATTCTTATTTTTTAATAAAGCAGGTAATTCGTCCCTAAATGACAAAATACATGAGGGTTCTAATCCAACTACACTAATACCTTGTGATAAATAAGGTAAAAGAGTATCTAAGACGTTAGTTGCCTCTGTTCTTGCATTATCAATCAAGCCATTGCTTAAATACGTTCTTCCACAACACATTACTCTCTTTATATTTTTTGATTTCGGAATAAATGGAAAAAATCCTGCAGCATTTAAAACTTTTATTGCAGATCTTACATTTTCTGGTTCATGATAACGATTAAAAGTATCTACAAATAAAATAACTGGTGTTTTGTCTTGTGTCTTATCTATTGTATTTGGTAATTCATTATCTTTGAAGTAATCATTTCTCCATTTGGGAAGAGGCCTTTTAGCTGTGAAACCTAATAAAAGCTCACTTATTTTAGCTAAACCTGGAACTTTATCTCTAAGATTCATAATTTTAGACATTTTTGATGCTAATGGGGCATATTTTGGAAGGTAAGCAACAAGTTTACTGTTAATATCTAAACCATATTTTTTGGCTTTTAGATAAGATAATTCAATTTTCATCTTTGACATATCTACACCTGTTGGACATTCTCTTTTGCAGGCTTTACAGGATACACATAATTTCATGGTATCTGTCATCTCTTCACTGATTAAAGCATCCTTTCCAAGTTGTCCCGAAAGAGCTAATCTAAGAGAATTTGCTCTTCCTCTAGTCGAATCTTTTTCATCCTTTGTAACCCTGAAAGATGGACACATTACTCCACCGTCTAATTTTCTACATGATCCATTATTATTGCACATTTCAATTGCACCCTGAAAACCACCAGCTTTACCTGTCCACAAAGACCAGTCTAAAAGTGTTTTAATATTTTCAGCGTTATAAGATGGCGCATATCTAAAAAGATCTCTACTATCCATTTTAGGAGCATCAATAATTTTCCCAGGGTTAAATAAATTATTAGGGTCAAATGATTTCTTTATGGTTCTAAAAAGATTATTCATGTTCTTGCCAAACATTACTTCATTGAATTCAGATCTTGCTATGCCATCTCCATGTTCACCAGAATAGGAGCCATTAAATTTTTTAACTAAATTACTAGTTTCATTTGCAATGTTTCTCATTTTGGTAACATCTTCTTGAAGTTTCATGTTAAGAACAGGTCTTACATGAAGGCATCCAACGGATGCATGAGCATACCAAGTTCCTTTGGTGTTATATTTATCAAATATTTTGTTAAGACCGTCAGTATACTCAGCTAAGTCTTTAAGCTCAACGGCACAATCCTCAATAAATGAGACTGGTTTTGCATCTTGCTTCATTGACATCATAATGTTTAAACCAGACTTTCTCATTTCACTTACTTTAGACTGAAGGGAAGTGTCAGTTACATCTATAACTCCACCAGGCTTTTTTGTGTTTTTCCATGAGTATCCAAGATTATTAATCAGTTCGTGAAGCTTTTTTAATCGAACAAGATTTTCTTCCATATCTTCTTCTGCAAATTCAACTAAAAGTAATGATTTAGGATCTCCTTTAACAACCGCCTCTACAGTGGGCTTAAACATATCAATTTTTCTTGCAAGCTGTATCATAGTGTCATCAACTAGTTCAACTGCTACTGGATCTAGTGGAACAATATGTTGTGCAGCATCCATCGCTTCATAAAAAGAAGGAAAGTGACACACACCCATAATTTTTTTTGATGGAAGGGGTGACAATTTTAATGTTATTGAAGATGAATAAGCTAGTGTGCCCTCTGACCCTACTAACAAATGTGATAAATTTATACCATCACCTACCTTACCATTAGGTCTATGTGCCATTGCATCAGGAAGCAGGGCGTCAATATTGTATCCACCTACCCTTCGAAGTACCTTTGGAAATCTTGCAAGTATTTCCTCTTGGTTATCTTTAGCTAATTTCAAGAGATTTAAAATAATTTTGGTAGCAACACCATTACTTAATTTGGGATTGTTATTATCTATTTTACCAAAATTGTATATTGAACCGTCAAATAATATGGCTTCTATTTCTAGGACATTGTCTCGCATCATTCCATATCTAATTGATCTACCACCACAACTGTTATTTCCAGTCATGCCACCTATAGTGGCTCTGCTTGAAGTTGAAACGTCTACTGGAAACCAAAGTCCAAAAGGTTTTAAAAAACGATTTAACTCATCCAAAACTATTCCAGGCTCAACAATACAAGTCATTTTTTCTTTATCAAAATCAATGATTTTGTTTAAAAATTTGGAATTATCAATAACAATAGCTTTATTAACTGTTTGCCCACATTGTGATGTGCCTCCACCTCTGGCTAACAATGGGATATTACTTTCTCTTGCATAGTTAATAGTTTCTATTAAATCTTTTTTTGTTTTTGGGACTAACACACCATAAGGAACCATTTGATAAATTGAAGCATCCGTAGCATATCTTCCTTTGGTAAAGTTGTCGTAATAAACCTCAGCTGAGGTATTATTCTTTAATTTGTTTAATAATTGGTCTGTATCGCCATCTGGCATTGAAATAACCTTTAATTTTGATATTAAATTCTGTATGGAAAGTTTTAAATTTAAAGTGTATAGATAAAATAAGACATAATCTTAATATTTTCAATAAAACTTACTAAGTAAAGAAGGAATTTTTTAATTATGAAAAAAAAATATATGCCAGGAAAACATTTTTTACAATTACCTGGTCCTTCAAATGTCCCAGATAGAATTTTAAGAGCTATGGATTACCCAACAATTGATCATCGTGGACCTGATTTTACAAAATTAACTAGAGCATGTCTTGATGGAATGAAATCAATATTTAAAACCACTTCAGATGTAATTATTTTCCCTGCGTCGGGAACTGGTGCATGGGAAGCGGCTTTAGTGAATATCCTTAATGAAGGTGATTTGGTATTAATGGTTGAAACTGGTCATTTTGCATCTTTATGGAATAAAATGGCTCTTAAACTTGGAATTAAAACTGAATTTTTAGAAACTGACTGGAGAAGAGGCGTTGAACCTGAAAAGTTGTTTGATCGATTAAAAAAAGATACTGAAAAAAAAATTAAAGCTGTTTGTGTTGTACATAACGAAACATCTACTGGGAGTATTTCAAGGATAAATGAAGTAAGAGAAGCAATTGACTCCTCAAGTCATAACGCATTATTGATGGTAGATACAATATCTGGCTTAGCTTCTTTAGAATATAAACATGACGAATGGGGTGTTGATGTGACGGTGTCAGGATCTCAAAAAGGATTGATGTTACCTCCAGGATTGTCCTTTAATGCAATATCTGAAAAGGCTCTTTTAGCCTCAAATGAAAATACTATGAAGAGATCTTATTGGGATTGGAAAGAACAAATTAAATCTAATGAATCAGGATCTTTTCCTTATACACCAGCCACTAATCTTTTATATGGTCTAAAAGAAGCAATAAATATGCTTCACGAAGAAGGGTTGGAAAATGTTTTTAAGCGCCATGACAGGCACGCTGAAGCTACTAGAATTGCTGTTCAAGCATGGGGATTAGAAGTTCTTTGTCAGGAAGAAAAAGATTATTCTAGTGTTTTAACGGCTGTTAAATTACCAGAGGGTCACAATGCTGACGGCTTACGAAAAATCATACTCGAAGAATTTAATATGTCCCTTGGAAATGGTTTATCAAAACTAGCTGGTAAAGTATTTAGAATTGGTCATTTAGGAGATTTCAATGATTTAATGTTAATGGGAACATTAAATGGAGTGGAAATGGGACTTTCTTTAGCTGGTGTACCTCATCAAAAAGGAGGTGCTAGCAGAGCTTCAGAATATTTAACAAATAATATTGTAAAATGAGTAAAATCAATTTTTTTCATGGTTTAATTAATTCTTTATTTGATAAACCAATTAAAAGAAGACCTTTTAATTTTTTTTCAGAAAAGAAACAACCTTTATCTTCTAAAGACATTATTGAAAACGTTGCGTGTGCGAAAGGTGAAGTGTCAGCTCTTGAATATGCAGAATTACTAATGCAACATTGTGAGAAATTAAACGATAAAGACTTAATAAATTTTTTTAAATTAATTAGGGATAATTTTGAGATTTCTACCTCGGAACTCTATGAAGCTATTGATCAATATAAAGTTGATAGTAATTCAGAAAATTTAATAACTTTTATGAAACTTTCAGAACCTAAAAGACGTGAAATTTTTAGAAGATGTAATGGAATATCGAAAGGGACTATAAGATTAGTTAATTTACGAAAAAGATTGTTAGGTCTTTTAAAAAAGAACCCTGAACTTAACGCAGTTGACTATGACCTCGTCTACTTATTTAAAAACTGGTTTAACAGAGGCTTTCTTATTTTGAGGCCAATAAATTGGGAAACACCAGCTCACATACTAGAAAAAATAATAGCTTATGAAGCAGTACACGAAATAAACTCTTGGGATGAGCTCAGATTACGATTAGCTCCTAAGGATAGAAGATGTTTTGCTTTTTTTCATCCAGCAATGCAAGACGAACCCATTATATTTGTTGAGGTTGCTCTAATGAATAATATTCCATCCAAAATTAAAGATGTTTTAGAAGAAGAAAGACAATTAATCGAGCCACATGAGGCAAATGTAGCAGTTTTTTATTCTATATCAAACTGTCAAAAAGGTTTGTCTGGCATTTCATTTGGTAACTTTTTAATCAAGCAAGTTGCCAATGATTTAAAGCTTGAGTTTAATAATATAAAAGAGTTTGTAACTTTGTCTCCAGTTCCAGGATTAAGAAATTGGATTAAATATAAAGATCCTAAATTTGAATTAACCTTAGAAAAATTAAAGAAATCTGAACAATTTATAAAGATCAAACCTTCTTTAATGAGATATGCAGGAGACTATTTTTTAAATTCTGACAGATCTGACGGCATGCCTAATGATCCAGTTGCAAGATTTCATTTGGGTAATGGAGCATCTTTAGAACAGATTAATTACTTAGGTGATACTTCATTAAATGGTTTAAATTTATCTGGTGGTTTAATGGTAAATTACCTTTATGATCTAGATAAAGTAGAAGAAAATCATGAATCATTTATTTCAGAAAATAAAATTAATATTTCTAAAAATGCTAAAAAAGATTTAATACAATATGCTAAAGATAATTAAAAACTTTTTAAAAGGAAAAAAATGAATATTTTAAAATTTTTACTAGTCTTATCATCAATTATTCTTTTTTCTGCGAATAGCTACGCAAAAGAAACTAAATACAGTTGCAAGCCTAAAAGTGCAGCAGCAGTTAGATCAAATGGTATCCAAATTTTTAAAATTACTGGAAAAGAAAAGTCAGTCGAAATTACCATAAAAGATGGACAAGGTACAGATTCAGGGCTTTTTATGGTTAATAAATCAAAATATGAGATCTTAGATTTAGGAACTGGAAAAGCTTATGCTTTTGACAAAAACGAACCATGGACTCACATACAAGATATCTTTTTTTTAGATAATAATGTTTTATCTTTTATTTTAGCTGCTAACGCATCTATAACTAGATATCTGTGTGATGAAATTGAATAATTATTTTGAATGTTTTTTTATGAAGATTTTAATGCCTGCTAAGTAAAAATATAAATAATTATAGGATTGAAATGTTTACTCGTCTTCGACTGATGAAGTTTTGTACATCTGTTTTTATTAAATTAAAAATGGATGAAGAAAAAGCAATAGATACCTCTGATATTCTAATTGAAGCGGACTTGATGGGGCATTCTACACATGGAGTTAGATTATTACCATTATATATAAAAGATATTGAAATTGGTAACATGAATGTAGCAGGCGAAGAAGAAATTCTCAAGGATATTGGAAGTTGTTTAACAATTGATGGGAAAAGTCTTCCGGGAATATGGTTAACTAAAAGAGCCTTGAGCCAGTCAGCCAAACGAGCAAAAAAATATGGAACTTCAACGGTTCTTATAAAAAACAGTCATCACAATGGTGCACTTGCTGCGTATATGTTGCCAATAATTAATCAGAATTTAGTTCCGATAATTAAAAGTTCCGTTCCTTCCTCAGCTACTGTTGCTCCATTTGGAGGGACAAAAGCTCTCTTAACCCCTGATCCTATGGCTTTAGGTTACCCTACTAACAAAGAACCTGTAATTATTGATATAAGTGCTTCTATCACAACTAATAATATGATTGCAGACAAAATAGCTAAAAATAAATTATTTGATTTTGACTGCTTGCTTACATCAGAAGGAATTCCTACTAATGATCCTAAAGAAGTTATGGAAAGAAACGGAACTGTTATGCCTGTTGGTGGATTAGAATATGGTCATAAAGGCTTTGGACTTGCCCTAGGAATTGAAGCCTTGTCTCAAGGATTATCTGGCTCAGGAAGGAGTAAAAAACCAAAATCAATGAATCTTTCTACATTTATACAAGTAATCGATCCTGAGGCATTTGCTGGATTGAAGGCTTTTAAAAATGAAATGACTTTTCTTTATGAGCAATGTATCAATAACACACCCATAAATGAAAATAATAAAGTAAGGATGCCAGGACAACACGCGTTATTAAGAAGACAAAAATCTTTAAAGGAGGGTTTTGAATTAAGTAAAGAAACTATGATAGCATTAAAAAATATATCTGAAAAATTTGATATAGTTCTTTAGGCTTATCTTATCTACCACGCCATTCACTAACTTCTCCAAGTAAATCTAAGAGGTCACTTAATTTTTCTTCTCCATAACGTTTTTGAATAGCTTTATATATTACATCCATATCAGGAGCTATTTTATTTAAAACTTCTTGTCCTAGTGAAGTTAAAGATAAATTTATTCGTCTTCCGTCCTTATGATCAATAAATCTTGTAATAAATTTTTCAGTTTCAAGTTTTCCAATAATTCTCGATAAACTTGGAGCTAAAATACAAGCATCGAATGCTACTTGACCAGCGTCGGATGTTCCTTTTTCACCCAAAACTCTTAAAACTCTCCATTGCTGCTCTGTAAATCCATGCTTAGCTAAAATTGGCCTAAAAGAGAACATCATTGCCTCTCTAGCTCTTAACATAGCAATTGGCAGAGATTTACTAGTTTCTGGAAAACGAGCCTTATCAATATTACTAATTTTACAATCCCCCAAGATAAAATTAACATTAAGCTAATCTTAAGTAAAATCAATTTGCATATTATTTTAAATTATTAATTTAAAAGATTAAATGATTATTTCTTATTTTGATTATCATAAAGTATGATTAAATAAAAATTTGAATATATTATGAAAAATATTGCAAAAGAGAAGTTAAAAAAAAATGAATTGTGTCTTGGTGTAGGTTTAAGACAAAGTAGAACGGTAGATATAGGTAAAATAATGGCTACGTGTGATTATGATTGGTTGTTCATAGATATGGAACATAATAGTATGGACATAGACATTGCTTCACAGATTTCAGTTGCGGCTCAAGATGCCGGCATAACACCTATAGTAAGAGTGCCAGATTTTGCACATCATCATGCGACGAGAGTGCTTGACTGTGGGGCTATGGGTATAGTTTTTCCTCATGTTGATAATGCAAAAACTGCTGAAAAATTAGTTTCTTTTTGTCTTTTCCCTCCTAAAGGTCACCGTTCCATGACAGGATTATTACCACAATTAGATTTCAAGCAATCTCCAATATCAGAAGTTGCGTCAATAATTAACGATAATATGTTAATTGTTATTATGTTAGAAAGCCCTGAAGCTATTAAAAATGTAGAAAGTATTGCTGCAGTTCCTGGTGTGGATGTTATTTTAATAGGTACTAACGATTTATGTATGGAAATGGGAATTCCAGGAGATTATTCTAATCCAAAAATAAAGGAGGCATATAAAAAAGTTATTAATGCATGCAAAAAATATGGCAAGACTCCAGGAATGGGTGGGGTATATACCGAAGAACTTATGTCAGAATATATTAGTATCGGAATGAAATTTATATTGTCAGGATCTGATCTTTCTTTTATAATAAATTCTGCATTACAAAGATCAAAAAAATTAAGATCTTTCCAAAAATAAACGATTAATAAATTTTTCTGGAGACTTAAAAATGAACGAAGTACCTCTTTTTTCATCATTTAAAATTAAATCCAAAAGCTTTAGAAATCGCATAGTTTTGTCTCCTATGTGTCAATATAAAGCTAAAGACGGAGTGATAAGTGATTGGCATTTTCAACATTACTCAAGATTTGCTTTTTCAGGACTAGGTGCTGCTTTCGTTGAAGCTACTGGAGTATCTCCAGATGGAAGAATAGGACATGGGTGTACAGGTATCTGGAGTGACAGTCATGTTGAAGGATTATCTAAAGTTGCAAAAATATTTAATGAATACAATTGTTTAAGTGGTATTCAATTAGCTCATGCGGGAAGAAAAGCTAGTTATTTAAGACCATGGGATGGTGCTTCTCCTATTACTGAAAATGATAAAGTAGAACCTGCTTGGCAAACCATAGGACCAAGTGCAATTCCTATAAATAACAGTTCACCTGTTCCAAAAGAAATGACAGTTGAGGATATTAATAAAGTAAGGGAGGATTTTAAAAAAGCTGCTCAAAGAGCTGATAAAGCTGGTTTTGATATTATTGAGATACATGGCGCTCATGGTTATTTATTACATTCCTTTTTCTCTCCGCTTTCAAATCAGAGAAATGATCTATATGGAGGAAATTTTGAAAACAGAATCAGATTTGCTATGGAAATAATTGCTGATATCAAGTCTGTTTGGCCAGATAATAAACCATTATTTTATAGGTTGTCATCTATTGATGCTCCAGGTCAAGGTGCGAACTTAGAAGATAACATTATGTTGGCAAAATCACTTAAAAGTGTTGGTGTAGATGTTATAGATTGTTCTTCGGGCGGTATTACTGGATCCCCAGTTCTTACTAAATCTAAGATTATCCCTGGTTTTCAAGTTCCTTATTCTGAAAAAATTAAGAAAGATGCAGAGATAAGCTCAATGGCAGTAGGTGCTATTATAAGCGCAGATCAAGCGAATGAAATTATTTCAAATAAAAGAGCTGATTTAGTGGCTATGGGAAGAGAGTTACTTGCTGACACACAGTGGGTTTATAAAGCTGCGACATATTTTAACTTAGAAAATGCTAAGGATTATCTCCCAGATAGTTACTCCTTTTATTTATCTAGAAGAGATGAGTATTTAGATAGAGCTGCAAAACCTGCATAACTAGGTGTTTTTAAAATCGAATTTATAAAAATCAACAGGTTTTAAAAGTCTATTATGCTGGGCTTCTAAAGCCCCAAGTTTTGCACTTTCCTCTGTATAACTAACCCACGCGGGATCTGCCCACATAGCAGATCTTTTATTTTCTCTATCTCCTGCATTTTCATATACCCAAATATGAGTGTACTGGTTTGGATTACCAGTCTCAGTAGTGGCAAAAAGTAATGGTTGGCCTAAGTGTTTAGATTGTACAGGTTTACCTTTTTCGCTGTATAGTTTTAGATGGGCATTAATAGTACCAGGTCTACATGTATATGTTCTAACGTCTAAAAGCATAAAAATCCCTTAAAATTTATTAAATTATTTAAAAATATTAGCTTTTTTGTATAAGATTGTAAAAGATTATTAATTTGTTGAAATATTGGAAAAGCATAGTGATTTCAGGAGAAAAAATTGATACTGTTGAGAGACTTGTAATAGACGCATCGAGAGTTAGTAGATATTTAGGTTATCCAAGAAAAGTACCAATATGGAAATTAATTTTTAATCTTCCAAAAACTTGTTATATATTTCGTGAAAATAATAATTCAGATATAGCAATTGATATTGAAAACATGATGGGCTCAGCAATTGTACCAGCATTGTCAGAAAAAGAAGCTTTAAATCGTTTAAAAACTTTAATACCTTCAATAATCGTCAAAGATAATATAGTCAGGTTATGAAAAAAATTTATGTTGATGCAGATGCATGTCCAGTTAAAGATGAAATAATCAAAGTTGCAATTCGGTATAACATTAATGTTTTTATGGTTTGTAATGGAGGGATTAGGCCATTTAAAAATAACTTTGTGAAATTAATTATTGTTTCTGAAGGAGCTGATGAAGCAGATAAATGGATACATAGTAATGTTAAGGTTGACGATATTGTTGTTACTTCAGATATTCCATTAGCATCTAAATGCATAGATAAAGGTGCGTTTGTCTTAAAAAATGACGGGCTGGTTTTAACAGATACAAATATAGGAAACATTTTAGCTACTAGAGACTTGATGTCTGATCTCAGGTCGTTTGATCCATTTTTAAAAGGTAAAAACAAAGTTTTCACAAAGGTAGATAAGGGTAAGTTTTTAAATGCTTTAGATAATTTAATTACTCAAAAATAGGAACTATTAATTTTCTAAAGATTTTTTATTTGCTAAATCATAGAATTTAGAATATAGCATTGTAACTATCTTAGCCTAAGAAGGCAGTCAGTAACTGACTAATACGATCGACTTACTTGCTCATTTCATGTTCAATCTAGTCTAGCGTGTTTTGATTGAACAACAAAGCTTAAAATTTAAGCGAATAACAAGGAGTTAAGTATGCCTAACGGTACAGTAAAATGGTTTAATCCAAATAAAGGTTTTGGCTTTATAGAGCCAGAAGGTGGATCTCAAGATGTTTTCGTTCATATTTCTGCTGTCGAAGCAGCAGGTATGAATACTTTAAATGACGGAGCTAAAATTAGCTTTGAATTAGAAACTGGAAAGAACGGCAAGGTAGCTGCAGTTAATCTTCAGTCTATGTAAACCATTTTAAATCTTTTGATTAAAAGGGCCCTAGGCCCTTTTTTTATTTTGAGGATAAATTAATTTAAGGTAATTTGTTTATTTATTAATGGTTTAAAGAGAGTGAGTAAAATGAAAACATTAAAATTAACACAATCAACTATGGAAAAAAGAATTTCTAGATTTTTGGATTTAGAGCCGTTACCTATTCAGATTGATGAAACTATTCCCCAAGCTGGCAAAGACATTGTGTATGCAAGAAAACTACTTTCAGTCATTGGTTTAGATCCGTCAGAAGGTAAAACACCCATTAATTCAGGTGCACCCATCACTGGAGCTGGAGGAATAACTATTACCTTAGCTAAATGTCCTGTTGGTCAAGGCCCAGGTCTTCATAATCATCTTGCGACTTATGAAACTTTTACAGTTCTAGAAGGAGAATTTTTAATTAAATGGAATGATGACGGATCAGAAGAACTGACTCTTAAAAAATATGATACTATTTCTATACCACCAGGCGTTTGTAGATCTTTTACTAATGTCGGAAAAGAAGAAGGTCTTTTACAGGTAATTATTTCTGGTGGAGTTCATGATATGAATGATATTTCATTCACTCCTTATGCGGCTCAAGAGATGAATGAATTAGAACCAAATCTATCTAAAAAATTTGAGAAAATTGGATTTAAGTTTGATGCTGGCATTTAGCAAATTTAGCTCAAAGTACTTACGAGTGGTATTGAGATAATTGATAATAATGTTGATATCAGTAATGCTCTTGTAATTGCATTTGGGTTAACATCATATTGAGTTGAAAAAACTAGGGCCATTAAACCAACAGGAGCTGCAGCTACCATAATAGTGGTTTCAGATATAGAAAATTCAATTTCATTTAAATTCCACATTACTAATATTGCAATTAATGGATGTAATAAAATTTTAAATCCTATAATTAAATTAGATATTTTTAAGTCTGTTTTTTCAATTTTTTGTGATAAAATAATACCTGCTGCAAAAAGCGCACAAGGAGCAGCAGAACCAGAAATAAAATTTAAAGCTCTTTCTATACTTAGAGGCAAATTAAAATCTAGAAAAATAATAAATAAGCCTGTAAGAACTGCCAATAAAGGTAAATTTGATAATTGCTTGAAAACTATATGGCTTAATTCTAAATTTTTATATTTTATGAAGTCTAAGATTATCAAATTAACAACGAGAAATGCCACATCAAATCCAATTATAGCTATTATAGGATCAATTAACTCAGGACCATATTCATTTAAAGCAATTGGATAGACAAATAATAAATGGTTTGCAAAAGAAGATGCCATTCCAATTAAAATAGATTCATTCCATTTAAGATTAAAAAAATATTTTGCTATAAATATTGCAGCTAAATAAATAATTAATTCAGATATAATGTAGCTTGAAATTAATAGCCAGTTCACATTTGAAAAACTTATTGATACAGTCATCTTTAAAGTCAGAGCTGGTACTGCTATAACACCTATATATTTAATAATTGACAGAGCGTCTTCGTATTTAAATATTAATTTTTTTGCAGAAACATATCCCAGTAATATTAATAGTGCTACAGGTAAAAAAGAATTTATAAGAAGTTGTATCAAAAATTTTTCTCACATATTTGATTTTATAATTTTATTTTTTAATTCTTTTTTTTAATTGAGTAATTATAAATCCTGCAATTACAATGAGAAAAGCTCCAATTATAGTGTTCTGATTTGGAACTTCACTATAAATAAGATAACCCCAAAAAGCTGCTAATAGTACAGTTAAATATACAAATGGTGCTGCAAAAGAAGCACTAATTACTTTTAAAGCTTCTATAAATAAAAAATGACCAATTGTTGCTAATAAACCTAAGCAGAACATAAGAATGGTTTGATAAAAATCAGGCCATTTCCAAAAATAAATAATAAATGGGGCTGATAAAAATGTACCAGTTATGGCAGTAAATAAAAGGGTGGTCTGATTAGTATCAGACGAATTAAGAAATTTTGTTGATATAGTAAAAAAAGAAAAACACAAAGCCGCTAAAAAGGGAAATATTACTGCGTAATTAAATGACTGGCTATTTGGATTTGCTATTATTATTGCGCCAATTAATCCAATAATAACTACAATAATTTGAAGAAACGAGATTTTCTCTTTTAAAATAAAAAATGCTAAAATTGTAGTAATTACTGGTCCTATCATATAAATGGCAATGTTTTCTGCAAAAGGGAGATAAGCTAAACCTGTAAACATAAAACAAGTCGTAACTAGGAGTAATGCTCCTCTTAAAATTTGTAATATTGGATACTCGCTTATAAGGTGTATTTTAGAATTTTTGTTAAATATTATTATTAAAATTATTAATTGAGATAAGTATCTTGCAAATACTACCTGAAAAGGGTTAAAGCTTTGACCTAACTCTTTCGCTGTTAATTCCATTATTGAAAAAAACAAATAAGTTAATATAAGTAGAAACGTACCTAGAATTGTATTAGAAAGATTTAGATTAAAATGTTTTTGAATTAAATTTAACATTATTTAA
>CABYBQ010000016.1 GCA_902517275.1 uncultured SAR116 cluster alpha proteobacterium
CCAAAACCGGGGGCTGGGGGTTCGAGCCCCTCCACTCCTGCCAATTATATACATGATAAATTATTAATGACTTTGACTTATAAAAAAAAAAAATGTAAATAATCATTTTGTTCTTGCAAGAAAGGCTTCTCATGGCTAAAACAAACCCCGCGCAATTTGTTAGGCAGGTAAGACAAGAAATTAACAGAATAACTTGGGCTTCTAGACGAGAAACTATGTTCGCATCATTAAGTGTTTTCGTTATGGCATTAATAGCTTCTATTTTTTTCCTATTAGTTGATCTTATGCTTTCAAACATTGTCCAGTATTTATTAAGTTTTGGTGGTTAATTACATTGTTTACTCTTTTCTCAATTCTAGTCTTGAAATTGGACGACAAATATGTCTAAAAGATGGTATGTTATTCATGTTTTTTCCGGTTCTGAAAAAAAAGTTTCTCAAAGTATTGAAGAGCAAGTTATATCTAAGAATATGCAAGATTTGATTGAAGAAGTTTTAGTACCAACAGAAGAGGTGGTAGAAGTAAGACGAGGCAGTAAAATTCAATCTGAAAAGAAATTTTTTCCAGGTTATATTTTAGTTAAAATGGAAATGACAGATCAATCCTGGCATTTAATTAAATCACAGTCAAAAGTTACTGGTTTTCTAGGTGGTAAGGGCAAACCTATTGCCATAAGTCAAGCTGAAGCTAAGCGACTAATTGATCAGATAAGTGAAGGAATTGAAAGACCTAGATCTAGTATTATATATGAAATCGGAGAAGAAGTCAGAGTATCTGAAGGTCCATTTCAAAGTTTTAATGGTTTGGTTGAAGAAATTGATGAGGATAAATCAAGATTAAAAGTTGCCGTTTCTATTTTTGGTAGATCAACTCCTGTGGATCTTGAATATAGTCAGGTAGAGAAGATTTAAATAATTATTATATAGCCAACAATATTTGTTATGAAGGAAAAAAATGGCAAAGAAAATAGATGGATACATAAAGCTAAATATACCAGCTGGAGCAGCTAACCCTTCCCCTCCTGTAGGACCTGCATTGGGTCAAAGAGGTGTAAATATCATGGAATTTTGTAAAGCCTTTAATGCTTCAACAGATTCCTTAGAAAAAAATATGCCTATACCAGTTGTGATAACAGTATTTTCAGATAAAAGCTTTAGTTTTATTACAAAGACACCACCAGTTTCTTTTTATCTTAAAAAAGCTGCGGGTAAAGATAAGGGTTCTAGTGAGCCAGGTAGAACTACAGGTGGGTCAGTTAAGATAGATCAAATTAGAGAAATTGCAGAAAATAAGATGAAAGATCTCAACGCTGCTAATATTGAAGGGGCAATTGAAATGGTAAGAGGTTCTGCTAGATCAATGGGATTAGAGGTTTTGGAGTAAAAAATGAAAAAGGGAAAATTTTTAACTGATGTATATAAAAATATAGAAAACAAATCTTTTACCGTCAAAGACGCAATTGACTTTTTTGTTGAAAGTAAAAGGGAAAAGTTTGATGAAACAATTGAGATTTCTATGAATTTAGGTATTGACCCAAGACATGCCGATCAAATGGTAAGAGGTGTTGTATCTTTACCGAATGGGAATGGTAAAAATATGAAAGTTGCTGTGTTCGCAAAGGATCAGAAAGCAATTGAGGCTAAAGAAGCTGGTGCAGATGTTGTTGGCGCAGAAGACTTAGCAGAAGATATGCAAAAGGGTAATTTAAATTATGATAGAATTATAGCAACACCTGATTTAATGGGGGTGGTTGGTAGAATTGGAAAAGTTTTGGGCCCAAAAGGTTTAATGCCTAATCCAAAATTGGGAACAGTTACAGCAGATGTAAAACTTGCAGTTGAAGCTGCTAAATCAGGACAAGTCCAATACAGGGCCGAAAAAACTGGTATAGTACAGGCAGGGGTTGGAAAAATTAGCTTTGGTTCAGATAAATTAGTTGAAAATGTAAACTCATTTATAGACTCAATTCAAAAATCTAGACCTTCTGGTGCAAAAGGCACGTTTATAAAGAAAATATCAATCAGCTCTACAATGGGAGCTGGTATAAATATAAATATATAGTTTAAATATATATTTATTTAGAGAGTAATTTTAATTATTCTCTATCAGTCTTTAACTAGACTGATCCTGTCCAAGACTGTAGGTGAAATTTTTCTTAATATCCTACATAGACAATTAAAGCAGTTATCTGCTTGATTTGATAGGGACGGGCCGTGGGTAATTTATTACCTGGAATGCAACAACTGTCATGACATATTGTGATGACAAAAACGTGGAGACTTATCGGTGGATAAAAAACAAAAAACTGATCTAGTCAAAACTTTGCATAATACATTCGAAGATGCTGCTTCTGTAGTCGTCGTTCATTGTGTTGGTCTAACGGTCGCGGAGAGTACAGATCTCCGAAATAAAATGCGTAATGAAAATTGTTATTTTAAAGTTACAAAAAATAAAATTACTCGATTAGCATTAAAAGAAACCAAGTATCAGCATATGGACGAAATGTTTAGAGGACCGACAGCGATTGGTTCATCTAAAGATCCGGTAATGGCCGCAAAGGTTTTGGTTGATTTTGCTAAAGAGAATGAAAAACTAGTTGTAATTGGAGGAGGTTTAGAAGATAAACCACTTTCAAAAACAGATGTGGAAGCACTTGCAAAGCTCCCAAGCCTATCTGATTTAAGAGGTAAGATAGTTGGTTTGCTTCAAGCACCAGCTTCAAAGATTTTAAGATTAACAATGGAGCCGGCTTCACAAGTTTTAAGAACAATTTCACAAAAATCACGACAATAACAATTAATATATTATTAGGAGAAAAAAATGGCAGACTTAGAAAAAATTGCAGAAGATTTGAGTTCATTAACGGTTCTAGAGGCAGCTGATTTAGCTAAGCTTCTTGAAGATAAATGGGGTGTTTCAGCATCAGCGCCTGTTGCTGTAGCTGCTGCAGGCGGTGCTGAAGCAGCTCCTTCAGTCGAAGCTAAAACTGAATTTAATGTAATGTTAACAGCAATTGGTGAAAAGAAAATAAACGTCATCAAAGAAGTTAGAGCAGTAACGGGGCTAGGTTTGAAAGAAGCTAAAGATTTAGTTGAGGCAGCTCCATCAATGGTTAAAGAAGGGGTTCCTGAGGCTGAAGCAAATGAAATTAAAGGTAAACTCGAAGAAGCTGGTGCTTCCGTTGAGGTAAAATAAGTTTGTCTTTTACCTATAATAAAAAAACAGGCTTAATTATTTAAGTCTGTTTATAAAAACATTTTTTCATATGGTCGTATTGGCTTATTAAGTTTTAAGAGGATAATAAATGTCAGCTCAGCAAAGTACATTAATGAATAGAAGAAGAGTTAGAAGAACGTTTGGTAAAATTAGCGAAGTAGCAGATATGCCAAATTTAATTGAAGTTCAAAGAAATTCTTACGAACAGTTTCTTCAGATGTATGATCCAGTTGATGAAAGAATTGATGTAGGTTTGCAGGCTGTGTTTAATTCGGTTTTTCCAATTAAAGATTTTGCAGGTAGATCAATGTTAGAATTTGTTTCTTACACTTTAGAACAACCTAAATATGACGTTGACGAATGTCATCAAAGAGGTTTAACTTTTGCTTCGCCACTAAGATTAACCTTAAGATTAATAGTATGGGACTTAGATCCTGATACTGGCGCTAAATCAATTCGAGATATGAAAGAACAAGATGTTTATATGGGTGATATGCCTCTTATGACTCCAAATGGAACTTTTGTTGTAAATGGAACTGAAAGAGTTATAGTTTCACAAATGCATCGATCTCCTGGTGTCTTTTTTGATCATGATAAAGGTAAAACTCATGCATCTGGTAAATTCCTTTTTGCTGCGAGGGTAATTCCTTATAGAGGATCTTGGTTAGATTTTGAATTTGATCCAAAGGATATTTTAAATGTAAGGATTGATAGAAGAAGAAAATTACCATGTACAACTTTTTTAATGGCATTATTAGACAATAATTCTGAGGATTATTTAAAAGAATGTAGAGAGAAAAACTTAGAGCCTGACAGAACCCAACTTATTGGTATGACAAGAGAAAATATTTTAAAATATTTTTATAGATCACACACATATCAATTAAAATCAGAAAAATGGATTACAGAATTCTTTGCAGATAATTATAAGAGCCAAAGATTGAACTTCGATTTAATCGATGCTTCTAAAAATGAAGTCCTTGCCAAAGCAGGAGATAAAATTACCCAAAGAAAAATCAAATCTCTTGTAGAAGATGGTTTAAAATTAATTGAAGTAAAAGAAGAAGAATTAATTGGAAAATTTATATCTGAGGACATCATAAATGAAAATACTGGTGAAGTTTACGCAGAAGCTGGAGATGAAGTTACTGAGGAGCTTATAAAGTTATTCAAGTTAAATGGTCTACATAATTTGAATATCTTATCTATAGATAGCTCTTCTGTTGGACCTTGGATAAGAAATACATTGGCATTGGATAAAAATGCTTCTAGGGAAGAGGCATTAGTTGACATATATAGAGTTATGAGACCTGGTGAACCTCCTGCTCATGAAACAGCTGAGATTTTATTTAACAATTTATTTTTTGATGAAGAAAGATATGATTTGTCTGCAGTAGGTAGGGTTAAAATGTCAGCACGTTTAAACCTAGAAGTTGATGACAGTATAAGAGTTTTGAGAAAAGTTGATGTTCTGGAAATTATAAAAGAACTAATTTCTCTTAAAGATGGCCATGGAGAAATTGACGATATAGACCATTTGGGTAATAGAAGGGTACGGTCAGTTGGTGAGTTATTAGAGAATCAATATCGGGTAGGTCTTTCAAGAATGGAAAGAGCAATTAAAGAAAGAATGAGCTCAGCTAATGAAATTGAAAATTTAATGCCCCAAGATCTTATTAATGCAAAGCCAGCTGCAGCCTCGCTTAGAGAGTTTTTTGGTTCAAGCCAATTATCTCAATTTATGGATCAAACCAATCCTCTTTCAGAAATTACCCACAAGAGAAGAGTTTCTGCACTAGGCCCAGGTGGACTTACAAGAGAAAGAGCGGGGTTTGAAGTTAGAGATGTCCATCCTACACATTATGGTAGAATTTGCCCTATTGAGACACCAGAAGGACCCAATATTGGACTAATAAATTCTTTGGCAACTTTTGCTCAGATTAATCAATACGGTTTTATTGAAACACCTTACAGGAAAGTAGACAATGGTAAAGTTACTAAAGACGTTGTTTACGTTTCTGCTATAGAAGAAGGTAAGTTTACAATTGCACAAGCTAATGCAGAATTAGATAGTTCTGATAATTTTACTGACGATCTACTTCCTGTCAGAAAAGGAGGGGATATTGGTTTGGCTAACCCAGGTGATATTAATCTTATGGATGTTTCTCCTAAACAATTGGTTTCCGTTGCGTCTGCTTTAATACCGTTTTTAGAAAATGATGATGCAAACAGAGCTTTAATGGGGTCTAACATGATGAGACAAGCTGTTCCATTAGTAAAATCTGAAAGTCCCCTTGTGGGAACTGGAATAGAAGCCACAGTGGCGCAGGATTCAGGTGTAACATTAGTAGCCCGAAGATCAGGAGTTGTTGACCAAGTTGATGCTACAAGGATAGTCATTCGAGCTCATTCTGCTGATGCAGCTGACGTAAGTCCTGTAGATATTTACTCATTATTAAAATTTCAAAGGAGTAACCAAAATACTTGTATTAATCAAAGGCCATTGGTTCAAGTGGGTGACATAATTAACAGTGGAGACATTATTGCTGATGGCCCTGCTACTGAAGACGGAGAATTAGCCTTAGGTAGAAATGTCTTGGTGGCGTTTATGCCCTGGAATGGCTACAATTTTGAAGATTCAATTTTGATTTCTGAAAGAATTGTTAAAGAAGATGTTTTTTCTTCTATCCATATAGAAGAGTTTGAAGTAATGGCTAGAGATACAAAGTTGGGCCAGGAAGAAATTACTCGTGATATTCCAAATATTGGTGAAGAAGCACTAAGAAATTTAGATGAGGCTGGTATGGTATATATTGGTGCTGAAGTTAAACAAGGTGATATAATGGTTGGTAAAGTAACTCCTAAAGGTGAAAGCCCAATGACACCAGAGGAAAAATTGCTTAGAGCCATATTTGGAGAGAAGGCCTCAGACGTTCGTGATACATCACTAAAAGTTCCACCAGGAGTTTCAGGCACCATTGTTGATGTCAGAGTTTTCTCCAGAAGAGGTGTTGATAAAGATGAAAGAGCTAGAGCTATTGAAAGGGCTGAAATAGAAAAATTTGCTAAGGATAGAGATGATGAAAAAACCATTCTCGAAAGAGGTTTTTATGGACGTCTTAAAGAATATATTATTGGTAATAAGATACAAGGATCATCTATTAAAATATTAAAAAATAAGGATTTATTAACTGAGGATATTCTTACAAAATTATCACGAAACGATCTAAGAACAATTAAGATTGAAGACGATAAAGTTCAAAAAAAGATTGAAAAATTATCTAACCACTTTGATGGGGTTATAAAAACCTTAGAAAATAGATTTAATGACAGGGTTGATAAGTTACAAAGAGGCGACGAATTATTGCCTGGTGTTATGAAGATGGTTAAAGTTTTTGTTGCAGTAAAAAGAAAACTTCAGTCAGGTGACAAAATGGCAGGAAGACATGGCAATAAAGGTGTTATTTCAAGGATTATTCCTTCTGAAGATATGCCTTATACAAAAGATGGTACACCTGTTGATGTTGTTTTGAATCCTTTAGGTGTTCCTTCTAGAATGAATGTTGGGCAGATATTAGAAACTCATTTGGGTTGGGCTGCTTCTGGTTTAGGTGACAAGATTGGAAAAATGATTGAGGGTAATAACGATGCTAAAAATAAAAATATTAGAAATTTTTTAATTCAAGTTTATGGAGAAAAGCAATATAAATCAGATTTTTCGAAGATGAATGATAACGATTTAATGCAGCAAGCTCTTAACTTAAGAAGAGGTGTTCCGATGGCTACCCCAGTTTTTGACGGAGCTAGTGAAAAAGATGTTAGAAATATTCTTAATTTGGCAGACTTAGACGAAACTGGTCAAGTTTGGTTAACTGATGGTAGAACAGGCGAAGTTTTTGATAGAAAAGTAACGGTTGGTTATATTTACATGTTAAAATTACATCATCTAGTAGATGATAAAATACATGCAAGATCGATTGGTCCTTATTCACTCGTAACGCAACAACCTTTAGGTGGCAAGGCTCAATTTGGTGGTCAAAGATTTGGTGAAATGGAAGTGTGGGCCTTAGAAGCATATGGTGCTGCCTATACCCTACAAGAAATGCTTACTGTTAAATCTGATGACGTTTCTGGTAGAACAAAAGTTTATGAATCTATAATCAAGGGTGATGACGATTTTGAAGCGGGTATACCAGAATCATTTAATGTGTTAATTAAAGAGTTAAAATCTTTAGGCTTAAATGTAAATATGGATTTAGTTGAATAATTTATTGATTTTTAAAAAGAATAGGAACGCAAATGAATGAACTTATGAATTCTTTTGGCCAAACAGGTTCAACACAGAGCTTTGACCAAATTAGTATTTCTATAGCATCACCAGAGGCTATAAAAAGTTGGTCTTTTGGTGAAATTAGAAAGCCAGAAACAATAAATTACAGAACCTTTAAGCCAGAACGTGATGGTCTTTTTTGTGCAAAGATATTTGGTCCTGTAAGAGACTATGAGTGTCTTTGTGGCAAATATAAGCGTATGAAGTATAGGGGTATTATATGTGAAAAGTGTGGGGTAGAGGTAACTCTTTCTAAGGTTAGAAGAGAGAGGATGGGGCATATCGATCTGGCTGCTCCAGTCGCACATATATGGTTTTTAAAATCATTACCTTCGCGCATAGGCTTACTTGTAGATATGACCCTAAAGGATTTAGAAAGAGTTCTGTATTTTGAATACTTTTTAGTTACTGAGCCTGGTTTAACTTCCCTAACAAAAGGGCAATTGTTAACTGAAGAAGATTATGACAGTGCTCTTGATGAATTTGGTGATGAAAGTTTTGAAGTTTCAATAGGTGCGGAAGCAATTAAAAGAATCTTAATTGAAATGGATTTAGAAGAAGAACTTATAAAAATACGTGATGATTTGTCCAAAACAGGTTCTGAAATTAAAAGAAAAAAATTAGTAAAAAGACTTAAATTGATAGAATCTTTTATAGAATCTGGTGCTAAACCAGAGTGGATGATTCTCGAGGTTGTTCCAGTTATCCCACCTGAACTACGTCCTTTGGTACCACTGGATGGCGGTAGATTTGCAACTTCTGATCTTAATGACTTGTATAGAAGGGTTATCAATAGGAATAATCGTTTAAAAAGACTTATTGAGTTAAGAGCGCCAGATATAATTATTCGTAATGAAAAGAGAATGTTGCAAGAATCTGTAGATGCTTTGTTTGATAATGGTAGACGAGGTAGAGTCATAACAGGGGTAAATAAAAGGCCATTAAAATCTTTATCCGACATGCTCAAGGGTAAACAGGGAAGATTTAGACAAAACTTACTCGGAAAACGAGTTGATTATTCTGGTAGATCCGTAATTGTTGTTGGACCTGAATTAAAGTTACATCAATGTGGCCTTCCAAAAAAAATGGCTTTAGAATTGTTTAAACCTTTCATTTATTCAAGATTAGAGCTTTATGGATTAGCAAGTACTGTAAAAGCAGCTAAGAGAATGGTTGAAAAAGAAAGGCCTGAAGTTTGGGACATCCTTGAAGAGGTGATAAGGGAGCACCCCGTAATGCTTAATAGGGCCCCAACATTGCATCGATTAGGAATACAGGCATTTGAACCAGTTTTGATTGAAGGAAAAGCAATAAATTTACATCCTCTTGTTTGTACAGCTTTTAATGCAGATTTCGATGGTGATCAGATGGCAG
Organism: uncultured SAR116 cluster alpha proteobacterium; assembly: GCA_902517275.1. Classification (GTDB taxonomy): domain Bacteria; phylum Pseudomonadota; class Alphaproteobacteria; order Puniceispirillales; family Marisalimonadaceae; genus Marisalimonas. The sequence continues at coordinate 8,921 of CABYBQ010000016.1, forward strand.
TTCATGTTCCTCTATCATTAGAGGCTCAACTTGAAGCGAGAGTCTTGATGATGTCAACAAATAATATATTATCTCCTTCAAGTGGAAAACCTATCATCGTGCCATCACAAGATATCATATTAGGTTTATATTATTTATCCATGATAAGTGATTCTCTGAAAGGTGAGGGAATGATATTTTCATCTCCGACGGAAGTGTTAATGGCCCTAGACAATTCTCAAGTTGAACTTCAAGCAAAAATTAAAGTTAGAGTTAATACGTATGATAATGAGGGCAAAAATATTGTAAAAATTGTTGAAACAACTCCAGGAAGAGCTAAACTTTCAACATTACTTCCTAATCATAAATCTGTAGATTTTAATACTATTAATAAGTTGATGACAAAAAAAGAAGTTACAAATGTCATTGATTACGTTTATCGACATTGCGGACAAAAAGATACCGTTATCTTTTGTGATCAGCTCATGGCAATGGGTTTTAAGCATGCTTGTACTGCTGGTATATCTTTTGGTATTTCTGATCTTGAAACGCCAAAAGCTAAAGTTGAACTTATGATGCAAGCAGAAAAACAAGTTAAAGATTTTGAACAACAGTATCAAGATGGATTGATTACTCAAGGTGAAAAATATAATAAAGTTGTTGATGTTTGGTCTAAATGCTCCGATGATGTTGCTGCTGAAATGATGAAGAATATTTCAACTATAAAGGTTGGAGAGCCTGTGAACTCAGTCTGGATGATGGCTCATTCAGGAGCTAGGGGATCTGCAGCTCAAATTAAACAATTAGCAGGAATGAGAGGCTTGATGGCTAAGCCTTCAGGTGAAATTATTGAAACACCTATTAAATCATCTTTCAAAGATGGTCTAAATGTTCTTGAATATTTTAATTCTACGCATGGTGCCAGAAAAGGACTTGCGGACACAGCTTTAAAAACAGCTAACTCTGGATATCTAACAAGAAGGTTAGTTGATGTCGCCCAAGATTGTATTGTTACTGAAGAAGATTGTGGAACAGAAAATGGTTTTGTAATGAGGGCTGTAATTGAGGGTGGAGACATTATTGAACCTCTTGCTGAAAGGATTTTGGGTAGAACTGCGGCTTCTGATATTATAGATTCAAAAGATAGTACTACTATTTTACATAAAGGTATTATTATAACTGAGGATGATATTGAAAAGATTGAAAAGGCTGGTATTGATCAAATCAAAGTTAGATCTGCCTTAACTTGTGAAACACAACCAGGTATCTGCGCAGCATGTTATGGAAGAGATCTGGCTAGAGGTACTCCAGTTAATATTGGAGAAGCTGTAGGAGTTATTGCCGCTCAATCAATAGGTGAACCTGGTACTCAGCTTACAATGAGAACATTTCATATTGGTGGTGCTGCCCAACGTGGTGCTGAACAATCTAAAATTGAAGCTCCTTTTGATGGCAAAATAAGGTTGGATAATACTTCATTAGTAAAAACAGAGGATGGTAGTGAGATTGTTCTCTCTCGTTCATCTGAAATGCTTATTTTAGATGATCAAGGAAGAGAAAAAGCTCGATATCGTCTTCAATATGGAGCTAAGTTGTTAAAAAAGGATGATTCCAATGTAAAAGCTGGTCAAATCTTAGCGGAGTGGGATCCATACACAATACCAATTATTACAGAAAAAGAAGGTACTGCTCATTATGTCGATCTTGTAGAAGGCGTTTCTATGAGAGAAATAATTGACGAGTCGACTGGGATAGGAAGTAAAGTTGTAATGGATTGGAAACAACAATCTGGTGGATCAAATTTGAGGCCAAGAATAACTTTGAGAGATATGGATGGAGAGGTAATCAATTTACCAAATGGATTAGAAGCTAGGTATTTTATGTCCATGAATGCAATTTTAAGTGTTGAAAATGGAAGTAAGGTCAAAGCTGGAGCAGTTTTAGCTCGCATTCCGAGAGAAAGCTCTAAAACTAGAGATATTACTGGAGGATTGCCAAGAGTTGCTGAGTTGTTTGAAGCAAGAAAACCAAAAGATTTTGCAATAATTTCAGAAAGTGACGGAGTTGTTGAGTTTGGAGCTGACTATAAAGCTAAGAGAAGGATCAGAGTTGTTCCGCAAGATAGTGAAATTGATGCCGTTGAATATATGGTTCCAAAAGGAAAATTGCTAGCTGTTCAAGAAGGTGACTTTATTAGAAAAGGTGACATGATAATTGATGGAAGTCCTGTTCCACACGATATACTCAACATACTAGGTGTTGAAGCTTTGGCAGATTACTTAGTAAAAGAAGTTCAGGATGTTTACAGGTTACAAGGAGTTAAGATTAATGATAAACATATTGAAGTTATTGTAAGACAAATGTTGCAAAAAACTGAAATAACTGATCATGGTGGCACAACATTCCTTAACGGAGAGCATGTAAATAGATTAGAATTCAAATTAGCTAATGAAAAAGCTCTTAAAGAAGGTTTTGAGCCTGCAAAAGGTGTTTCAGTTTTATTAGGTATAACTAAAGCTAGCTTGCAAACAGAAAGTTTTATATCTGCGGCTTCTTTTCAGGAAACAACACGTGTTTTAACTGAAGCTGCAGTATCTGGTAAATCTGATGCTCTTTCTGGGTTGAAAGAAAATGTTATTGTTGGTCGCTTAGTACCTGCTGGAACGGGTTCCATTGTTAACAAACTTAGAATGACCGCTAATCGAAGAGATAAAGAAATTTTAGATAGTATGGCAAAAGAAGATCCTGTATTGATTGAAGAAATGGAAGAAAAACTAGATTGACGAATGTATGTGAACTAATATGTAAATTTAACCTTAGTTTGTATTTTGTCCTTGACCATTGACTAAGTTAAGAATATAATTCCGCAAATATTGGGTTCTGGTTGTAATTTTAATTAGACGCTAGCCCTTATTTGCAATATTTATAAGGCTGATTTCAGCTATTCGTTTTTTATGAAGGATTTTTAAATGCCTACCATCAATCAGCTTATAAGGCATGGTCGTAACCGACCAGTTAATAAAACAAAAGTTCCTGCTATGCAATCTTGTCCTCAAAAAAGAGGTGTATGTACACGAGTATATACGACCACTCCCAAGAAGCCAAACTCTGCTCTAAGAAAGGTTGCTAGGATTAGGCTTACAAATGGTTTTGAAGTCACTTCCTATATACCTGGTGAAGGTCATAATTTACAAGAACACTCTGTTGTGATGATAAGGGGTGGTAGGGTTAAAGATCTACCTGGTGTAAGATATCACGTTATAAGAGGAACCTTGGACACACAAGGTGTTTCAGATAGGCGTCAAAGAAGATCCAAATACGGTGCAAAAAGACCTAAATAAAAAGGAAATTTTAAATGTCAAGACGTAGAAGAGCTATAAAAAGAGAAGTTATGCCTGATCCAAAGTTTAACGATAAAATTGTATCAAAATTTACATCTTGTTTGATGTTTGACGGTAAAAGGTCCACTGCTGAGAAGATAGTTTATGGTGCATTTGAAGTAATTGAAAAAAAAGCCGGTGCAGAGCCTGTGAAAATTTTTCACGAAGCTTTAGGTAATGTTCAACCCCAACTTGAAGTTAGATCTAGGCGTGTCGGTGGTGCTACTTATCAGGTCCCGGTTGAAGTTCGCTCAGATAGGGCTTTAGCGCTCGCAATTAGATGGCTTATAAATAGTAGTAGAAACAGGTCAGAAAATTCAATGACAGAAAGACTTAGTGGTGAGTTAATGGATGCTTCTTCAAATAGAGGTGCTTCTGTTAAAAAAAGAGAAGATACTCATAAAATGGCTGAAGCAAACAAAGCCTTTTCACATTATCGTTGGTAGGATTATAGGAATTAAAATGTCTCGTGGATACAATTTAAACAGATATAGAAATTTTGGTATTATTGCTCACATTGATGCTGGTAAGACTACAACATCCGAAAGAGTTCTTTATTATACTGGTAGATCACATAAGATTGGTGAGGTTCACGATGGAAACGCTACAATGGATTGGATGGAGCAAGAACAAGAGCGAGGTATTACAATAACTTCTGCTGCAACAACATGTTTTTGGACCAGAACAGAAGATGGTAAAGGATATGATTCACATTATGGATCCTCGGAAGATGAGGCTAAATTTAGGTTTAACATTATAGACACACCTGGTCATGTTGATTTTACTATTGAAGTAGAAAGATCATTAGCGGTACTTGATGGTGCTGTCGTTGTTCTTGACGCTAACGCTGGGATTGAACCGCAAACTGAAACAGTATGGAGGCAGGCCGATAGATACAAAGTGCCTAGAATAGTATTTGTTAACAAAATGGATAAGATTGGTGCTGATTTTTTTAAGTGTGTAGATATGGTAAAAGATAGGACGGGAGCCACTCCTTTACCTATTAATTTACCAATTGGTGCAGAAAATGAGTTTGCAGGTCTTGTAGATTTAGTTTCCATGAAAGAGTGGGTTTGGGACTCAGAAGATTTAGGCGCTTCCTGGACAATACGTGAAATTAGAGAAGATTTGCTGGAAAAGGCTAAGTCCATGAGGGCAGACTTAATAGAGTTGGCAGTTGAACAAGATGATGTTTGGATGGAGAAATATCTAGAAGGGGAGGAGCCTGATGAAATTTCTTTAAGAAATTTAATTAGGAAAGGTGCCCTTGCTATGGATTTTGTTCCAATTTTGTGTGGGTCTGCATTTAAAAATAAGGGGGTTCAGACAATGTTAAACTCTGTAATTGATTACCTTCCTGATCCATTAGATGTACCTGCTTATCTCGGTTTTTTACCTGGTGACGTTACCGAAACTAGAAATGTTGAAAGAAAGGCTAGCGATCAAGAGCCTTTTTCTGGTCTCGCCTTTAAAATTATGAATGATCCATTTGTTGGTTCTTTAACTTTCTTAAGAATATATTCAGGTTCCATAAAAAAGGGGGATTCTCTTCTTAATTCTACCAAAGGAAAAAAAGAGCGAGTTGGAAGAATGATGATGATGCACTCTAATAATAGGGAAGAAATAGATGAGGCATTTGCTGGCGATATTGTTGCATTAGCGGGTATGAAAGAGACAACTACTGGAGATACCTTGTGTGATCCATTAAAATCTGTTGTATTAGAAACAATGTCATTTCCAAATCCGGTAATCGAAATTGCAGTTGAACCTAAGTCTAAGAATGATCAAGAGAAAATGTCTACAGGTCTTGCAAGGTTAGCTGCTGAGGATCCCTCTTTTCAGGTCTCTACAGACATTGAATCAGGCCAAACTATTATGAAAGGTATGGGTGAGCTTCATCTTGATATATTAATAGATCGACTTAAACGCGAATTTAAGGTTGAGGCTAACATTGGCGCTCCGCAAGTTGCCTATCGAGAAACTATCACGAAAGAAATCGAAGTTGACTATACTCATAAAAAACAGTCTGGTGGGTCTGGTCAATTTGCTCGAGTTAAAATGACATTTTCTCCAAACCCTGACAAAGACTTTGAATTTTTGAATTCAATTAAAGGTGGTAATATTCCTACAGAATACATACCTGGGGTTGAAAAAGGTTTAGTTCAAGCTAAAGATGCTGGTATAATAGCGGGTTTCCCGGCTATCGACTTCAAGGTTAACCTTCATGATGGCGCATATCACGACGTAGATTCATCAGTTATGGCTTTTGAGATAGCTGCGAGAGCTGCATTCAGGGAAGGTATGGCAAAGGCTTCGCCAGTTTTACTTGAGCCTATAATGAAAGTTGAATGTGTTACACCTGAAGAATACATGGGGGATATTATAGGCGATTTAAATAGCCGAAGAGGTCAGGTCAATGGAATGGATGCTAGGGGCAATGCCCAAGTTATTAATGCTATGGTTCCTTTAGCTAATATGTTCGGTTATGTGAATAACCTCAGGTCAATGAGTCAAGGCAGGGCTCAATATACAATGATTTTTGATCATTATGATCAAGTTCCTCAAGCTGTTGCAGACGAGGTTAAGGCTAAGTTAGCCTAAACAATCATATAAAGAAAGGTCATATAAGATGTCTAAAGAAAAATTTGATCGTAGTAAACCACACGTTAACATTGGTACAATAGGCCACGTTGATCATGGGAAAACTACTTTAACTGCAGCAATTACAAAAGTCATGGCTGATGCTGGTCGTGCTGACTTTTCTGCTTATGACCAAATTGATAAAGCGCCTGAAGAAAGAGAGAGAGGTATAACTATATCTACTGCTCATGTTGAGTATTCTACTGAAAATCGTCATTATGCTCATGTTGACTGTCCAGGTCACGCTGACTATGTCAAGAACATGATCACCGGCGCGGCTCAAATGGATGGTGCTATTTTAGTTGTGAATGCTGCTGACGGTCCTATGCCTCAAACTAAAGAGCATATACTTTTAGCGCGTCAGGTAGGTGTTCCCTCATTAGTAGTTTACATGAATAAAGTCGATCAAGTTGATGATGAAGAATTATTAGAATTAGTAGAATTAGAAATTCGTGAACTCTTAAGTAGTTATGATTTTCCTGGTGACGACATTCCTATTATAAAAGGAAGTGCACTAGCGGCTTTAGAGAATCGTGATGAAGCTATTGGTCTGAATTCGATTACAGAATTAATGACTGCTGTTGATACTTATATTCCTCAACCAGCTCGTGACAAAGATAAGCCTTTTTTAATGCCTATTGAAGACGTTTTTTCTATATCTGGAAGAGGAACTGTTGTTACGGGTCGTGTCGAAAGAGGTGTTGTGAAAGTTGGCGAAGAAATAGAGATTGTTGGCATAAAGGAAACAACTAAGACAACATGTACTGGTGTTGAAATGTTTCGTAAGTTATTAGATTCTGGTGAAGCTGGTGATAATGTTGGCGTTCTTCTAAGAGGCACAAAAAGAGAAGAAGTTGAACGAGGTCAAGTTTTATCTGCACCTGGTTCAATCAAGCCATATTCAAAATTTAAAGGCGAGGCTTACATATTAACTAAAGATGAAGGTGGAAGGCATACACCTTTTTTTAGTAATTATCGTCCACAATTTTATTTTAGAACTACTGACGTAACTGGGGCTGTAGAGCTTCCATCAGGAACAGAAATGGTTATGCCTGGTGATAATATAGCAATAACTGTTGAGTTAATTGCACCAATTGCAATGGATGAAGGTTTAAGATTTGCAATAAGAGAAGGTGGAAGAACAGTTGGTGCTGGGGTTGTTTCGAGTATACAGTCTTAACTGATAATATTTAGTAGTTAATGTAGTGAGGATTTAATGGACAGTCAAAATATTAGAATTAGATTAAAGGCTTTTGATCATAGAATATTAGATCAATCTACTTCTGAAATAGTCAATACTGCGAGAAGGACTGGTGCTAAAATTCGAGGGCCAATTCCATTACCTACATCTCTTAATAGATTTACAGTTCTGAGGGGGCCTCATGTAGACAAAAAAAGCCGTGAGCAATTTGAAATGAGAACTCACAAGAGAGTTTTAGATATAATTGAGCCGACCCCGCAAACTGTAGATGCTCTTATGAAACTAGATTTGGCATCTGGAGTTGATGTCGAAATTAAGATTTAAAGGATTAAATTATGCGTTGTGGCGTGATAGCTAGAAAATTAGGAATGTCAAGAATATTTAACGATAAGGGTGAGCATGTTCCTGTAACTATTTTAAGAATTGAAGATGTTGAAGTCTTATCTACAAGGTCTATGGAAAAAGATGGTTATATTGCTGTTCAATTAGGCTTTAACAATAAAAAGTTAAAGAATATCAATAAGCCCTTAAAAGGCCATTTTGCAAAAGCTAAAACTGAACCTAAAGAAAAAATCATAGAATTTAGAGTTAGTGAAGATGCTTTACTGAAAATTGGTGATAAGATATGCGCAAATCATTTTATACCCGGTCAAAAGATTGATGTAACGGGAATTTCACAAGGTAAAGGTTTTGCAGGTTCAATGAAGAGACACAATTTTGGTGGGATGCAGGCCACGCATGGTGTGTCAGTTAGTCATAGGGCCCACGGTTCAACTGGAAATAGTCAGGATCCAGGTAGAACTTGGAAAGGCAAAAAAATGGCAGGGCAATACGGTAATGTTAGAGTTACAACCCAAAATCTCAAAGTTGTGAAACTTCTAGAAGATGAAGATTTAATTTTGGTAGAAGGTTCAGTTCCAGGGTCAAAAAATGGAATTGTAACTTTATCTGATGCAGTTAAACATGACCTCCCTAAAGAGGCTCCCTTTCCTGCTGGTCTTAGAACGTCTGATGCTTCGAATGATAAAACAATACCAGTTTCTGAAAATACCAGTGGTAATTTATCAGAGAATGAAGGAGCCTCAGGTGAAAATTAAATCTTTAAATTTAAATAACAAGTTAGGTAAAGAAATAACACTGGATGTTAATGTTTTTGGAATATCTCCTAGGCCTGACATAATGGCCAGGGTTATAAGGTGGCAATTAGCTAAAAGACGTTTGGGTAACCACTCTGTTAAAACGAGAAGCGAAATTAAAATGACTACAGCTAAAATGTATAAGCAAAAAGGAACTGGTAAAGCCAGGCACGGTTCGGGTTCAGTATCACAGTTTAGAGGTGGTGGGATGGCTCATGGGCCAGTTGTTCATTCGCATTCTCATAACTTAAATAAAAAAGTAAGGAAACTAGGTTTAAAATCTGCATTATCCGATAAATTCAAACTTGGAAAACTTATTATTTTAGATGGTTCAAAATGTGATGGAAAGACATCTACTTTAAAGAAAAAATTAGATGAGATGGGAGTGGGCAAAACTTTAGTTATTTCTGGTAATGAGGTTGAATCAAATTTTGTAAAGGCTGCAAATAATATTAAAAATTTAGATTTGCTTTCCTATGAAGGAATTAACGTGTACGACATTGTTAATAAAGAAAACTTAATCATTATTGATGATGCGCTTAAATTTGTTGAGGAACGGTTGTCATGAGCATAAGACCTAGAAAAAAAAATGAAACTTTAATTAGCTTAAATAAAGCTTATCAGGTTGTTTTAAATCCTCTAATTACAGAAAAAGCAACTCAAATGTCAGAATTTAACAAAATGGTATTTTCTGTCCCACTTTCCGCAAGCAAATTTGATATAAAATTATCAATAGAAAAAATTTTTTCTGTGGAGGTTGTGTCTGTTAACACCATATTACTTAAAGGAAAAGTTAAAAGATTTAAAGGAATTTTAGGTCGAAGAGCAAATACAAAAAAAGCTATAATAACTCTTGCACCTGGTAATACGATAGATTTGTCAGTGGGGGTATAATATGGCATTAAAACAATACAAACCCAACACACCTGGACAAAGAGGATTAGTCCTTGTAGATAAATCTGAATTGTACAAAGGTAAGCCTGAAAAAAGATTAACTGAAGGTCTTAGTAAAAATGGAGGAAGAAATCACTCTGGTAAAATTACAATGTGGCAAAGAGGTGGTGGACATAAAAGACGATATAGAATAATAGACTTTAAAAGGAACAAGTTTGATATAAATGGAATGGTTCAACGTATAGAGTATGATCCAAATCGTTCGGCATATATTGCTTTAATAAAATATGAAGATAATGAATTGAGGTACATTATAGCTCCTCAAAGACTAAATGTGGGAGATAAAGTTATATCGTCTAATAAGGCTGATATTAAGCCTGGAAATTGTATGCCACTTTCATCTGTGCCAGTTGGAACTATCATTCATAACGTCGAACTTAAACCTGGCAAAGGAGGGCAAATTGCTCGTTCAGCAGGATCCTACGTACAACTTATAGGTAAAGATTTGTCTTATTCAATCTTGCGATTAGTATCTGGTGAAGTCAGATTTGTTCTCTCTTCTTGCTTATGCGCAATTGGAGCTGTTTCAAATCCTGATAATCAAAACACAAATTTAGGGAAAGCTGGTAGAAATAGATGGTTAGGAAAAAGACCTTCTGTAAGAGGTGTTGCAATGAACCCAGTTGACCATCCTCATGGTGGAGGTGAAGGAAGAACATCTGGCGGTAGGCACCCGGTTACTCCCTGGGGCAAGCCTACAAAAGGATATAGAACAAGAAATAATAAAAGAACAGATAAATTTATAATTAGAAGAAGAAAAGCGTAAGGTTAACTAAATGTCTAGATCTATTTGGAAAGGTCCCTTTGTGGACGGCTATTTACTAAAAAAAGCTGATATAGCAAGAGAATCAGGAAGAAATGATGTAATAAAAACTTGGTCGAGGAGATCTACTGTTATGCCTCAATTCGTAGGGCTTACATTTGGTGTGTATAATGGTAAAAAATTCATACCTGTAACAATCACTGAAACCATGGTGGGGCATAAATTAGGAGAATTTTCACCAACAAGGACTTACTATGGTCATACAGCCGACAAAAAGGCAAAGCGTTAGAGGAAAAGATGGGTAAAGAGAAAAACAAAAGACGAGAACTGGACAACGAGGCAAAAGTTGTGTTGAAAAATATTAGAATTAGTCCGCAAAAACTTAACCTTGTAGCTCAAATGATTAGAAATCAAACAGCGTCTAAGGCTATTTCTATTTTACAATTTTCTAAACGAAGAATATCAAATGATGTTGAAAAGGCGCTAAGGTCTGCTATAGCTAACGCTGAAAATAATCACTCACTAGATACAGACAAATTAATTGTAAAAGAAGCTTATGTTGGCAAGGGTTTGGTTATGAAACGTTTTCATGCTCGCGCAAGAGGTCGTGGTGCCAAAATTATCAAACCTTTTTCTCATCTAACAATTTTATTGTCCGAACAGGAAGGTAAATAATATGGGTCAAAAAACACAACCAATTGGATTTAGGCTAGGCATAAACCGTACTTGGGACTCTAGGTGGTTTGGTGGAAAGTCTTATGCTGACTTGCTTCACCAAGATATAAATCTTAGAAAATATTTGTTCGATAAGTTAAAGGCAGCAGCAGTTAGTAAAATTGTTATTGAAAGGCCTGCCGGAAGAGCTAATATTTCTATTTATGCTGGAAGGCCTGGATTAGTTATTGGTAAAAAAGGTCAAGATATCGAATCTTTAAAAAAGATACTAAGTAAGCAAATTGGTTCTGAGGTAAGTCTTAATATAATAGAAATAAGAAAACCAGAGATTGATGCTAAATTAGTAGCTGACGGCATCGCACAGCAACTTGAAAGAAGAGTTGCTTTTAGAAGAGCAATGAAAAGAGCCGTTCAGAGTGCAATCAGACTTGGAGCTGAAGGCGTAAGAATAAATTGCGCAGGTAGACTTGGAGGTGCTGAGATTGCTAGAACTGAATGGTATAGAGAAGGTAGAGTTCCTTTACATACTTTGAGGGCAGATGTTGATTATGGGGAAGCTACCGCATTTACGACTTATGGTG
>CABYBQ010000017.1 GCA_902517275.1 uncultured SAR116 cluster alpha proteobacterium
ATCAAAATATAAAAATTAATACTTTCAAAGTAGAAATATTAATAATTGTTGATGATGGAAAAAATTATAAAGAAATAATCCCAAAAATAAAAAAAGGAATTACAATTAAAATAATAAAAACGAATGGTATTAAGACTGGACCAGGTAATGCAAGAAATATCGGAATAGAAAAAGCAAAAGGTGAATTTATTGGTTACTTAGATGCTGATGATGAATGGTCTGAAAATTACTTAAGTAAGATGTTAGAATTAGTTAAGAAAAATGGAATCGCGTTTGCGCCTACCAAGGTATATGATGAAAATAATATTTTAATAAAACATTTTGAAGGTAAAAGAAAAGGATATCTTGACTTAAATGATATTGGAGATATACCGTGCAGCTTTCACCCATTTATACTTAGAAATAAGCAGAAAAAATTTGAGGAAATACGAAGCCAAGATGTTTATAATACTGCTTGCATTATAAATGAACATAATACAAAGATCAGTATGATAAATGGAGCATATTATAAGTTAAATTTACAAAAAAAATCAGTAACTAAAGAGGATGGTTTTGCCCACAAAATTAATTTAGCCTATGTTAAATACCAAATAAAATCACTAAATAATAAAAACTTAAAAATAGCAAGAATATTTGCAATAAGACGAATTAATAATGCTAAATACATACAATGGAAAATAAATAATAATGTTAAAAGCTTTTATGAATATTTAAATGAGAAAGAAAAAAAATGAATAATACAAAAGCATGCATATTTGATGCTTATGGGACACTTTTTGACGTTAATGCTGCATGTCGAGAACTGTCTTTAGATGTAGGTGATAAATGGCAAGAATTAGCAAATTTGTGGAGATTAAGACAAGTAGAATATACTTGGTTAAGAAATTCCATGAAAGAGTATGTTGATTTTTGGGAAATAACATCTAGTGCATTAGATTATGCAATGGAGGTATTAAATATTGAAAATAAAAAATTAAAAAAACAATTATTGGAATTATATCTAAAGTTAGAAGCATATCCAGAAGTAAAAGATGTATTAGAGAAACTAAAAGATAAAAAATATAAAACTGCTATACTATCAAATGGAAGCATAAAAATGCTCGATAGTGCTGTTAAAAATGCCAAAATAGAAAATTTACTAGACGAAGTTATATCTGTAGAAGAATGTAAAATTTATAAACCGTCAAGCGATGTATACGATCTTGTAGAAAAAAAAACTAATATAATAAAAAAAAATGTAACATTTTTTTCTAGTAATGCATGGGATATGCATGCCGCAGCAAATTACGGTTTTAAAACAATATGGGTCAATAGATTTGACGGTATATTAGAAAGATTGCCTGGTAAACCAAGCGCAATTGTAAGGTCATTAAATAATATAGACGAATTAATATAATATTAAAGGTCGTGTCCGATACCCCAACTCCAAAAATTAGATTTTTGACTATTAAAAAATCTATTTATAATCATTTGATGAACCTCCGATGCACCATCTACTAACTTAGCCTGCCTAGCATATCTATATATCCATTCTAAAATGATATCTTTGCTATATCCTTTAGCTCCATTAAGTTGGATAGCAGTATCTGAAACATTATTCAGTGTTTCTGCAACATGAATTTTAGCCATAGAAACATCCTGTCTTGATTTACTTCCATTTTCAATTTTCCACGCTGCTCTCATTACAAGTAACCGAGCAATATCAATATCCATAGCAGCTTTACCAAGTTTAATTTGAACAGACTCTCTATCCGCTAGTTTAATACCAAATCCTTCTCTATGAGATACATAATCTAAGGCAATTTCCAAACTGCGCCTTGAGAGACCAATCCATCTCATACAATGTGTTAAACGAGCTAGGCCTAATCTAATTTGGACAATTTTAAGTCCTTTACCAACATCACCTAACCTATTTTTATCGGGGATTTGAAGGCCATTAAACTCTAATTCACAATGACCACCATGTTCTTCAGGGCCCATTATAGGTATTCGTCTTTTAATATTCCAACCTGGTTGATCTTTATGATATAGAAAAGCTGTTAAACCATCTTTAGTTTTAGCTAACAAAATAAAATGAGACGCAACACCGGCACCTGTAATATACCATTTGAAGCCATTAATTAACCATTTACCATTTTGATAAGTGGCTTCAGTTTTGATCATAGAAGGATCTGATCCTCCACCAGGAGCTGGCTCAGTCATCGCCAAAGAAGATCTTACATCACCGTTTAATATTGGGTCAAGCCACTCTACTTTCTGTTCTTCAGTTGCAATCTTATTTAATATATACATATTACCATCATCTGGGGCGGCGCAATTAAAGCATACTGGTCCAAAAATAGATCTATTCATTTCTTCATAGAGTGCTGCCATTCCAATAGGTCCTAAACCTAACCCAGATCTAGACTTGGGCATTTGTGGAGACCATAGACCTTCTAACTTAACTTTATCTCTTATTTCATTTAATAAGGTTTCATTAATATTCTCATGGTTATCATATGAAGAAGGAACAGACTCAAGCGGAATAATATGCTTATCAACAAAATTACGAGTTTTAATTCTAAGTTTATCAATACTATCTGGTAGATAAAAATCCATATAAATCACCTAAAAGTTAGAGACCTGTGCTAAGTCCACCATCTACAGCAACTACGGCGCCGGTCATGTAAGTATTACTAGTATTTAGTAACATAGAAATTATTGTATCTAATTCATCAACAGTGGCAAATCTTTTGAGAGGTATTTTCTTTTTTAATAAGTCACCTGTTTCACCACCAAGTTGGTCTCTATTTATATCAGTCAAAATATATCCAGGTGCTAACGCATTTACACAAATATTATATCTAGCTAATTCAATTGATTGAGATTTAGTAACTTGTATCAAGGCTGCTTTAGTAGCAGAATAGGCACCGACATATGCCAATGGTCTGTAGCCAAGCGTTGATGCTATATTAATGATTTTACCTCTTTTATTAATAATCATTTTAGGGATTACAGCATTTGATACGTTTAATGATCCAAGTAAATTTGTGTCAATAATATTAGATAAATCTGAATATGTTTCATTATGTAATAATTTAGTGTTAGCAATGCCTGCATTATTAATCAAACCATATAGATTAAAATCAGATAATTGTTTATTAACGCTAATCTCGTCTGTAATATCAAGTTCTAAAAATTGATGGTTAAACTGTTGATTAGGTAAATTAGAAATAACCTTTTCAAGATTATTTTTATTTCTTCCAATTCCTATAATCCTAAATCCGTCATCCGCAAGAACTTTAGCAAAATTAGCACCAAGTCCTCTACTTGCTCCAGTTATTAGAATAGTATCAAGTGAATCATTCATTAATAAAATTACAATATAAATAAAATTAAGTTATACTTTTAAAAATTTATATGAGAATAAATATTTCAAAATGTTGGTTAAAAAAAATATTAAGATATTAAACCACTGGGTCAAAAAAAATACAACAATAGAAGCAGATATTTTGTCCATAAAAAAATTTGAAGCAGGTCAGTCTAACCCTACTTTTTTGTTAAAATCTGAACATAAAAATTTTGTATTAAGGTCTAAACCAACGGGTAAATTATTACCTGGAGCACATCGTATTGATCGTGAATTTAAAGTCATGTCTTCTTTAGAAGCTTCAACTATACCAGTACCTAAAATGTTTGGTTATTGTCAAGACGAAGATTTAATAGGTAGTGAATTTTATATAATGGAGTATTTAGAAGGTAACAACGAAATTGACCCATTCCTGCCGAATTATAAAGTGGACCAACGAGATAAAATTTATAGAAATAAGATAAAAATTTTAGCAGATTTAGCATCACTAAATTTAAAAGAAGTTGGCCTTGAAAAATTTGGTAGACCTGAAGGTTATCTAGAAAGACAAATTAACTTATGGATAAAACAATATAGAGCTTCACAAACTAAAAATATTGAGAGCATGGAATATTTGATAGAAAATATTCCTAAAAACATTCCAGAAGAAATAGGTATGCTCCCACCATGTTTATTACACGGTGACTTTCGCTTAGATAATATGATATTAAAAATAAATAATGAATTTGAAAAAGTCATAGGATTATTAGATTGGGAGTTGTCCACATTATCAATACCTTTCATTGATTTATCTTATTGGACACTAATGTTAAAATTTGAAAAAGACTGGCCTATTGCAGGTATAGGTCGTTATGACAAATTATTATCAAAATCAGGAATACCAGTTGAAGCAAATATTTTAGATACTTATTTAAATATTACCGGCTTAGATAAGCCTAAATATTGGAAATATTTATTAGCATTTAATAGTTTTAGATTTACTGGAATTTTACAAGGTATAGCTAAGAGAGTAATCGACGGTAATAATGCAGGTAACAATGGTTATGAGGTTGGAGAACAAGCAGAACCTGTTGCTAAATTGGGCGCTCAAATACTTAAGGAATATTTGTGAACTTACTAGGTATATATCTTATGGGGTTAATCATCAAAAATGATGCAAGAAATAGTGAAACAGATGATATCGACAGAGCTATTTTATAAGAAAAAAATAAATCTATAATTACGCCCCCAAAATAAGGCCCAATCATTTGACCCACGCCAAAAGATGATGTGAGTATAGCTGTTGAAACTCTGATTGATCCATTATATCTAGTTTGTCCCTCCAACAAGGCTAAAGCAGTTATTGGAATAAAAGTCGAACCTAATAGAATAGATGCTAAAATAATTCCAAACTTATCTTCTATTAATACAGGCATTAATATACCAAAACCCATAATCGCACAGGCTAAGAAAAGGGCTATGTCATTTCCAATTTTTTTACCAAACCAAGGCCAAAATATTACCATTGGAATACCAGCTAGACCTACTAAAAGCCAAACATATGTTTCAGTAGTTTCTAAACCTACAGTTTCTCTTGCCATAGTTGATATAAAAGTACCCAAAATCACATATCCAAAACCGTAAAGGCCGTAGGATAAAGTAATTAAACTAAAACTTACATTGTTACTTGTTTCAGATTTGATTATTGTTGTATCCACAACAGTTTCATTAGGGGTATAAAGAAAAATGGGTATCGCTAATACCATTGATAAAATAGTAACTCCAATCCATAAATCATTCCAAGCAAATCCAAAATTTCCTAAAAGAGATACTAAAATCGAAGATAAGACAATTCCAAAACCAACACCCATAAAATGGGAAGTGCTTAGCGATTTTTTCCCAAGTGATTGCATAGAAGGAAGAATTAAAGCTGTAGCAAAAATTAAAACAAAAGCACTAGACACGCCGGCAAAAAATCGAATAAAAATAAAAATTATTATATCATTACTTAAACTCATTAATAACGTGGTTAGTAAGGAAATAATAATAGAAGTGAAAAAAACAAATTTAATTTTTTTCTTAAATATTGGTAAAATAGATAGTAATGAACCACACAAATAACCAAAAAAATTCCATGAAGCTATTAAACCTCCATTAGTCTTACTTATATTTAACTCTTCTAACATGTAAGGTAAAATAGGTGTATAACTGAACCTTCCAATACCAACGGCTAATGCAAGAGCAGCTGTACCAGTCAAAATTAACATTAAAACTTCAAGGTTAAGTTTATTTTCCAAAATATAATTCTTTTGTAATTTCTTTCGTAGTATTTAGATATTAAGTAAAACAATCAACATAAATAAGATTATTAATTGACCAGAAATATAAATTTGTTTCATATATACATAAAAAATTATATAAAGATGGAAAAAGTAAATGCAGAAACTTTTCAATATAACTAATGAGACTGACCACATTGTCAAAATTGAGTTGGTTAATGGAAAAAAACACAATCCATTATCTTTAGAATTAATCAAAGAACTAACAAACTCTCTAATACAAATTTCATCACAAAAGAAAGTAAAGGTATTAATTATATCTTCCGAAGGACCAGGGTTTTCTGCTGGTCATGATTTAGATGAATTAAGAAAAAATCAAAACAATAAGAAATTTTTTAATGAATTATTCAATGAATGTTCAAATTTAATGCAAACAATTATGAACTTGCCCCAACCAGTTATAGCTGAAGTTTGTGGTATTGCAGCTGCAGCAGGATGCCAATTAGTGGCGAGCTGTGATTTAGCAGTTGCATCTGAACAGGCTAGTTTTATGACCCCTGGAGTAAATATTGGTTTATTTTGTTCAACACCGATGGTAGCAGTTTCTAGAAATCTTAGCAGAAAAAAAATTATGGAAATGCTTCTGACTGGAGAAAAACTTAGTGCAAAAGACGCAGTTGATTATGGTTTAATAAATCATTGTGTTCCTCTTGATCAACTTCATCAGAAAACACTAAGTATTGCAAATATAATAGCTTCAAAACCTTTATCTACTGTGAAAATTGGTAAAGAGGCTTTTTACAAGCAGGTAGAGATGCCAATTGATGAGGCTTATAAATATACTTCTGAGGTTATGGCTATGAATATGATGGAAAAAGACGCTTATGAAGGCATTAGTGCTTTTTTAGATAAAAGATCACCTTCATGGAATGAATAAAAAATTGATAATATATATTTTGAATTTCAAAAAGGTAAATTTATGTCTAAAGAATTCGATTTTATCGTAGTTGGTGCAGGCACAGCTGGATGCCTTCTAGCTAACCGATTGTCTGCTAATGGTAAGTTTTCTGTAGCTTTATTGGAAGCAGGAGGAAGTGACAATTACCATTGGGTTCATATTCCTGTAGGTTATTTATATTGCATGGGAAACAAAAGAACAGATTGGCTATACAAAACAACTTCACAAAAAGGTTTAAATGGTAGAGCATTAAATTATCCAAGAGGTAAGGTCATGGGTGGTTGTTCATCAATAAATGGAATGATTTATATGAGAGGACAGGCAAATGATTATGACCAGTGGAGGCAAATGGGTAATGAAGGTTGGAGTTGGGACGATGTTCTCCCTTACTTCAAAAATATGGAAGATAGCTATGAAGGAGAAAATAAATTTCATGGTGCGGGTGGAGAATGGAAGGTAAATCAACAAAGACTATCTTGGAATATTTTAGACAGTTTTCAAGAAGCTACTGTAGAGGCTGGAATACCTAAAGTAGACGATTTCAACGAAGGCAACAACTTCGGAGTTTCATATTTTAAAGTTAATCAAAATTCTGGGTTTAGATGGAATACAGTTAAGGCATTTATAAAACCAATAAAAAATAGAAAAAATTTGCATATAATTAGTCAATGTGAAGTGAATAAATTAATTTTAGAAAATAATAAAATTAGAGGGGTAGAAGTTACACGAAATGGAAAAATTGAAGATATTTTTGTACATAAAGAAATAATATTATCCGCTGGCTCAATTGGTTCACCTAAAATCTTAGAGTTATCTGGTATAGGAAATCCTAAATTGCTCTCTGATTTAGGTATTGAAACCAAAGTAAAAAGCCTAAATGTTGGTGAAAATCTTCAAGATCATCTTCAATTAAGAGTAATATATCAATTAGAAAATGCAGAAACTCTAAATCAAAAAGCTAATTCTTTATTAGGTAAAATTGCTATAGGTATAGAATACGCTCTTAAAAGAACTGGTCCTATGTCAATGGCTCCTAGTCAATTAGGTATATTCGCAATGTCAGACAAATCTTATGAAACGCCTAATCTTCAATTTCACGTGCAACCATTATCTTTAGACAAATTTGGAGACCCACTTCATGACTTTCCAGGTCTTACAGCAAGTGTATGTAATCTAAATCCGCAGAGTAGAGGAAGCGTCCATATTGAATCAAAAGATCCTAAAATTGCACCGTCCATTGATCCAAATTATTTGTCTGAAGAACAAGATAAACTTGTGGCGGCCCAATCTATAGGATTAGCAAGAAAAATTATCACTCAACCAGCAATGAAAAAATATAATCCGAAAGAATATGCGCCAGGAATTCAGTTTCAGTCTGAAGATGAATTAAAAAAAGTTGCTGGTGATATTGGTACTACTATTTTTCATCCAGTAGGAACATGTGGTATGGGCCCAGGCACTTCTTCAGTAACAGATAGTAATTTAAAAGTTAGGGGTGTAGAAGGGTTAAGAATTGCAGATGCGTCTATTATGCCTACTATTACTTCTGGCAACACGAATGCTCCAACACTAATGATTGCTGAAAAAGCATCAGAATTAATCTTGAACTCAAATTAAATTTAATATCTATTTGATATGGAAGTTAAGAGGTAGAAAAATGAATTTTGAATATAATGA
The DNA here is from genome assembly GCA_902517275.1 of uncultured SAR116 cluster alpha proteobacterium. Taxonomy (GTDB): domain Bacteria; phylum Pseudomonadota; class Alphaproteobacteria; order Puniceispirillales; family Marisalimonadaceae; genus Marisalimonas. The sequence continues at coordinate 8,243 of CABYBQ010000017.1, forward strand.
AGACCAATTAGCTATAAAAGATATGGCAAAGGGTTTTTCTGAAATTGAGCTTATGCCTTATGCTGCTGATTGGGATCAAAACGAGATATTTCCAGTAGAGACATTAAAAAAAGCTGCTGAACTAGGTTTGGCAGCAATATATGTGAATGAAGCACATGGGGGGTCTGGCCTAAGTAGATTAGATGCTGCGATTATATTTGAAGAACTATCAAGAGGATGCGTCTCTACGGCTGCTTATATATCGATACACAATATGGTAACATGGATGATAGATGCGCATGGATCAGATGCCATAAAAGAAAGATTTATTAATAAATTATCTACAATGGAAATTATGTCTAGTTATTGTTTAACTGAACCAGGTTCTGGATCAGATGCTGTGGCTTTAAAAACGAGTGCCACGAAAAAAGGGAACAGTCATTACATATTAAATGGGTCCAAAAGTTTTATATCGGGCGGTCCTACTAGTGATGTTTTTGCAGTCATGTGCCGTACAGGTGAAGAAGGAGCAAATGGGGTTTCTTGTCTGCTAGTAGAAAAAGGAACAAAAGGTTTATCATTTGGAAAACAAGAAAAAAAAATGGGATGGAATAGTCAGCACACATCCATGGTTAATTTTGATAATTGTGAAATTCCAATTGATAACTTAGTTGGGAATGAGGGAGATGGCTTTAAAATAGCAATGAAAGGTCTTGATGGAGGCAGAGTGAATATTGCAGCTTGTTCATTGGGTGGAGCAAGAGCAGCTTTAGAAGCATCAATTAGCTACTCGGCAGAAAGGAAGCAATTTGGAAAATCTATCGATCAATTTCAAGTTACTCAATTCAAGCTAGCAGATATGGCAACTGAATTAGAAGCAGCTAGATTAATGGTATTAAGGGCTGCGCGTAGTTTGGATACTCACGATAGTAAAGCTACTAAACTTTGCGCTATGGCCAAAAGATATGCAACTGACATTTGTTCTGAAATATGTGACATGGCACTCCAAATTCATGGTGGTTATGGGTATTTAAAAGACTTTCCTTTAGAGAGATTAGTAAGAGATTTAAGGGTGCATCAGATATTAGAAGGAACAAATGAAATAATGAGAGTAATTATTTCAAGAGACTTAAAAAGTAATTAAATTAATAAAGGATAAATTAACAATGTCAGAAGAAGTTATATTTACTGAAGAAAATGGGATTGGAATAATAACTTTAAACAGGCCAGATAGATTGAATGCCCTAACTTATCCAATGGTCCAAAAAATAAATAAATATCTAAACTCTTGGGAAATAAGTGAACACATAAATTGTGTAATCATTGAGGGAGCAGGCGATAAATCATTTTGTGCAGGTGGTGATGTTATTAAATTAAGAAAAGAAGTCTTAGCAGATGGAGGTCCACCCACCAACTTATCCCAGTCATTTTTTTATGATGAATATACTTTAAATTTTAAAATTAGTAATTTTAAAAAACCATTTATATCATTAATCAATGGATACACCATGGGTGGTGGAGTAGGAGTATCAATGCACGGAAGTCACGTTGTAGCATCTGAAAAAACTATGTTTGCAATGCCTGAAACAGCTATTGGTTTGTTTCCTGATGTTGGAGGTGGATGGTTGTTAGGTCAATTGGATAAAGGAATAGGAGCTTGGTTGTCTCTGGTTGGAGCAAGAATTAAAGCATATGATCTAATGAAACTTAAACTCATAACTCACTATGTTTCTTCAAGTGAAATAGGGAATTTAAAAAAAACATTAATTTCTGCTTCACCAAGCACGAATGACAAAGTTGATAGTATAATTAATAGCCTCTCTTCAAATCCAAATTCAGAAGATAGTGTCTTAATAACAAATGAAAATATCATTAAGGATGCATTTTCATTTGATACAATTGAACAAATTTTTGAAAAATGTGAATCTCTCTCAATAACTGGAAATGAATTTTTAAATGCTCAATTTGAAGAATTAAAACATAAATCACCTACATCATTAAAAATTTCTTTAAAGCAAATTAGAGATGCTAGTAAAATGACTCTAAAGGATGAACTGATAATGGAATATAGAATGGTTCAGCGTTGTCTTGAGATTGGTGATTTTTTTGAAGGTGTTAGAGCAATGCTCGTTGATAAAGACAGAAAACCAAATTGGCAACCTTCTAATATTAAGGATGTTGATGAAGGTAGAGTTAATAAATTTTTTGAAGAATTAGGAAATTTAGATTTAGTTTTAACAAATTAGAATAGAGATTATCTTGGAGGAAAGTATTATGAATGATGTATATATAATGTCTGCAAACAGATCTGCAATTGGTGGATTTGGGGGTACACTGAAGAGTTTTTGCCCGGTAGATTTGGGTACTTTAGTCGCTAAAGAAGCAATTGCAAGATCTGGTTATGAAGCTGAAGAGGTTGAACACGCTGTTTTTGGGAATGTAATTCATACTGAGCCTAGAGATATGTACGTAAGTCGAGTTATAGCTCTTCAAGCTGGTATGAGTAAAGAATCCGCTGCGTTAACAGTAAATAGACTTTGTGGCTCAGGACTTCAGGCTATTGTAAGTGCTATTCAACTATTAATATTAGGAGATGCGAAAATATCAATAGCTGGAGGGGTAGAAGTAATGTCTAATGGGGCACATATCGTAGATGGGTTTCGTTGGGGATCAAGAATGGGAGACGGAAAAGTTCATGATATGATGCTGGGTGCATTACATGATCCATTTGGTCATGGTCATATGGGTATTACGGCTGAAAATATATCAAGCAGATATCAAATTAGTAGAGACATGCAAGATCAATTTGCTTTAAGTAGTCAACAAAGAGCAAGCAAGGCAATTGATAATGGATCTTTTAAAGAGCAAATATTACCAATTGAAATAAAGACTAGAAAAGGAATTGAAATTTTTGAAATAGATGAACATCCAAAGCCAGATACTAGCATAGATACTTTATCTGGTCTGAGAACGGCTTTTAAAAAAGATGGAGTGGTTACAGCTGGTAATGCCTCTGGAATTAATGATGGTGCGTCAGCCTTGATCCTTGCTAATGAAGATAAAGCCAAAAAAGGTACGCCATTAGCTAGGATTGTTTCGTATGGATTTGGTGGTGTTGATCCTGATGAAATGGGTATGGGACCAGTTCCAGCTTCAAAAATGGCATTAAACAAAGCAGGGTTAAATGTATCAGATTTAGATTTAATTGAATCAAATGAAGCGTTTGCTGCTCAAGCATGTGCTGTTAATAAACAATTAGGCCTAGACCCTGAAATAGTAAATGTGAATGGCGGTGCAATTGCCCTAGGTCATCCAGTAGGCGCAACGGGAGCAATAATTATGACAAAGCTTGTTTATGAATTAAGAAAGCGTAAAGGTAAATATGGTCTTGCAACTATGTGTATTGGTGGGGGTCAAGGAATAGCGGTAATTATAGAGGCTTTGTAAACAAGTGTCTTTCGAATGCATTTCAATAAAAGAAGCAAAAAATCTTATTAAAAATGATGATTTAATCTTAATTGATATAAGAGATCACAACTCATTTTCAAAAGGTCATATTGAAAAGGCTATTCATGTTGAAGATTTAAATATCGATAGTTTTCTCCAAGATAAAGATAAAAATGAAACAATTTTAATTTACTGTTATCATGGCCATTCAAGTCAATCTGCTGCAAATTTTTTTAGTCAGCATGGATTCAAAAATGTTTTCAGCATGGATGAGGGTTATTCGGGTTGGATAACCCAAAACACATAAAATTTTTATATAAGGTAATATTTCTTTAACTTGTCTATATTATAATAAGTATTATATTGAGATAAAATCCAAATAAAATATAAGAGGTAAAAATTGGAAACTCGTAAAGGTGGTCGTCTAGTAGATAGACCAGAATTTAAAACTAAACCAAAACCAGTTACGTTTTTAGGTAAAGATAAAGTATCCCAAGCAATTGCTGTTATGGCTGATAAAAATTATGGTTCAGTTGTAATTATAGATAGTAAAGATAAAGTTGTCGGAATTGTGACTGAACGAGATATTGTAAAGAAATTGGTAAATAACAATATGTCTCCAAAAACAACTAAATTAGAGGATATCATGACCCTCAATCCAAGGGTTGCCAATGAGAATGATGATGTAGTTGATTGGTTAAGGATAATGTCAAATGATAGGTTTAGAAGATTACCTGTAGTGGATGCCAATGGAAAAATTAAAGTTATTTTTACCCAGGGTGACTTTGTATCTTATACCTGGCCAGATTTAATATTTCAAGCTTCACAATTAGCTAAGGCCTCATTTATGAAGGGGTTCTCAATAAATACATTATTAATATTTATGGTAATTTATGGAGTTGCTTTAATAGCTGCTATGAAAGCTTTTTTATAAAAGACTTTTAATTTATATTTTAGTTCTTAGCATTTGATTAGATATCCAAGTCATAACAATTTCATTATTTTGATTAGTAACAGTATGTTTTAACCTAGCAGTACCTCTTTTTGGATTTTTAGTTGATTTTTTTGCTTCCAGGACTTCTATTTTTGTTCTCAAATAGTCACCTGGATATACTGGTTTTGTCCATCTTAATTCGTCAATACCCCAAGCTCCCATACTTGTTCCGTCATAAACTCCCATTTCAAATATTTGTGTAAAAGATTTACCTAAAGTCATGAAGCCACTTGAAGTAAGTTGACCAAATGGACCATTATTTGCTGCTTTTTCATCTAAATGAAAAGATTGAGGATCGTATTTTGAAGCAAAATCAATAATTTCTTCTTTAGAAATGAAAGAGGGTTCAGACTCAAAGGTTAAACCGACTTCAAAATCTTCAAAATATTTTGGCTTTAATATCATTAATGAAATTTACTTAAAATGCTTTTATCTAGGAGCTAAACGAACCGACCCATCAAGTCTGATTGTTTCACCATTTAATAATACATTAGTTAAAACACTTTCGACTAACATCGCATATTCTAGAGGTGTACCTAGACGTTTTGGGAAAACAGTAGTTGCGATTAAGCTTTTTTGTACTTCATCACTCATGCCTGACAACATAGCGGTGGCAAATAAACCAGGAGCAATTGTATTAACTCTTATACCATTTGAGGCCAACTCTCTTGCAATAGGTAAAGTCATTCCAACAATACCACCTTTTGAAGCTGAGTAGGCTGCTTGTCCCACTTGTCCGTCGTAAGCTGCAACTGAAGCTGTATTTATAATGACACCTTTTTCACCTTCGTGGTCAGGTTGATTAGCCTGCATTTTGTCAGCGCACAACCTAAGCATATTAAAGCTACCAATTAAATTTACTTTGAGAACTTTTTCAAACAAACTTAAATCATGCATTCCTCTACTGGATACAACTTTAGCACCTACAGCTATTCCGGCACAATTAACTAAGCAATTAATGCCATCAAAATCTTCAATTGCTTTTTTCATTTCTTCTTCGTTTGAGACATCTCCAACGAAATATTTAGCATCTGTTTCTTTAGCTACTTTTTTTAGACCGTCGGCGTTTAAGTCTATTAATAGAAGTTCTGCTCCTCTATCCTTTAAGTATCTTGCGGTGCCTTCTCCAAGACCGCTTCCAGCACCAGTTATAACTGCTTTAACATTTTCAAGTTTCATTTTTATTCTCCAAAATTACGAGTATCATCTATCACTTTTCCATCATTAGGTAAACTATTTACGGGAACAATTTCTAAAGTTCCTCTTAAATTAATTACATTTTTAATTTCATCTGAAATTTTTTGCTTCATTGTTTCAATTTCTGAGCTGTTTGTTATGTTGGACTCTACTTTAAGTAGTAGTTCGTCTTTATCATTAGACCTGCTTATTATCATTCTAGCTTGATTGTCAATTTTCAGATTTTCAAGAATTTTATTGATTTGAGATGGTTGTACAAACATACCCCTCACTTTTGTGGTTTGATCAGCTCTTCCCATCCAACCTTTAATTCTTTTATTAGTTCTACCAGTAATACTTTCACCATCCATTATTGCCGATAGATCACCTGTAGCAAATCTAATAATTGGTAATTCATAATTATTAAGAACAGTTACAACAACTTCTCCTACCTCACCATCTTTTACAGTTTTTCCAGTACCAGGCTTAACTATTTCTAATATTACATCTTCATCAATTACCATTCCTTCACTTTCAGCAGCTTCATAAGCAACAAGGCCTAAATCAGCAGTTCCATAACATTGTCTCGCTTGAATGTTACGGTCTTTGAAATTTTGTGCCACAGCTGGAAATAATGGTCCACCAGTTACCATTGCTTTTGTAAGTTTTGAAAGTGATATTTTTTTTTCATCAGCCTTTTCTAAAATTATGTTTAGAAAGTCCGGCACACCGACATAAGCTGAGGTTCCGATATCGTGCATAACTTCTAGCTGCATATCTGTATTCTCTCCACCAGCTGGAATAACTGTACATTTTAAAATTTTTGCAGCTTCTTCAAACATCGCTCCTGCTGGAGTGAAATGGTAAGAAAAACAATTTTGAACTATATCACCATACCTAAAGTCAGCTGCATGTAATGCCCTGGCAAATCTCCACCAATTTTGTGAATGGCCATCCAAATCATATATTGGCCCAGGAGATCGGTAGATATGGGCAAAATCTTTAATTTCACTTACATTTAATTCAGCAAAAGGGGGTTGCTTAGATTGTTTGTCAATTAAATCGGATTTTCTTAATAAAGGAATTTGACTAAGATCATCTAGATCTTCGATTTCAACATTAAATCTCAGTAATTGATTTTTATTTTGTTTTGCTTTTTCAATTAATTTATTTAAATTTTTTAAATGATCTGAAATTCTTTCATCTTTAGACCGTATTTCTAAATCATCAAAAAATTTATTTTTTATCATTTTTTCTTACAACCATCTTTTACGTCTTCGATATTGTTTAACATCTTTAAATGATTGTCGGCCTTCTCCAGAAATACCAAGATAAAATTCTTTTACGTCTTCATTATCTCTCATTGACTCTGCAGAACCTTCCATAACAACTCGACCATTTTCTAAAATATAGGCATATTCTGCGTACTGAAGAGCTACATTGGTATTCTGTTCTGCTAATAAAATAGTTACACCTTCTTTTCTATTTATTTCAGCAACTATTTCAAATATTTGTTTAACAAGTTGAGGAGCAAGTCCCATCGAAGGTTCGTCTAGTAATATCATTGTTGGGTGAGCCATCAAAGCCCTTCCAATAGCTATCATTTGTTGTTCACCACCAGAAGTGTAGCCTGCCAAAGAAGTTCTTCTATCTCGAAGTCTAGGAAAGTAGTTGTATACTCTTTCTAAGTCGTCTTTAACTTCTTTATTGTTACTCCTAGTATAAGCGCCGGTAAGTAAATTTTCTTCAACTGTTAAATGCTCAAAGCAATGTCTTCCTTCCATAACCTGAATGACGCCCCTTTTAACTAATTGGGCCGGATCAAGGTCATGTATATATTGATTACTAAATGTTACAGAACCTTTCGTAACTTCTCCTCTTTCTGAAGCTAATAAATTTGATATGGATTTAAGAGTTGTACTTTTGCCAGCACCATTACCACCAAGTAAAGCTGTTATTCCTCCCTTTTTGACTTTTAAACTTACACCTTTCAAAACAAGAATAACGTGGCTGTAAACAACCTCTATATTATTAACTATTAAAATATCTTCTACAGTACTAGACTTTTTATTTTTAGTTACTTTAATGTCATCCATCTCATTTTCCTATATGTAAAAGAGAGCCTAATATGATTAGGCTCTCAATTATTTTAGTTACAACGCTCAGCAATTTTTTGCTCAGCAGCATATTTAGAAGAGTCTTCCGCTATTAACTTTTGAACTACGTCAGAGTCACCATACATATACTCAGTAATCATATTCCACTTTTTAGCTTTAGCATCCCACTGCTGAACAGCAGCAAGTCCACTACCACCATGGTTTTCGCAAGTGTTTTTAAATGGAGGAGCGAAGTCTTTGAAACCTAATTCTTCCATTCTCTTAGCACTTAAGTTGACTGCTTCCATACCATCTCTATACATAGCAGGTGTAATCTTTGATGTGCCATGAATTTTTTGTGCAACTACAGCAGCTTCAACTTGAACCATTGCTTGGAATAACCCTCTATTGTATAAGACTGTTCCAAAGTGAGATCCGTCACCAGAAGCTTCTCCCTTATCATGAACATATTTCTTGATATCTTTATGTACTTGATAAGAATCTCCAGGAGCATTAAAAGTTAGAGACTTATAACCATGTGCACCTTGTCCAGCTGGTAAAACATCATTTTCAGAACCAGACCACCAAATTCCAATAAATTTATCCATTGGAAACTTGATAGATGCAGCAGACTTAACAGCAACTTGGTTCATCACACCCCATCCCCACATTAGGACGTTATCAGGTCTAGCTTTACGTATTTTTAACCAAGTAGCCTTTTGCTCTTGTCCAGGATGGTCAACAGGTAATAACATTAGCTTAAAGCCATGTTTTTTACTTAGGGTTTGTAGAGTTCTGATAGGCTCTTTACCATATGCAGAGTTATGGTAAACCAGTGCAATTTTCTTACCTTTGATATTACCAAAATTATTCTTCAGTATATGTCTTACAGCAATTGAAGCTCCATCCCAGTAAGTAACAGGTGCGTTAAATATCCATTTAAAAACTTTACCATTAGCAGCAGATGTTCTTCCGTATCCTGTTGAATAAACAGTAACACCGTCAGCTGTTGCTTTAGGAATTAATTGGTATGTAATACCTGTAGACATTGGTTGGAAAACCATAGCGTCTTTTTTATTTTTTTCGTAACACTCTACGCCTACCTGGGTTTTATAACCAGTTTCACACTCAGGGTGAAAGATTTTCTCACCACCGATACCACCATCTCTGGCATTAATCATTTTGTAGTAGTCTACAAAACCATCAGCGTTTGGAATACCATTAGGTGCGTAAGCTCCTGTTCTGTAAACCAACATTGGAAATTTTAGATCAGCAATTGCAATTTCTACATAACTAGAAATAGCAATAACAGAAGCTGTTATTCCAATCAAAAGTTGTTTTATTCTCATTAGATCCTCCCTTAGAGATAAAATTAATATAATCTACTAAATACCATTTAGTAGGGAAAAGGCCATCGTCTTAACTTTTCTTTTGCGATGGACCAAAGTCTTGCAAGGCCGTGAGGCTCCACAATTAGAAAAATAATCATTAACAATCCCCAGATTGTTATTTCAAAATGTTTAGCTGTAACTGCTGATAGGCCAACTAAGTCAACCATAATAAATTTTAAACCAATTGGGAGTGTAACAATAAATGCTGCACCTAAGAATGAACCTAACATAGATCCAAGTCCCCCAATAATTATCATAAATAATACTGGAAATGAAATTGTCATAATGTCAA
>CABYBQ010000018.1 GCA_902517275.1 uncultured SAR116 cluster alpha proteobacterium
GTTTCAAAATAGATATTCCTATTTTTTTTAGATCTTGAACAAAAATTGACAATTTTTCAGTATTATTACTCTCCACAGTCATCATTGATGCAAAAAACTCATGTGGATAATTAGTTTTAATCCACGCGGTCTGATAAGCTATTAATGCATATGCTGCAGCATGAGATTTATTAAAACCATAGCCCGCAAACGCAGAAATTTGTTCGAAAATTTCATTAGCCTTGTCTTCGCTTATATCTTTATTTTTTGCACCTATTAGGAAAGCTTTTTTTTGTTGAAACATTTCGTTTTTATCTTTTTTTCCCATTGCTCTTCTTAAAATATCTGCACTGCCAAGCGAAAAGTCTGCTAAAATTTGTGCAGCCCTTAGAACTTGTTCTTGATAAATAAAAATTCCATATGTTTCTCGCAATATTGTTTCTAAACTAGAATGCATATAAACAATTTTTTCTCTTCCATGCTTTCTTTTAATATAGCTTGGAATATTTTCCATTGGACCTGGTCTATATAAAGATACAACTGCTACTATATCTTCAAATCTATCTGGTTTAAGGCCGATTAACACATCTTTCATGCCAGCAGACTCAAGCTGAAAAATTCCTGTGGTAGATCCTGTTGATAACATTTCATATGTTTTTGAATCATTTAATGAAATATTATGTAAACTAAAATTTTTATCTTTTTTTATAATTAATGATTCAGCCTTAGCTAAAATAGTTAAAGTTTTAAGACCTAAAAAATCAAATTTAACAAGACCAGCTTTTTCTACAAATTTCATATTAAACTGTGTGGCAGGTATTTCTTCCTCACTAAATTTATAAAGAGGAACTAATTGATTTAGAGGTCTATCGCCTATAACTAAACCAGCCGCATGCGTTGATGCATGTCTATTGAGGCCTTCAATATCAATTGCAGTTTTGATAAGGTGTTTCACTTGTTCATCTTCTGAAATTTCTTTTTTTAGAGCTTCTTCTTTATTGATTGCTTCTTGAATTGTAATTGGACTAGAAGGTATAAATGGAATTAACTTAGCAATTTTATCAACTTGGCCATAAGGCATTTCTAGTACTCTTCCAACATCTCTAATTGCTGCTTTAGCCTGCAAGCTTCCAAAAGTTATTATTTGAGCTACTCTGTCTTTACCATATCTTTGCCTCACATACTGAATAACTTCTTCTCTCCTATCTTGACAAAAATCAATATCAAAATCCGGCATTGAAATACGTTCTGGATTTAAAAATCTCTCAAACAACAGCCCCCACCTTATGGGGTCTAAATCTGTGATATTTAAAGACCAAGCAACAATTGAACCTGCACCAGATCCCCTGCCTGGTCCAACTGGAATATTATTATTTTTGGACCATTTAATAAAATCATAAACAATTAAGAAGTATCCAGCAAAACCCATTTTGTTAATTATATTTAGTTCATTCGTCAATCTATCTAAATAAGTATCTTTTTCTTGATCAGTAAATTTTTCAGTCGAAGTCTCAAATCTTTTCATCAAACCTTTTTTAGAAATATCTAAAAGAAAATCGGTCTCACTTATTTTTGCAAGTCCAGGGAATTTAGGAAGAATTGGTTCGTGAGTTTTAACAAAAAAGGAACACCTTTTAGCAATAATAACAGTGTTTTCAATTGCTTCAGGAATATCTTCAAACAAAGAAAACATTTTCTTACTGTCTTTTAAGTAATGTTCTTTAGTTAATAACCTCCTATTCTTTGAGGAAATCGTTAAACCTTTATCAATGCATGTTAAAACCTGATGGGCATTAAACTTATTCTCATTTTCAAAAAAACAATCATTTGTTGCTACAAGAGGTAGATTAAAATTTTCACTGGAATCTAATAATATTTTTTCAGCATTGATTTGATTTTTAATACCATGTCTTTGAAGTTCAATATATAGATTATCTTCAAATAATTCTTTTAGACCCCCTAACCTTTCATTTACTAATTTTATATTTCCTAAAGAAGCAGGCTTCCCAACAAATCCGTTTTCAATTCCGCCAGTTAATAAAATTAAACCGTCTCTATGATTTTTTAAGTCCTCATAGTTAATAAATTTATCAAAATCAGAGTTGTTTGATAATTTACTGGTTAAAACTAGTAGATTTTTATAGCCAATTTCATTTTTAGCAATTAATACAACTTCACCGATATGGTTATCGTGTTTTGTTGCACCCGAAATATTTACTTGAATTCCAATTATTGGTTGAATACCGTTTGATACCATTTTAATTGAAAACTCTAATACGCCGAACATATTGGAGGTATCTGTTATCGCAATAGCTGGTTGATTATTCTTTTTACAAAATTCAGATAGATAATCAAATGACAACATTCCTTCCGCTAAAGAAAAATTACTATGAACTCTTAAATGAATAAATAAATTGTTCATTTTTTAAAAATTTCAATTTTATAGTTAATTATTATTGGTAGATCCATTTTTTAAAACTATACTTCTATCCATTAATTTTGCTAAATCATAATTGTGTGTCGCAATCAAACAACTTATGTTTAGAGATTTAACTAATTTGTATAAAATTTCAAAAACATTTTTTGCACTAATTGGGTCTAAATTTCCCGTGGGTTCATCAGCTAAGACTAAATTTGGGGAATTTGCTAAAGATCTTGCTATAGCTACTCTTTGTGCTTCACCTCCAGATAATTTAGCTGGTCGAAAGTTTAAACGTTTTTGTAATCCAAGAACCGATAACAACTCTTTAGATTTTTTTTCAGCTTTTAATTTAGGTTCACCCATTATTAGTTGTGGTATCATTACATTTTCAATTGCTGAAAATTCTGGAAACAATCGATGAGATTGAAATATAAACCCTACCTCGGAACCTCTAAGTGAAGTTTTTAAATCCTCATTTAAGTTTTTACAATTTTGGCCTGCTAAACTAACTGAACCAAATGTTGGAGATTCAAGTAATCCTGCTATATTTAATAAAGTAGATTTTCCTGTTCCACTAGGCCCGATGAGAGCGACCATTTCTCCCCTAACAACTCTTACATTTATGTTATCCAAAACTTTTATTTTTTGATGATCTTGATTATATATATGAGTAATATTTTTTAAAAATAAAATTTCCTTTCTTATTTCATTTTCATTCATATCTCAAAGCCTCAGCAGGCGTTATTTTTGAAGCTTTCCATGCTGGAAATATACTCGCTATTAAAGTGAGTATTATAGAAATAAATATGACCATAAAAACTTCATTAAAATTAATTTTTGAAGGAAGATTGGAAAGAAAATATATTTTTGCTGAAAATAATTCTTGTCCAAATAACGTGCTTACAAAGATCCTAATTTCTTCTATATAAATTGAAACTATTACTCCAATAGCTGATCCAATAAAGGTTCCTAAAATACCAATAATAGACCCTGTTAAAAGGAAGACTCTTATTATCAAATACTTTGACGCACCCATTGTTCTCATTAGTGCAATATCAGATTTTTTAGATTGAACTAGCATAATCATTGAAGAAATTATGTTGAATGCGGCAACTACAATAATTAATGTGAGAATTAAAAACATTACATTTTTTTCAACCGCCAATGCATTCATAAAAGAAGAATTTCTTTTTTTCCAATCAACAATTGTGAAATTATCGCCTATTTTGGTTATTAAATCATCATGAACTTGCGATGTTGATTTTTGATCACTTAAAAAAATTTCAATGCCGTGAGCCACATCTTTGGTTGATAAAAAATCCTCAGCTTTTTCCCAAGGAATAAAAATAAAGTTATTATCATATTCATACATACCTATGTCAAAAAAACCACCTATAATAAAGTTCTTTTTAACCGGTAAGATACCGAGCACTGTCTCCATCCCATTTGGGGATATAAGTGAAATGTAATCACCTATGTTTACATTTAATCTTTGTGCTAATCTATAACCTAAAATTATACTCTTCTTGTCTTTAAAGTTACTAATTGAGGTCTGATCGAGTGATTGCCATAATAATTTTTTTGCTGGTAGATCTGACCAGTTTGTTCCTCTTACTATAACACCTGAAACAGTACTTTTTGTTTTAGCTAAAGCCTGCCCTTCTAGATGAGGAGTGACCGCAACAACATTTTCTGTATCTAAGATTTTTTTTACAACTTCATTAAAATTAGATATTTCAAGGTCTTTATTATTGTAAACAATTAAATGCCCATTTATCCCTAATATTCTATCGACTAATTCTGTTCTAAATCCATTCATAACTGACATCACAACTATTAAAGTTGCAACACCTAACATGATACCAACAAGCGAAAACCAAGCAGAAATAGAAATAAATCCCTCTGCTCGCCTTGATTTTACATATCTTAAAGCGATAGTTCTTTCCGTTTCATTAAAAATCATATGATTAAAGTAATTCCTATAATTTTATATTTAAAAAATTTAATAATTCATTATAAGATAATTTAGAAACATCTCCACTTTTTCTATTCTTAACATCAAATAATTTATCTTTTACACCTTTAGGTCCGATTATGATTTGATATGGCAAACCTATTAAATCTGCCTTAGCAAGTTTTGCTCCAGCCCTTTCAGAAGTATCATCATAAAGAACGCTTAGAGAGTTTTCTTTCATTAATGTATATAAATTAGAGCATATTTCATCACAAGTATGATCGCCACTTTTCAAATTTATTATATTATAACTCCAAGGAGTAACTTCTTTAGGCCATACTATGCCATCATTATCGTGATTAGCTTCAATTACAGCACCCACTAATCTAGAGAGACCAACACCGTATGAGCCCATATATGTGGAAATACTTTTTCCTTCACTATCATTTACAGAAGCATTCATAGGAATTGAATATTTTTGGCCAAAATGAAAAATGTGCCCTACCTCAATTCCTCTGGTTTGAACTAAATTAAGATTCTTTTTGTGGTCATTAGGATCATATTTTTCTTCTGTAGCTGCATAAAAAGAAGTATATTTATCAACTTCTTTTTGGAGATCATCATTATAATTAATATTTTCTAATGAACTTTGGAAATTTAGAAGGTTATCTTCCACATAAACTTCACTTTCTCCTGTTTCAGCAATTATAATAAATTCGTGGCTAAGCTCACCCCCTATTGGACCTGTATCAGCTTTCATAGGAATTGCTTTAAGACCCATTTTTTTAAATAACTGCATGTATGAAATAAACATTACATTATAAGATTTAATTGAAGAGGCATAATCAATGTCAAATGAATAGGCATCCTTCATTAAAAACTCTCTACCTCTCATAACTCCAAATCTAGGTCTTAGTTCATCTCTAAATTTCCATTGTATGTGAAAAAGATTAAGAGGAAGTTGCTTATAACTCTTTACATGAGTTCTAAAAATTTCAGTAACCAACTCTTCGTTGGTAGGCCCGTATAACAGATCTCTATCATTACGATCTTTTATTCTAAGCATTTCCTTACCATAATCTTCATATCTACCTGACTGTTTCCAAATATCAGCCGATTGTAAAGTAGGCATAAGTATTTCGTTAGCTCCCGCTTCTTTCATCTCTTTTCTGCAGATATCTATAATTTTTTCTAAAACTATCTTTCCCAATGGTAGCCAAGAATATATTCCTGATGATGATTGTTGTATCATACCAGTTCTTAACATTAAAACATGAGAGATAATTTCTGCATCTTTTGGAACTTCTTTCAAAACAGGCATAAAGAATTTTGATAATAACATTGTATTTGATTCCTATTAAAGTTTATATTCAAAATTTAATATAACTAAGTTGATTGATAGTTTATTGCTGTATAAATTACAACCTATGGAATTATTAGTAGGACATAAATATGAAACAACCTCCAAATCAACTATTTTCATCAAACAACTTTCCAAGAATAAGAATGAGACGAAATCGTATGTCAAATTTCTCAAGACGGCTAATTTCCGAAAATAATATATCTCTAGATGACTTGATTTATCCTATTTTTATTACTTATGGCTCAAATGTAAAAGAGGAAATTGTATCTATGCCTGGAATATATAGATATTCTTTGGATTTACTTCATAAAGAAATAAAAAATATATCATCTTTATTAATTCCGGCTATTGCTTTCTTTCCTAAAGTACAAAATGCATTAAAAACTTCTGATGGTAAAGAAGCACTAAACAAAAATAACTTAATATGTAAAGCCATTGAAATTTCAAAAAAGGTTAACCCTAAATTAGGAGTTATTTGTGACGTGGCTCTTGATCCATATACGGATCACGGCCATGACGGCATCATAATTAATAATCAAATTGATAATGACGAAACTTTGTCAATACTATGTAAACAAGCGCTTGTTCAGGCTGAAGCAGGTTGTGATATAATTGCACCAAGTGACATGATGGATGGTAGGGTTGGTTTTATTAGAGATGCTCTTGATAAAAATGGTTTTACAAATGTACAAATAATGTCATATGCAGCAAAATATGCATCGGGTTTCTATGGACCTTTTAGAGATGCCGTTGGATCAAATTTATCTCTATTAAAAAAATCTAAGAAGAGTTACCAAATGGATCCTGCTAATTCTGATGAAGCTCTGAAAGAAATAGCTCTTGATATAAGCGAAGGAGCAGACATGATTATTGTAAAGCCTGGAATGCCCTATTTAGATATAATTTATAGAGTAAAACAAGAATTTAAAATGCCAACATTTGCCTATCAAGTGTCAGGGGAGTATTCTATGATAAAAAACGCTATCAAGAAGGGATGGTTTGATGAGGATAAAATTATTTTTGAGAGTTTAATAGCATTTAAAAGAGCTGGATGTAGTGGTATTATAACTTATTTTGCCCCATATATAGCAAAAAAATTACTTAACATAGATGATTAAAATTAATTTAGTAAGTCGTAATAGTTAATATGATAGATATAAAACCTAAAAGTGTATTAGAACAACCCATTTATATGCTTACTAAAGCAACACCTTGTCCTTACTTAAAAGGACAAGTTGAAAAGAGAATAGCGACAGATATAACGTACAATAATAAAGTGTATAACGAATTAGCATCAAATGGTTTTAGAAGAGTCGAAAATTGGATGTACAGACCGGTATGCGATAATTGTAGTGCTTGTAAATCATATAGAGTAGATATTAAAAAGTTTGAATTAACAAAAAGTTTGAAAAGAGTTATTAATAAACTTAAAGACATAGATTACAAAA
Source organism: uncultured SAR116 cluster alpha proteobacterium (assembly GCA_902517275.1). Classification (GTDB taxonomy): domain Bacteria; phylum Pseudomonadota; class Alphaproteobacteria; order Puniceispirillales; family Marisalimonadaceae; genus Marisalimonas. The sequence continues at coordinate 7,167 of CABYBQ010000018.1, forward strand.
TTATTAAAAATATTGCAACAACGGAACATTATAATCTTTTTAAGAAATATCAATTTCAAAGACATTCTGGAGGATCTATGTCTGATATGGATGAAAATGAATTCATATCAATGATAGAAACATCTCCTATAAGAACAAAATTAATGGAGTTTAGAGACAAATCTAAAAATCTAATGGGCGTAATACTTTTAGATATTGATGATGTTAATTTGTCTGCTGTATATAGTTTTTTTGATCCTAAACTTAGTAAATTAGGCCTGGGGAATTTTATGATTTCTGAATGTCTAATATTTGGAAAAAAGAATAAATACAAACATTTATATTTAGGTTATTACATCAGTGAAATATCAAGTATGTCCTATAAAAATCGTTTTAAACCTGGACAAATCTTAGATGGAAGTGACTGGCAATCTTTATAAACTAACCACCTATCGCAGCACCATCACTTCGTAAATCATAAGCTCCATGTATTAAACCATTTGCATTAGTAACAATCGCACCTGCATGTCCCATAATCTCTTCAAAATCTCCAACTTTTTCAATAACATGACCTAATAATTCTAGCTTCTCAAAAGTTTCTTTTGAAAACCTTCCTTCAATTTTTAATGATGTAGTTTCTTCTCCCCAAGTTCTCCCTAAAAGCCACCTAGGTTGGTTGATAGCTTCTTGCAAATTTAAATTTTGAATTGCATATCGTGAAAAAATTGTCGCTTGTGTCTGGGGTTGACCTTCACCACCCATTGTACCATAAGACATAACCCTACCATCATCAAATTGTGCTAAAGCCGGTTGAATTGTATGGAATGGCTTTCGACCAGGAATTAACTTGTTAAAATTATTTTGATCTAAAGAAAAACTAATACCCCTATTTTGCATTGTAATTCCAGATTTAGGTAAAATTAATCCTGATCCAAATTCCCAGTAAATACTTTGAATAAAACTTACAGTATTTCCATATGAATCTGAAGCACCCAACCAAACTGTATCACCACTAATATTTGCTTCCGGCCAAGGTATAGCTTTTTGAAGATTAATTTCATTTGCTAAATTTTGAATATAATCTTTACTAAGAAATTCATTTACATCTTTACTCATATATTGAGGGTCACATACATACTTATCTCTAATTTTGAAAACAACTTTCGTTGCTTCAACTATAGCATGAATAAAATCAACATCATCTTTATAAAGAAGAGACAATTTATCCAGCACACCTAAAATTAATATCGACGCTAATCCTTGGGTGGGAGGAGGTAGGTTGAAAAGTTTAGTACTTTTGATTTTTAATTCTAAAGGCTTAACTAAAGATGCATTATAGTTGTTAAAATCAATTTTTCTTAAAGGAGAATTAAGATCAGATAAATCAGATATAATGTTTTTAGAAATCTCCCCTATATAAAAATCATCCAATCCATTCTTTATTAGCATAGAGAAAGTCTTTGACATTGCAGGAAAAGTTAATTTATCTCCAACTTTAGGTATTTTTCCATCTTTTAAATATATCTCTTTAAATCCAGGGATATCGATAAGTTGTGATAATTTAGAAGTTAGATTATTTTTTAGAGTATTTGTAACTGCAATTCCATCTTTAGAAGTTTGTTCTGCATCAAATAAAAGGCGACTTAAAGGAAGTTTACCTCCTAAATTTTTAACACTATATTCATATGCTAATTTCCAACCAGATACTGCGCCAGGAACTGTTAATGCTGATAAAGCACCACGCGAAGGAATTTCATTAAAGCCATGTTTTTTATAAAAATCTATAGACACATTTTCTGCAGCGGGGCCACACGCATCAATGGCAGTAACCTTTTTATTTTTATCTGATATTAACCAGAAATTATCTCCACCCATTGAGTTCATGTGCGGATAAACAACAGATATCATTGCTGCCGATGCAATCATAGCTTCTATTGCATTACCACCCTCTTTTAAAATATCTGATCCAGTTTTTGCTGCTAAATGGTGAGGAGCCACCATCATATTTTTAAAAGACATTTTAGATGATTGCATTTGTCGCACTAACAGTTTTAAAAATATAATGATAAGTTACGGTGAGATGATTTACAACTAGCCAAATACAGAGCAACATCTTTAGGCAAACTTTGCTGCAACCTAAGACCCAGAGTATTTTTCGTGTCATTAAGAAAATTACCTAGATAATTCTCAACATTTACATCAATGGTCTTTAATGAATTAATTTTACTCAAATAGATAGAAAATGACTTATCAAAATCTTTTCTTACTCTTTTGTAGTTAACTTTTTTCTTTTTTAAATTTCTTGAAACTTTTGACAATTTGGAAGTTATTATAGAGTTTTCTGGTAGACGAGATATCTTTTTAGATAACTCTTTTATTTCTTTTGATAGAATTTTAGGATCGTTCGTTTCTAATACATTATCAAATTTAATAAAATCTTTTTCAAACTTATAAAGCGTGTATTTTTTATTTAATATATTGTGAATAATCTCGATTTCTTCATATGAACTATCTACTGATCTTCTATATTTATTTCTATTTATATTTTCAGATTTAATAAGATTTTGAAAAGTTTTGTATTCATTAACCCAGTTATTAGGAAAATTTAATTTTTCATTGTTAATTTTTTCATTTAATAATTTATTCTCATTTTTTAAAGTTAATTTTTTTTCAGTTTCATCCGAATCTAACCTAGAAATGCTTGTTTTATTATCTTTAATTAATTTCTTAAATTCTCTAATATTTTTCTCTTTGTCTCTTACCACTTTCAACTTAGGTAAATATTGTATAGATTCAATGTTAATTTGACTTTGTATTTCAAAAGCATTACTTAGATTATCAAATCCATTATTAATATTAGCAATTGAATTAACAATTATTTTTTTATATTCCTTGGGAAGTGTTGTTAAATCAGCATTAGCTAATAAATCAATTGAGTTTTTAGTAGCATTTTTATCACTTAATACGTTTTCCTTCATGAAATTTTCAATACATAATTGTAATTTGGGATTCTTTGGTGGAGGAGATGTTTCAGACGTGAAGCTTAATCTATTAGGTAGATAATTTACTAAATAAGGATATGAACCAACCACTGCCAATGCAATTAGTTGAAGAGTGATAAAAGGAATAACACCTTTGTACATCTCAATAGTTTTAACGGCTTTAGATGCAACGCCCCTTAAATAAAATAAAGCAAAACCAAAAGGTGGCGTTAGAAACGATGTTTGAATATTTAAACCAATCATTACACCTAACCAAACTGCTGTTATGTTTGCAGATGGATCTGATAATAGAATAGGAGCAACAATTGGCACAACAACAACGGCTATTTCAATAAAATCGAGAAAAAATCCAAGTATAAAAATAACTAACATTACAATTACAAACTTGGTCCAAAAACCTCCTGGTAAAGAATTTAAATACTCTTTAACTAATTCTTCACCACCAAAAGCTCTAAATGCTGCTGTTAACATAGCCGCACCTAATAATATTATAAAAACTAAAGATGTTGTTTTTGCTGTCTCAAGCATTACACCTTGCATGGTATTACCAAATTTAAAAAGTCTCCAACAACTCCAAGCTAATGCAAATAAAAGTATTACAGACCCTAAAGTCCCTAAAAATATACCTATTTGATCATCAACAGTATTAATTAGCTTTACATTCATATTATAGTTTGAGACTGCATAAGCTAATATAAGAACAGAAATGATAACCAAAATAGCTGGATAAAGAGAGCTTTTAAAACCTTCGGTTTGCCTATATCCTGCCATGATGATCGCACCAGCAGCTCCAATTGCTCCAGCTTGATTAACAGTTGCAATTCCAGTAATTATAGAACCTAGTACCAAAATTATAAGAGTTAATGGTGGAATAAGAATTAACATAACATTTAGCCAAAACTTTTTATCCATCTTTCCATCATAAGGAACTGCAGGAGCAGTTTTAGGAAATATAAATGCCAACACTAGAATAAAAAGCATATATATGCCTACTAACAGAATACCAGGCAAAAATGCTCCTAAAAACATTTCTCCGGCACTAGTTGAGGTTACATCAAAAATAGAAGGCATTGAAATTTGTCCAGTAGCTTCTTTATATAAAGCTTTTCTCATAGTGCTAGCTTGGTCTGAAGCAGAAGCTAATTGGTCAGCCAAAATAATCAAAACAATGGATGGAGGTATTATCTGACCAAGTGTACCTGAAGCGGCAATAGTTCCAGTTGCAAGAGGAGCTGAATACTTATTACGCAACATCGCTGGCAATGATATCAAGCCCATTGCAACAACAGTGGCACCAACAATTCCAGTAGTAGCAGCTAATAAAGCGCCAACAAACACAACTGAAATTCCTAGACCGCCTCTAACAGGACCAAAAAGTTGAGCCATTGTTACAAGTAAATCTTCAGCAATTCTTGATCTCTGAAGCATTAAGCCCATAAAAATAAATAAAGGAATAGCTATAAGTGTATCTCTTTCAACTTCCCAATAAACACCCCTAAGATTAGTAACTCCGGCCGACAACCACTCTGATGGACCTCCTAAATAAAAAAAAGCTCCAAAGTCATTTTCAAATAAATAACCAAAAAAAGCAGCTGTCCCAATTGTGATAATTGCAGAGCCAGGCAAAGCAAAAGCGACAGGAAATCCAACACCTAGTGATATTGCCATTATAACTATTAATAAAATTAAAAATAAAAGTTCCATGAATTAGTGACTCGACTGGTTTTCAATCACCCTTTTACCTTCTTCGCCATTATAATCAGCTAAAGATTCAAAAAAGTAACTAATAAATTGAATTAACATTGTTATACCAAAAACACCTAAAAACATTGCTAGATGATATTTAATAAACATGCCAACACTACCTTGCTGTGTGATTTCAAAATTTAATATTGGACTATTTATAATTGATTGTTTTCCATTAAAACCTATAAAAATAATTGTCATAGATGTAGAAACACCTAATACGATTGAACCTACAGAATTAACTAATCCTTTCGTTTTATTTTGTAATCCTTGATAGAATATATCGACTCTAACATGACCTTCTTCGTATAACGTATAAGCAGATGCAAACAAGAATAAACCTGCATACCAATAACGTACTAAATCCCCCATAAATGTTTGTTCATAAGAAAATATAAATCTGGCAATAACAATTAAAAGTTCGCTTATAACAATCAACAACGATAACCAGTGGAAACCGAGAGTTTTTGTAAATTTACCTATAATAAAACCAATAAGAATTAAGGGGATATGAACAAAAGTTCCTACAAAAATAGGTCTTGTAAAATTGCTGGAAAATTCTTTGGTAAAAAAAACTTCAAATATTTTCTCAACACGAAAAAAAGCTATGGTAATATCAACTAATCCAACCAAGAAGATAACCCAAAAACATGATCTAATTAAATAAACATTAATTACATGGAGAAGTTCGGCTTCTTTTCTTAATGATATACTTTTATTTTTTAAAACCATTATTATGGTGAATAAAAAAATAATCATATAAATCGCAATTTCAAAAAAAGATGGTAATGAAAAATTATTTATAATTGAAAAAGCACCAGGAAATTCAAACCCAACTATTAATATATTGTCTATCAAAAAGGCTATTATGAAAGTTAATAATGACCAACCAAAAATTCTGTAATAAGTATAAATTTGTGAATACCTGTATAAAATGAATCAGGGTCAGCAAAAGCTGACCCTTAAAAGTTGTTTAAGAAAAATCTAAAACTCTGTTTCTTTGATTTACATATGAGATTTCAAATTTAGCCATCATACCTCCACATTCTTTCAAGAATGATTGGTATGCACCATCTATCTTTTTTGCGAGTGCTGAATGATTTCTAGTTTCTTCAAACACTTCAGCTGCTGCTTCACCAAACGAGTCCCAGACATCATCATTAAATGATCGTACTTTCGTTCCATGCTCATTTATTAATTTGGCTAAATACTCACCATTTTTAGCACAAGTTTCTTCATATTGAGCAGCGTGCTCTTCCATGCTTGCAGCTGTAATTAAGGCTTTTTCGTAACTAGTTAATTTACCCCAGAACCCTGCATTAAAACCAAAAGCTATACAAGATCCTGGTTCGTGCATACCACCAGTATAATAGTATTTGGCAGCCTCATAAAACTTCATAAAGTAATCGTTATAAGGACCAACCCATTCAGTAGCATCAATTGAGCCAGATACAAGATTCTCATAAATCTGCCCACCTGGAAGTGATACAGGAGAGGCTCCTAATTTTGACATAACTGTTCCACCTAGTCCTGGAATTCTCATTTTTAATCCCTTAAGATCTTCACTAGAGTTAATCTCCTTATTAAACCAACCACCAGCTTGAGTTCCTGTACCACCACATGGAAGAGCTTTAAGTCCAAACTCTCCTGACATCTCATCCCAGAGCTCTTGACCTCCACCAAATTTAATCCAAGCATTCCACTCTACTGTAGTCATTCCAAATGGAACAGATGTGAAGTAAGCAAAACCAGGATGTTTTCCTTTCCAGTAATAATCAGCTGCAATGTAAGCTTGAGAATTACCTGATGCAACTTCATCGAAAACATCAAAGGCACCAACTTTTTCACCTGCTGCAAAATAATTACATTTTAGTTTCCCATTAGACAATTCAGTTATTCTTGCAGCTAATCTCTGCGCTGATAATCCTAATCCTGGAAAATCTCTTGGCCAAGTTGACACAATGTTTATTTCTTTGTGTCCATCAGCGATGGCTGGTGCAGATAGTGTGGCTGCTCCAACAACCCCAGCAGCAACTCCAACACCAGTTTTAGTAATAAAATCTCTACGTTTCATAAAAAACTCCCATTTCAATCATTAATTTAATATATTATATTATAGACTTTCTTGATCATTATTAACACAAAAAAATGAAAAGTTTAGTTATATTTTCATGATTATAATTACTTAGTAATTTATTTTACTTTTGCTCAAAAATTATTCACTTTATTAGTAAAAAAATCATTAGGAATAGTATTTGTTTAAATATTTATTCAAATAATGGTGGTCTCGGAAATCCATTTGGTACCATTCTACCTGCACCTCCTCTTTTACCCTCCCAAGTCAAGAGATCCTTTTCAGTTCTTTGACGTCCACCATTCATTTTCCAACTAATACCATCTTCTTTTTTAAATGTCGTAATGTCTGATAGAGTACCATCTTTATATCTTTGAAGAATTACACCCTTTCCCTTATTTAATTCAGGAACTTCTTCAATTGAGTAAGTAATTAATTTTCTATTATTACCTACTATTGCAACTGTATCACCATTTATTTTTTTACAAATTTTTGCTTTATTATTGTCTTTAACATTTAAAATTTGTTTTCCTGACTTGGTTTGCGCAACTAAATTTGTAGTTTTAATTTTAAATCCATGTCCAGATTCTGAAGCTAAAATAATACTTCCTTCAAAATATGGAAAACAAGATACAATTTTGTTGTCTCCCTTTATATCTATTGTGAGAGAAACAGGCTCACCAAAGCCTCTTCCACTTGGTAGTTTATTGGCTGGAACAGAAAAAAACCTTCCATTATCTGCAAAGAAAATAATTTTATCGGTAGTGAGAGCATGGACTTTAAATTTTTCCTTGTCACCCTCTCTGTATTTCAATTCTATATCATCTTCTAAGTGATTTTTTTGAGTTCTTACCCATCCTTGTTCAGACAAAATGACTGTTAGTGGTTCCTTAACAATAAACTGATCTTCATTAAATTCTTCTACATCTGGTAATTCTTGAATATCTGTTTTTCGATTTGATATATCTTTAAATTCTTTTTTTAGATCTTTAATGTCAGAATATATTACTTTCCATTGTTGATCTGTATCATTAAGTATACCTTTAAGAGTTTCTAATTCATTTTGTAAATTACTAAGCTCCTTTTTTAACTCTATCTCTTCTAATTTTCTTAAAGAGCGTAGACGCATGTCTAAAATCGCATTTGCTTGAATTTCATTAATTTTAAAAAAAGATATTAATACTTCTTTAGGTTTGTCCTCTTCTCTAATAATTTCGATTACTTTGTCTAAGTTCAAGTAAACAGTGATGTAACCATTTAAAATATTAATCCTATTCTCAATTTGAGATAGTCTGTGCTGAGTTTTTCTTTGAAGTATAATCTGTCTATGATCCAACCAGCATTTTAATGTTTCTTTTAGAGATTTAACACCTGGTATGTTTTTATCGTCAATAACATTTAAGTTTAGTGACACTCTTGTTTCTAAGTCTGTTTTTTTAAAAAGTGTCTCCATAATCATTTCAGGTGATAAGTTTCTACTTTTAGGTTCAACAACCAATCTTATATTCTCTGTACTTTCATCTCTAATATCAGATAACATGGGTAGTATTTTATTTTCCATTAACTCAGCGATTTTTTCTAATAACCTACTTTTTTGAACTTGATACGGTATTTCAGTTACTATTATTTGCCATTGACCACTTTTTAATTTTTCAACAATCCACCTTGCTCTTAATTTAAATCCACCTTTTCCAATTCTATATGCTTCTTCAATGGATGATTTAGGCTCTACCAAAATACCACCTGTAGGGAAATCAGGTCCTTTTACATAATTAGAAATTGTAGTTTCAGACGCATTAGGAAACTTGATTAAATGAAGAAGAGCATCTACCAACTCACTAATATTGTGGGGTGGAATAGAAGTAGCCATTCCAACAGCAATACCTTGAGATCCGTTCGCTAAAAGATTAGGAAATGCTGAAGGTAACACAACGGGCTCTTTACCCTCATCATCATACGTCACTCTAAAATCAACAGTATCTTTATCGATATCAAGAAGAAGTAACTCTGCGGCTTTAGTCATTCTAGCCTCTGTATATCTCATAGCTGCGGCATTATCTCCGTCAATATTGCCAAAATTACCCTGACCATCTACTAACGGATACCTTAAAGCAAACTCTTGGGCCATCCTAACCATTGATTCATAAATTGCGGCATCACCATGAGGATGAAATTTACCCATAACATCACCAACCACCCTTGCTGATTTCTTAAAGCTAAGATTATGATTTAGCTTTAATTGTAGCATTGCGTACAAAACTCTTCTATGAACTGGTTTCAAACCATCTCTAACATCTGGTAAAGATCTTGATGTAATTGTTGACAATGCATATGATAAATAACGCTCAGAAATTGCTTTTGAAAAAGTAGTTAGGTTTATATTTTCTTCTTGTAAATCAGATTTTTCCATAAGACATCTCTTCTAAAATTATAATTTTTCAATCAATTCGACAAAACGTATTCTTGCGTTTGGTAAATTCATAGGTTTATTAGTATTTATAGATAATAGTAATTTATTTTTAAAGAAATAAGACGTGATATTTAGTCCTGCTAAGATTTCTTTATAAAAATTTGAACCTATAACATTATCCCCTCCTAAAAAAGATGGTAATAAAAGCAACCTAGGAGCATGCCTTCCAGCGCCCTCTTTTGAGACGGCCTTCCCAGTTTTTGGACTTACAAATAATAAATTAGTGTCACTTCCTGTTACGGCACATCGGTTTAAATCAAGAGAAAATCCAATTGAAGATAGAACACCAATTTCCCATTTGACATAACCTTCCATCCAATAATGATTTTTACTTTCATCCTGAAATGTAAGGAGATCTATTAAAGCATTAGTTGCGTTAAATATTTGAGAATATTTTTGTCTTTCAGGTAAAAAATTTTCTAATAAAGAACATACTGAGTTTAATGCTTGAAGTTTTAGTTTTTCGTCAAATATTTTTCCAGTAACTGAAGATATAAGTTCAATTTTAAACTTACCCATTTGTTCTATTAATCGAGATTTCCAAAAAACATTTACTAAATTACCTGGTTGAATGTCTGCTAAAATATTTTTGCTTTTATAATTATTGAACCAACCTAGGTAACGTCCATGATTTTCAGTTAAGATGTTAATTATAAGTCCTTTTTCACCATATTTTTTTGCAGATAAAACTATGCCATGGTCATTCCATTCAGGCATTATAATTCAAACCAATTGATGAGTATTTAGAAGGATCTTCCATCCAGTTTTTTTTAAATTTTACAAATAAAAACAAATGTATTTTACAATCTAAAAGTTTTTCTAAATCTTTACGGGCCAAAATACCAATCTTTTTAATATTTTGACCTGCTTTTCCTAAA
>CABYBQ010000019.1 GCA_902517275.1 uncultured SAR116 cluster alpha proteobacterium
TGGTTCTTCATTAACTGCAAGAAATATAGCTAAACATATTGAAGAAAAATTTTCTGAATATAAGGGCTCCTGGCAACCTCTTGTTTACTGTTGGAGGGGTGGGCAAAGATCAAAAGCATTTGCAATTATTCTATCTGAAGTTGGCTGGAGAACTCAACAGCTAGAAGGAGGTTATAAAGAATATAGAAATCATGTTCTTGAGTTTATGGATAATATAGGTTCTAAACTTAAAATAACTTTAATAAGTGGAAAAACTGGGTCGGCTAAAACAAAAATTTTACACAGTATAGCGCAACAAGGTGGCCAAATATTAGACCTAGAAGGACTTGCTAATCATAAAGGTTCTCTATTAGGAAAAATACCTAATTTTAATCAACCTTCTCAAAAATTTTTTGAAAGTAAATTATATTATCAATTGAAAAAACTAAATCTAAGAAAACGAATTTTTGTAGAGGCCGAGAGTAGTAAAATAGGAAATATTCATATACCTAAAACTATTTGGGCTAAAATGATAGTTTCTCCAAGAATTGAAATAAAAGCAGATATTCATTTAAGGTCTAATTTTCTTGTAAAAGATTATGAATATATGTGCAAAAATCCAGAATTGATAAATCCAATTATATTTGGCTTGAAAACAAGGTTAAGTAAACAATTAGTAGATAGTTGGAAAGAATTAATAAACCAAAAAAAATGGCAAGAATTGACAACAAGTTTTTTGAAAAATCACTACGATCCCTCATATTCTTCAAATACGATTAAAAATGACAGAAAGGTCATAAAGGAAATAAAACCATTGTCATTTAATTCTTCAGAAATTACAAAAATTGCAAATTCTATAATCAAAGATATTTAATATTTTACTCTTTGTATACTAGTATTAATTAGTTGCAATTTATATTATTTACATTAAAAACATTTAATAAAGTGGCTATTAACATTATTCCCCGGTAGCTCAGCGGTAGAGCAGACGACTGTTAATCGTCTGGCCGGCGGTTCGAATCCGTCCCGGGGAGCCATCCTCTAGATAACATTTGTTACAACTAAAGTTATAAACACGTATCTCATTGTTTTAGCTAAAGAAACTATAAATATAAATGTGTGAATTGGAACGCGAAAAATACCAGCAATTATTGTAAGTGGATCTCCAATTATAGGAACCCAACTTAAAAATAGTGTCCATTTTCCATATTTTAAAAACCATGAAGATGCTCTAGTTAATTGTGATTTATTTATAGGAAACCATTTCCTATCTTTAAGGTTTGTAAGAAAATATCCTATACACCAATTTAAAATTGAACCTAAAATATTACCAATGCTTGCAAAAAAAATAAGATATATAATCGGATATTTCTTTAAAAAAATAAATGCTGTTAATATTATCTCTGAATGACCCGGAAGTATGGTAGAGGAAAGGAAGGAAGATATAAAAAGACTAGCATATACCTCAATAGCGTTCATTTACTTATTAACTCAATACTCTCAACTATTTTTTCCCAAACTTTTTCTTCTTCAGCTATCTGTATTAACACTTTTTGGAGGTTAACGTTTACTTCTTGAGCGTATTTTTGATTATTAGATGAATAAAAATTTTGATTTAACATTTCAATTTCTAATGTCTTTTTTTGTTTTTCAAATTCAAGTATTTTCTTTTCTGAATAAGTTAAGCTCTTTTTTAAATCTGAAAGAGAGAAGTTTGGAATTGATACATTTGAATTTTTGCTTTTTAAAATTTTTTCTTGTTTTTTTTTCTTACTATTATTATTTAATATCAATTTTCTATAATCATGAATATCACCTGAGAACTCAGATACATTTCCATCTTTAATAATTAAAAGTCTATCAACTAATCTTTCAACCAAAAAGGCGTCATGACTTACTAATATTAAGGAACCTTTATAATCATTTAATGCCATGATAAGAGCTTCTCTACTTTCTATATCAAGGTGATTAGTAGGTTCATCTAAAATTAATAAATCAGGTTTTTCAATTACAACTAGTAACATTAATAACCTTGCCTTTTGCCCACCAGATAACCTTCTGACTTCAAGATCCATTGTTTCAGAAGTAAACCCTGCTGATCCGAGCTTTGCTCTAATTTTAGAGGGAATTTCTTTGTTTAGTTTTAAATATAAATGTTGAAATGGTGTTTCGTTAGGTCTTAGCTCATCTAATTGATGTTGAGCAAAATATCCTATCTTTAATTTTTTAGGAATTAGTAAATGTCCTTTCATTAGATTAATTTTTTTTGCAATAAGTTTAGAAAAAGTAGATTTTCCCTCTCCATTTATCCCTAACAACCCAATTCGATCATCAGGATTGATTTGTATATTTATGTTTTTTAAAACTTCTACCTGATTGTATCCAACAGATGCCTGATCAAGAGTAACTAATGGTGGAGCAAACTTACTAACATCTTCAAATTTAAACTTAGGAATTTTTTGATCTTCTTCTATAACAATAGGTTTCATCTTTTCTAAAATTTTAATTCTTGATTGAGCTTGTCTAGCTTTTGAAGCCTTTGCTTTAAATCGATCAACAAAGCTTTGTATATTAGCTCTTTGAACGTCTTGTTTGTTTTTTTGAGAAATTTTCTGTTCTAGTTGACTTCTTCTTTCATTATTAAAAGTATCATAATTTCCACTATAAAACTGAATTTTCTTACTAGATAAATGTAAAATTCCACTTACAGATTTGTTGAGTAAATTTCTATCGTGAGAAATAACTAAAACTGTATTTTTAAATTTTTGTAAATAATTTTCTAACCATGCAGTACCTTCAAAGTCTAAGTAATTTGTAGGTTCGTCCAATAACAACAAATCTGGATTTGAAAATAATACGCTTGCAAGTGCTACTCTCATTCGCCAACCACCAGAAAAACTTGAACATGGACTATGCTGATCAGTTTGACTGAAGCCTAAACCACTTAAAATTGATGATGCTCTTGCTTCAGCCGAATAGGCATCAATATCAGCTAATCTAGTATGTATATTAGCGATTTTATTTGGATCAGTTTCTATTTCTGATGCAGACAATAGTTTTGCCCTTTCAATGTCTGCTGCTAATACTGTATCTATAAGTTTTTCTTCATTAGATGGCGCCTCTTGAGCAACTGCCCCAATTTTATAATTTCTAGGTACTTCAATAACACCTCCATCTAGAGTTATTTCTTTAAGAATTAATTTAAATAGTGTTGTTTTCCCTACTCCGTTTCTTCCAACTATACCTACTTTATGACCAGTAGGAACAAAAGCTGATGTACTATCAAAAAGAGAAACACCGCCAATAGAAAAAGAAATATCTTTAAAATTTATCATTATTAATATTCTTTAATTAAAAGATTTAAGTTATTTTTTTGAAGCAATTGTTATATTATGCTTAAGCATTATTTAATTTGTATATACAAAAACATGTAATTAGTAAGTAAAATTTATGAAAAAAAATATTAAAGAAGATTTCATTGATACTATAGGCAACACTCCACTAATAAAATTAAATAAAGCGAGTGAACTTACTGGTTGTAATATTTATGGAAAAGCAGAATTTCTTAATCCAGGCTCCTCTATTAAAGATAGAGCTGCTAAAGGAATAGTACTAGACGCTATTAATAAAAAAGAGTTGCACCCTGGAGGTTTAATTGTTGAAGGCACGGCGGGAAATACTGGGATAGGTCTAGGTTTAGTGGGAAACTCTCTTGGCTATAAAACGTTAATTGTAATGCCTGAGACACAAAGCCAAGAGAAAAAAGATGCATTGAGATTAATTGGGTGTGAATTGAAATTGGTTCCTGCATTACCATATTCAAACCCTGGAAATTATATAAGACAATCACAACAAATTGCAGAAAATCTTGCAAAAACACATGATTCTGGGGTTTTGTGGGCAAATCAATTTGACAATATCGCAAATCAAATATCTCATTATAATTCAACTGGTCCTGAAATATGGGATCAGACCAATGGTAAGATTGACGGTTTCACATGTGCTGTTGGAACAGGTGGAACTTTGTCAGGGACTGGTTTATTTTTAAAAGAAAAAAATAGAGAAATTAAAATAGCTTTGTCAGATCCATTTGGTTCAGGATTATTTAATCATTATCAAGAAGGTGAAATGAAGGCAGAAGGTAACTCAATAACTGAGGGGATTGGACAAGGTAGAATTACAAAAAATTTAGAAAACTGTCCTGTAGATTTATCTTTTAGAATTAATGATAATGATGCACTTACAATTATTTTTGATTTACTAAAGGAAGAAGGAATTTTTCTTGGTGGTTCAAGTGGTATTAACGTGGCTGGAGCAATACAATTAGCTAAAGAACTTGGACCTGGTAACACTATAGTAACTATATTATGTGACTCTGGTCAAAGGTATCAATCAAAAATATGGAATCCTGAATTTCTTAAATCAAAAGATTTGGTTGTCCCATATTGGCTTGAATAAAAGAGGCAAAAATGAATCAAAAAATTACAAATATATTTATAGAACCAAAAGAATTAATAAAGAAAATCAATGATGATCCAAATTTTCGTTATAAAATTCTTGATGCAACCTTTTATTTACCTAATTCTGGGCTTAATGCAGAACAAGAGTTTAACGGTGAACACATAAAAAATTCAGTTTTTTTTGATATAAATAAAATTGCTGCATCAGATAATAGCTTGCCACATATGATCCCTTCAAAAAATGAGTTCTCATCAATGATGCAAAAATTAGGTGTAAACAAGGATGATTTTATAATATTTTATGATAATTCTCCTTTTTTATCATCCTCTCGGGGTTGGTTTTTATTTAGGTACTTTGGCCATAATGATATTTTAATTTTAAAAGGTGGACTTAAGAACTGGAAAAATTGTAATGGTGCTGTATCAAGTAAAAAGACGAAACCAAATCAAGGTAATTTTGAAGCTATTATAGAAAGAAAAGAACTTGTAGTTAATTTGAATCAAATGATCTTTGAATCAAAAAACAATTCTAAGTTGATTTTAGATGCGAGATCAGAAAAAAGATATTTGGGTGAAGCAAAAGAACCTAGACCTGGATTACCTTCAGGTCATATTCCCAATTCACAAAGCATTCCAGCCTCAGATTTAATTTCAAGTGATGGTTACTTGAAATCAATAAAAGAATTAAACGAATATTTTTTAGGTAAAAATATTGATAAAAAAGATGATATCATAGCTACATGTGGATCAGGAGTTTCTGCATGCGTTATATCAATAGCTTTGTACTGTTTAGGTAAAAAGGATGTCCCTATTTATGATGGTTCTTGGACAGAGTGGGCCTCATCTGGACAAGAAATAAAAACAAGTGTTTAATGACCTTACCTACAAAATTTAGTGATTAAGTATTTGACTTAAAAATAACTTTGTTCTGTCATTTTTAGGATTATTAAAGAAATTTTTAGGATCATTTTGTTCAATTATTTCTCCTTCATCCATAAAAATAACACTATCCGCAACTTTTTTTGCAAAACCCATTTCATGAGTAACAACCAACATTGTCATTCCGGTTTCAGCTAGTTCTATCATAGTGTCTAAAACCTCTTTTATCATTTCAGGATCTAAAGCTGAGGTTGGTTCATCAAAAAGCATAATTTTAGGTTGCATGCATAATGATCTTGCTATGGCGACTCTTTGTTGTTGTCCACCAGATAATTGGCCTGGAAATTTCAAAGCTTGTTCCGGTATTTTAACACGTGTTAATAATTCCATTGCAAGTTCATTTGCATCTTTTTTAGGAAGACCTTTGACCCAAATTGGTGCTAAAGTACAATTTTCAAGAACGGTTAAGTGAGGGAATAGGTTAAATGATTGAAATACCATTCCAACGTCACTTCTAATTGCTTCAAGATTTTTTAAGTCACCAGTAAGTTCCACATCATTTACTATAATATCTCCTCTTTGATGAACTTCTAAACGATTAATGCATCTTATAAGTGTAGATTTACCCGATCCTGATGGACCACATATAACAATACGTTCACCCTGATTTACACCTAGAGATATGTTTTTTAGAACATGAAAAGTTCCAAACCATTTATGCATTTCTTTTATTTCAATAACTGGCTTTGAAGACGTGTTTTTGTTAATTACCATTTTATTCTCACTTATTTTCAGTGTTTAATTTATTCTCAAGCCACAACGAATATCTAGACATTGCAAAACAGCTAATAAAGAAAAATAAAGCTACAAAAAGGTATGTTTCTGTTGATAAACCGTTCCATTTTGTATCTGCTAAAGCTGCTCTTCCAATTCCAAGAGGATCTAATAAACCAATAACAACAACAAGAGTTGTGTCTTTGTATAGACCTATGAAAGTATTGACTATACCAGGTATTGATATTTTCAAAGCCTGTGGAAGTGTAATAAATCTAGTTGTTTGCCAATAATTAAGTCCTAATGCGTCAGCAGCTTCATACTGTCCTTTTGGAATTGCCTGTATACCACCTCTTATAACTTCAGCGATATACGCAGCAGAAAAGAAGGTAAACATTATTATAACTCTTACAAGTATACTAAAGTTGGTTCCTGGTGGCATGAAATAGTTAAGCATTGAAGAAGCTACAAAAAGCAAGGTTATTAATGGAACACCTCTCATAAATTCTATAAAACACACACTTAAAGTTCTTACGACTGTAAGTTTAGATTGTCTACCCAATGCTAATAGAATACCAATAGGAAGAGAACACACAATACCTGAAACTCCTAATATAACAGTAAGCATAAATCCACCAAACAAACTATACTCAATCTTTGGTAAACCAAAAAAACCACCGTTAATAAGAACAAAAGCAAAAATCGGATAGATACCACTAAACCACAATAGCCATTTTCTCTTGGGTAAGTCTGGATATAACAGAGGAGCAAAAGCAAAAAACATTGTATAGAATGTTAAATCAATTCTCCACCTTTCAGCTTCAGGATAAAAACCATAGACAAATTGACCTACTCTTCTAGTAATTACAGCCCAACAGGCTCCATCGTTAATTTTTCTACATTCTATTTTTGAATCCGCATCAAAAACAGCATCAAAAAAGAACCACCCTATAATACTATCAATTAAGTAATATAGTAAAATAACTGATAAAATTGTGAGCAAAGAATTAGAAACAGAGGAAAACAAATTGTTTTTCAACCATCCATAAACCCCGACAGTACCTGCCGGAGGTGGAAGATTTGGATATGAACCTGGTTTGTATGTTTCTAGACTCATATTATCTTCCTACTAATTTAGCTTTATTATTATACCAATTCATAAGAGCTGATATACTCAAAGAAACAGAGAGATATATTAACATTACTATTACCATTGTCTCCATTTCTCTTCCTGTTTGATTAAGAGAAATTCCACCAAGGGTCGCAACAAGATCCATATATCCTATAGCAATAGCTAATGATGAATTTTTAGTTAAATTTAGATACTGACTAGTTAAAGGCGGAATTATTACTCTACGTGCTTGAGGTAGAATTACTAAATTCATTACCTTAGATGGCTTTAAGCCAATTGACTCTGCCGCTTCTCTTTGCCCCTTATCTACTGCCAATATACCTGCTCTTACTATTTCTGCAATAAACGCAGCAGTATATATACCTAATGCAAAAGTTAATGCTGCCAACTCAGGGCTCATGTGCATGCCGCCTCTAAAATTGAAACCCTTTAGTGCAGGTATCTCTAGAGAGATTGGCATACCAGAAATAAAAAAAGCAAAAAGTGGCAAGCTAATGATTACTGATAAATTTATCCAAAATACTGGATACTGGGCACCAGTTAAATCTTGTTTTTTCTTACAATATTTATAAAATAAAATTGAAAAAATTATTGCGATAATGAAAAATAAATATACAAGCTCAATACCATTTTCAGTCAACGGTTTTGGGATATAAAAACCCCTATTAGAAAGAAAAGTCACATCAGCTATATTAATAGCTTTTTTTGGATGGGGAAGAGTATTAATGATAATACCGTGCCATAAGAGTATCTGTAACAATATAGGCACATTCCTAGTAAATTCAACATACCAATATGCAATTTTACTAGCTAACCAATTTTTTGATAATCTGATAATTCCAACCGATATACCTAGCACAGTTGCCAAAATAATCCCAAAAAAGGCTACCAAACCGGTATTTAGTAAACCTACAATACCCGCTCTCAAATGACTATCCCTATTATTATAATCTATCAAATATTGATTAATATCATAGCCAGCAGGTATGAATAAAAATTCAAAACTAATATCTTTACCAAGGGCTTTAAAATTTGCGTCAACGTTCGCAACTAACCAGGATAAAAACCAGCCAATGGAAAGTAATACAAGTAGTTGTATAATAATCTCTCTGCTTTTTTCGTTACGCCATAGATTATTTACAAAAGTCATAAGCTGTCTTTATAAAATTAGAAAAAAAGGTTGCGTCTATTAATAATTGAACGCAACCTTCTAGAATTATTTAATTGGTGGTATGTAGAAAAGTCCACCATCTCTGTAAAGTTGATTAGCACCTCTGGCAATTTTTAAAGGTGTGCTCATACCAAGGTTCTTTTCAAATACCTCTTCATAGTTTCCAACTTGACTTATAACTTGAACAGCCCAATCAGCTGACAAACCAAGTTTTGAGAGACCTTGTAAGGGATCTTTACCTAACAAACGATTAATTTCTTTATTTTTGTTATCTTTTGCTGCTAAAGATTTTACGTTAGATGAAGTTATATTTAATTCTTCTCCAGCCATCATAGCTCTTAAAGTCCAAGCTACAATATCAGCCCACTGATCATCACCATGTCTTACAACAGGACCTAAAGGCTCTTTTGATACAATCTCAGGTAAAACCATATGATCACCAGGTTTATCAAAACTTGACATTGTTGCATATAGTCCTGAAGCATCAGTTGTATACACATCACATCTTCCAGCTTTATATAGTTCTTGTGCTTCTGCATTCGTTTCGATAGGAACAGGATTATATTTCATTCCATTTCCAGCGAAAAATTCAGCAAGGTTTAATTCTGTAGTTGTACCAGTTTGAATACATACTGATGCTCCGTCCAAACCTTTAGCAGATTTAACACCTAACGCTTTGGGAACCATAAAACCTTGACCGTCATAATAACTGACACCTACAAAAGTTTGTGATAAATCAACATCTCTTGAAAATGTCCATGTTGTATTTCTTGAGAGTATTTCACCTTCACCTGCAGCTAATTTTGTAAAACGTGTTTTACCAGTTGCAGTCGTGTAATTAACTTTGTCTGCATCACCTAATGTAGCTGCTGCTACTGCTCTACAAAAGTCGACGTCAAAACCAGTCCACTTTCCTTTATCATCAGGCGCGGCAAAACCAGCTAAACCAGTATTAATAATACAGTTTAACTTACCTCTTGCTCTTACATCGTCTAAAGTGCTTGCTAAAACGGATCCAGCAAACATCACTCCAGCAGTCGCAGCTGCTAAAAGTATTTTTGTTTTCATTTTATTTCTCCACTATTAAAAATTTTCATGATTATCATGATTTTGTTAGTACTTTCGTTCTTATTTAGTATAGTTTCAAGATAAAAATAAAAAATTTTTTTTAAATGTTTATAGATTAAATATTATTTGGGATAAAATTATATCAAAATTAATTTAGAAGTCGAAAGTTAGGGTTCATTTAATAATCAATGAAACAAGATGATAAAAATTTATATGTAGAAACAATTACTTCACATGTTGGAAAAAATCCTCATGAAAACCACGGTATACCTTCACCTCCAGTATATAGAACGAGCACTATTTTAAACAAGACAATGGAGTCTTATAAAAATAAAGATTTAAAATATACTTATGGAAGAAATGGGACGCCTACTTCAGAGTCATTGATTAAGGCAATTTCTTCAATATATAGTGCAGAAGGATGTGTTCTTGCTTCGTCTGGAATGAATGCTATTACAACTGGATTAATGTCATTAATAAAATCTGGCGATCATATTTTGTTACCTGATTCTGTATATGGATCAACTAGACGATTTGCTAAAGAAGAATTTCCACGATTGAATATCGATTATGATTTTTACAACTCAAGAGATTTAAAAAATTTAGAAGCCCTTATCAAAAATAATACAAAGGCAATTTATTTAGAAAGCCCTGGTACATATACTTTTGAAGTAATTGATATAATTAAGGTTATGGAAATTTGTAAGAAATATGAATTAAAATCTTTAATAGATAATACTTGGGCTACTGCTATTTATTTTAATCCATTTGATTTTGGTGTTAATGTTGTAATTGAAGCCATAACAAAATACATCTCTGGTCATTCTGATATTATGATGGGGGTAGTTCTTGCAAATAATGACGATCTTGTAGGAATCGAAAGGTGGACTAAAAACGCTGGAGTTTATGTTAGCCCTGACGATATTTTCATGTCTCTTAGAGGTTTAAGAACACTTCCTTTAAGATTGGAACAATCATCATATAACAGTTTAAAATTAGCTAAATTTTTGGAAAATCTTAAAGAAGTAAAATATGTAATGCATCCTGCTTTAACTCAACACCCTGATCATAAATTATGGAAAAGAGATTTTAAAGGCGCATCTGGTCTTTTTGCTATCGAATTTAATGACAACATCTCTGAAGAAGCAGTTAATAAATTAGCTAATAGTCTTGAAATTTTTGGAATTGGTTCTTCTTGGGGAGGATATTCAAGTTTAATATCAATGATGAATGTTTCAGAATCTAGAAATATTAGAACAAGTTATATCCCGAAAGGTGTTTATCTAAGGATTTATACCGGCTCAGAAAATATAAATGATTTATTAAATGACTTCAAAAATGGGATAAAAGTTTTAAGAAAATTCTTATAACTTCAAAGTAACTAGATCAATTTCTCTTCGCCTAAGACAGTTGTTCTTCTCATATCCCTAGTTTCTTTCAAATCATCATAAGCCCTCGCTCTATGCATGGTTTGTCTATTATCCCATATTATTAGATCATTTTTTGACCATTCATGTATATACTTGAACTCTAATTGAGTAGAATATTCAATCAAATCGTCAATAAAACACATTGAATCTGGCCTAATCCAATTTTTTATTTTACCAATATGACTTGATAAGAAAATTGTCTTTCTATTAGTTACTTTATTTTTTCTGACAAGAGGTTGTTCAACAGGAGTAAAATTTTTAATTTCATCTGATGATAACTCTTTAACCATGTCAAAACCCAATCTTTGTCGGGAATATATTAAAGAATGTTCGCAAATCATTTTATCGATTTTATTTTTAGTTTTTTTCTCTAAACTATCATAAGCATTTCTCATATCTGCAAACTCTGTATTACCTCCTACATTAGATATATTTCTAGCTGACAAAAGAGAATATTTTGCAGGAATTTCTTTAAAGGAGCTATCGGTATGCCATAAACGATTACCTAAGTTAAATATTCTTCTTGGATCATTTTGAGTAAAGGGTTTATTGTTTTTATCAAGGTTAGATACGTCTGCTAAATCTGTAGATAATCTTCTATCCTGCACTTTAGTAATGTTAGATTTATTTCCGGAAGCCTCGATTTCTCCAAAATATTTAGTAAATTTTACCTGTTCATAATCATCTATATTTTGATTTCTAAAAACTAAAACAGTTAGTTTATTAATAGCATTATCAATCTCTTTTACAATTTTACTATCCAAATCTTTTTTTAAATCCACTCCAGAAACAAACCCAACAAAGTCTGGGGATTCATTTCTTGTTTCTATAATCATATTAATCTCCAAATTTATTTTTTTTAAAAAATATATGGTTATATGTGTATAATTAATTATAAAATCTAAGTTGTAAAATCAAAAGAGTTAAATTTATGTATTTTGTGAAAACTAATAAATTATTACTATTAATAACTTTGTTATTTTTAAATCTAAGCTTTAACGTGTTTGGGATTGATAAATTAGATGGTGCATGGTTTGAATGTGAATTCTCTGGTAAAACTAGTGAGCCGACTGATAATTGTAACATGCTAGATAATGACGGTTTCATTTTTTCGAACAATATTGCGGCACATATATCAGTAATTGATAGTCAGGAAACAAATTGTAAAAAAAATAAAATTGGTCAATGTTTTAAAAGCAACTCAAGCTTTATTACTATAAGACAAGGTAGAAAGGACAAAGTAAAGTTTGAAAATAGTAAGTTAATATTAACCTTTTTAGGTTGCGGTCAAGTTTTTCACCTAAAAAATAAAACAGACTACGTTGAAGCTAAACCTGATGAAAAAAAGTGCTTCTGGGCAGGTAAAAAAGTTTTCTATTTAAAAAAATACGATGGTAAATTAATATTTAAGGAATAATCAATGGAATATTATGTATATATTAAGACAAACAAACTTACTTAAATTTGGATTAATAACAATTGGGATAATAATAGCTCTTTTTTGTTTTTATGTGGTTGTTGGATTTCTAGGTATACAATATATTATGGAACCATATAAATATGGGACTTTTTTCGCCTGGGTGATTATTTTATTTGGTATTTTTTATAGGTTTACTTTTTTACTTTTAACTATTGGTGTTTTTTTCGGTATCATAAACGTACTAGAGTGGCATCTAATATTTGCTATTTTATTCACTTTACCAAGTCTTCTTTTTATTTTTCCTAAACAAATTCTTAACTTTAAAATGGGTGTAAAAAAAACAGAAAAGAAAGATAATGATTTTAATGTGTATACTAATACTAACAGACAACAGACTATGAAAAGATTTAAAACTAAAACTCAAAATAATGAAGTAATTGATGGAGATTATGAGATTATTAATGAAAATGATAAAAATAAAAATTAATCATTTAATTTTAAATGGTATGAATTTTTTGTTTCCAAATCATAAACTACCATTCCCCCACTTGGTAATGAAATCCCAGTAAAAGCTTGAATTACCACATAATGAGTAACCATTAAATAAGTACCTTTTATTATTTGGAGTTTGCTAATCAATTTATTTAGCTCAGCTAGCGTTTCATCTCTATTAACATGTCCTTGGTAAAAAGAATTAAGACCTTTGTGGGTAAAAAATTTACCTATTTTTAAGAATGATGCAGTATCTTGACACCTACACCAAAAACTTGAAAAAATTTTTGTAAATTTTATTTGAAATTTTTTAAAAATTTCTCCTATCATCTCACTTTGGTAAATCCCATTCACATCAAGATTTCTTTGAGTAGAA
The DNA here is from genome assembly GCA_902517275.1 of uncultured SAR116 cluster alpha proteobacterium. Classification (GTDB taxonomy): domain Bacteria; phylum Pseudomonadota; class Alphaproteobacteria; order Puniceispirillales; family Marisalimonadaceae; genus Marisalimonas. The sequence continues at coordinate 13,182 of CABYBQ010000019.1, forward strand.
CAATCATCTATCTTAAAATTTGAAGGATCTCCGTTTCCAGGTGCCAAAGCATGTCTCATAAAAATTATTTTGTTGTGACTGGCTTTTTTAAAGTTTTCTATTAAAATGTAATCTTCACTTGCATGAGTGTTGTTGCCTAATAAAATGCAAAAAATAGATATTAAAAGTGATCTGAACATTACTTTAAAATACAAATCATTTTAAAACCTACAAACTTTTTTATGATTTTTTTTGAGTTTCTCTTCTTATAATAATTAATGAACAGGAAATTATTATTAAAGTTCCAATATAAAAAGTTGAAGTTAAGGATTCATTGAATAAATAAACACCTATCAAAATACCAATTGGAACTGATATATATCTTAAAGGAGCCAACAGGCTTGCTGGTGCTAACTTCAGGCTATATGCTAAACAAATTTGTTGCAAGCTAGAAACCACACCAATAACAATCAAAACAATTAGAACCTCATCATAATTAGGCCATTCAGTTTTGATTAACACACAAATAACTAAGAAAACTATGGCTCCGAATATATTATACCATAATGCTGTAGTTGCAGGATGATCTGTTTGACCAAGTTTTCTAACAGATAGCGTCATAAGTGCTCCAAAAAAAGGTGAAAAAACACCTAACACTAATCCATAGTTAAACCAATTTTCTTTTAAAGGATCCAGTATTAGTATTACTCCTATAAATCCAATTAAAGCTATTATTCGTCTAAACCATCCGACAACTTCCTTTATGACAATAGGTGCAAGTAAGGTAATAAATATTGGCATTGTTTGAAATAAAGTGGTCATAAGGCTTAGATCTATAAATTGTAGTGCCGCAAACAAGCATCCAAAAGAGCCTAAACCAGTTATAGTCCTAATCATCAGACCAGACTTGGATTCTATTTGAAAAGCATATGATTTGCGTTGAAAATATGCCGTTATCATTAGTAAAGGGATACAAAACAAATATCTAAAAAATAAAACCATAAAAACTGAAAGATCACCTGCTATCAGTTTTACTAAACTAGCTATAGTTATCGTGCATATAACTTCAGTTATGGAAAAGGAAACTCCAAGAGGAATATTTGAATTATTATTCGTTAGTAACATATGTAGTTTTCATTCGAGATCTTTTTTGATGATTTATGGTCGGGCCAGCGGGATTTGAACCCACGACCTTCCGCCCCCCAGACGGAGGGAAGGACTTGTAACTTACTGTAATTGTTGATCTTTTTTCTCCAAACTAGACACAACTAGACTTTTTTACTATAAAAATTTTAATCTCTATGAAAAGTAAGTCAAGTTTTTGGAGATGATTTTGACCAACTAGACACCTAACTAGACACTTTTTGGAATCAGAAGGATATTCTGTTCGTCTGTTTATATCAAATTTTTAATTATTGGGTAAATGTTTAAATCAATTACCAGGTGCTTTATACAATCCAATCATTTTTGCACCTGCTTTTGCAATAGAATTTAGATCTACATCTTCTAAAATAGTTAATTCTGCAATTGCACCAGTTTTCATCATAGCTAATTTAAGTGATGTCATTGTATTTGCACTAGGAGCCTCTACTGTAGCTACTACATCATATATACCTCTTGTATATGACAAATCTAATAATTTACCACCTATTTTTTGTGATAATCCACTTAACATTGTACGACGATCTTCATCAGGGTTATCAAGCCACCCGTCAGTTCCTTGTTTAGTATATTTACCTAAAACAATAAATTTCATTTTTTTCTCCTTTGTTAGATAATTTTAATAAGTTTTAGTTTAATTAGATATTGTAAGTTTCTGAAACAAATCTGGTAACTAAAAATGCTTCAAGCCCTTCAACACCACCTTCTGATCCATAACCACTGTGTTTAATCCCCCCAAAAGGTGTTTCAGGTGTGCTTACTACCGTAGAGTTTACTGCTAATAGACCAGCCTGAATTTCTGAACGTAAATTATCAACAATCTTTGGGTCATTTGTAAACGCATATGATGCAAGCCCAAAATCAAGCCTATTGGCTCTATCAATTACTTCATCAACTGATTTGAAGGTATCAATCGGAAGTAAAGGACCAAAAGGTTCTTCATTCATAATTTTAGCACTATCATCGACATCGGTCATTATAGTTGGCGAAAAGAAGCTTCCATCCCTATTCATTCTATTTCCGCCCATTTCAATTTTAGCTCCACTGTCTATTGCATCTTTTACAAAATCATTCATCACGTCTATTCTTCTTTCTGCAATAAGTGGTCCCATATTTGTGTCATCATCTAGACCATTACCAACCTTTATATTGTTTGTTTCTCTAATAACAGCTTGAGTAAATTTATCTTTAATATCATCTTGTACTAAAAATCTTGTTGGGGAAACACAGACTTGTCCCGCATTTCTAAACTTGCCGGCAACAGAAATTTTTGCTGCCTTTTCGATATCTGTATCATTGAATACCATAAGAGGAGAATGCCCTCCAAGTTCCATAGTGCATCTAATCATATTTTCAGCAGCAAGCTTTTGAAGGTGTTTCCCTACAGGTACACTTCCAGTAAATGACAATTTACGTGGTATATTAGAACTACATAAATACTCAGATACTTCAGATGGAACTCCAAATACTATATTTAGCACACCAGGTGGTAATCCAGCCTCTGTAAAGGCCCTACCAATAGCAATAGCAGTTCCAGGAGTTTCTTCACTTGGTTTAATTGTAATTGTACAACCTGCTGCTAGTGCACCACCAACTTTACGAACTACATTCATAACTGGGAAATTCCAAGCAACAAAAGCAATAACAGGACCAATTGGTTCTTTAATTACTGTTTGAGAAAGTCCGTTCATTCTTGACGGAACTAATCTTCCATATGCTCTTTTACCCTCTTCGCCATACCATCTTAATACATCCAACCCAACAGACAATTCCATTTTAGCTTCTGCTAATGGCTTACCCATTTCAGTAGTAAGGTTAGTAGCTACTTGATCAAAATTATCTTCTAATATTCTGCATGCATTTTCTATAATTTTTTGCCTATTAAGTGAAGGTTCATTTTTCCAAGATTTGAATGCCTCCTTGTTTGACTCCATAGCTTCTTTCAGATCCTTTTTTGAAGCATGAGGCAAATCACCAATTATTTCATTAGTGGCT
>CABYBQ010000020.1 GCA_902517275.1 uncultured SAR116 cluster alpha proteobacterium
TTACTGGCGGTATTAGAGCATCTGGTAAAAGAGTTAGAATAAATATTGAATTAAGCGATGCGAATGACGAAAGCATTATTTGGAGTAATAAATATGATAGAGTCCTTGAAGATATTTTTGACCTTCAAGACGAAATAGTTAGGAAAATATCAATTGCTCTACTTGGTGAGATTGAGATTAGTTCATTGCAACGTTCAAAAAGAAAGCCTACAGAAAATATAAGTTCATATGAGTATTTGCTTAGAGGTAAAGAGAATCACCACAAATTTACTAAAGAAGCAAATCAAGAAGCATTACAAAACTTTGACAAAGCCATAGAAGCAGATGCTGGAAATGCTCAAGCTTATGCATGGAAATGTTGTACTCTAGGCCAAGCAATGTTTAGAGGATTTTCTGAACGTAAAATGGAAGAAATATTTGCTGATGCAAAACAAAATATAGATAAAGCTTTAGAGTTAAACGAAAATGATTTTGAATGTCATAGAATGTTGTCAGCTGTTTATTTAAGTAATCATGACTACCTATTAGCTGAAGATCATGGAAGAAAAGCATTCAATATGGTTCCAAACGACCCAAGAGTACTTTCAGGATATGGTGAAGTTTTAGTTAGAATAGGAAAAGTTGATAAGGGTTTGGAATTACTTAACAAAGCTTTTGAACTTGATCCCATACCTCAAGGACAATCAACTTCAGATAATAGAATAAAAGATTTAATACTTGGATACTTTTTTGCGGAGGATTTTAATAAAGTAGTGGAACTGAGTTTTGATATCAGGGTAATGGATACAAGGTCACTAGCTTTAATTCTTTATTCCAGGTCAAAATTAAATCAAGACATTAAAGTAAGTAGCGAATATCAGTCTCTCAAAGGTGAGTTTAAAGATACTGATTGGGAGCAAACAATTGATAGATTTCATATTCAAGACGAAGAAATTATCAAAAATCTTGTTGTTTTTATGAATACAATTTAATTGTGATGTTTTGTTTTGAGACAAAGTTTACTTTGATCCAAAACCACCACCCCCCGGGGTCTCCATAACAAATAAATCATTTACTTTTACTTCGCAGCTATCATTACCTTCAAGTTCAATAAATCCGCCATCCTCTTTTTCGAGCCATTCTTTTCCACATTGCCCAGGTTCTCCTCCGTCAACACCAAAAGGTTTAACTCTTCGATGAGAACATAATGTTGTTACTGTCATTGGTTCAAGAAATCGTAATTTTCTTGTAACACCATCTCCTCCGTTAAACATACCTTTGCCACCTGAATTTTTTCTTATTGAATACTCTTCTAAACGAACAGGAAATCTAGCTTCTAAAATTTCAGGATCTGTACTCCTAGTATTGGTCATATGCGTTTGAACAGCAGAAGTTCCATGAAAATTTGGGCCAGCACCAGTTCCACCACAAATAGTTTCATAATTTTGAATTTTATCGTTTCCCCAAATAAAATTATTCATTGTGGCTTGACTACCTGCTATGATTCCAAGTGCACCAAATAGGGCGTTGCACGTCAATTGACTCACTTCAGTGTTTCCCGCAATTACAGCAGATGGGTATTTAGCGTTTATCATTGAGTTATTCGGAACAACTATATTTAAAGGTTTAAAGCATCCCTCGTTTAAAGGAATATTACTACCTACTAAAGTTCTAAAAACGTACAATATAACAGCATGACATACTGCCATTGGAGCATTATAATTGAAAGGGTTTTTGGGAGCAGTGCCTGTGAAGTCAATAGTGGCTTCGCGTTTAATTTTATCTATTGTAATTTTTACTCTAATAAATTCTCCATTATCTAATTCGTACTCATATTTACCCTCTCTTAGATTTACAATTGCATTTCTTATACATTCCTCAGCATTATCTTGAACATGGTTCATGTAAGAATGAACAGTTTCAATACCAAATTGCTCAATCATTGAATTAATTTCAACTATACCAGTATTATTTGCAGCCACTTGAGCTGCAAGATCAGCCATATTATGTTCTATATTTCTACAAGGATATCTTCCAGATGATAAAATTTTTCTGATTTCATTCTCACGAAATACACCTTTATCAAACATTTTAAAATTATCTATCAGAACACCTTCTTCATCAATATGTTTGGAGTCGGGAGGACCTGAACCCGGTGTTTTACCTCCTATGTCCGCATGGTGTCCGCGTGAAGCTACAAAGAATGTAATTTGTTTTCCATCACTATCAAAAACTGGAGTAATAACTGTAACGTCAGGAAGATGCGTTCCGCCATTAAAAGGAGCATTTAGAACATATACATCCCCGGGAAATATATTATTTTTATTTAATTTTATCACTGTTCTAATAGCTTCAGACATGGACCCAAGATGAACAGGCACGTGAGGAGCATTAGCTACTAGTGCGCCGGAGTTATCAAAAAGAGCACAAGAAAAATCTAATCTTTCTTTGATGTTTACTGAATATGCTGTGTTGGCTAATGTAGCTCCCATTTGCTCAGCAATATTCATAAAAAGGTTGTTGAACACCTCTAACATGACTACATCAACAGAGGTGCCTAATCCTTTCTCTGACTTTTTTTCTTCAGCTCTACTGAGTATTAAATTATAATATTTATCTAATGATCCCAACCAACCTTTTTCAATTACATTTGTACCAGTTGCTTCAGATATAATAGCAGGACCAATTACTTTTTGTTCAATCTTTAAGTCTGATCTCTTATAAATAGGAACACTGTTTTTATTGTTATCAACATACATTGTTTTGTGAGCTATTGGAGCAGTTACTTTTGATTGTGAGGAAATATTTAAAAATTTAATATTGTCTGTGGTTTTACCTATGGCTTCAACCGTAAGCATTTCGGCAAAAATTGTTCTGCCATTAACAAAAAATCCAAATCTTTTTTTATGTTCTTGTTCAAAAGCTTCTCTCATTTTTTTAACAGTATCAAAATTAATTTCTAGGTTTTGATGAGAACCTTGATAATGTAGAAATGCAAGTTTAACTAATTTTATCGAAGAATTTTCAATTCCTTGTTTTGTTAAATCTTCTTTCGCTTTTAATGATAATTTATTTATTAAAGTTTTAGCATTTTCAATTTCTTCAATATTTTGTTCTAGATGACCTTCTCTAATACTTCTTATTTCGGCTAGTCCCATTCCATAGGCGGATAAAACACCTGCGTATGGATGAATTAAAACTTTTGAAATTCCAAGAGAATCCGCAACATGGCACGCATGTTGACCGCCTGCACCACCAAAACAGTTCATTGTATAATTTGTTACGTCATAACCTTTTTGAATAGATATTTTTTTTATGGCGTTAGCCATATTTTCGACAGCAATTTTTAAAAAACCTTCGGCCATGAAAATAATATCCATTTCTGGCTTTTTTGTTTGAGTGGAAATTTCTTTTGCTAGTGCTAGAAATTTTGTTCTTACAATTTCAACATCGAGAGGTTTATCACCAGTTTTACCAAACACATTAGGAAAATGTTCGGGGTGAAGTTTTCCAAGTAAAACGTTACAATCTGTAACTGTCAATGGCCCATCTTTTCCGTAAGAAGCCGGCCCTGGTATTGCTCCTGCGCTTTCAGGTCCAACCTGAAATCGACCATCCTTAAATGAAAGTATTGAACCACCTCCAGCTGCTACCGTATTAATTTGCATCATAGGTGCTCTAATTCTTACACCGGCCAACTCAGTTTCAAATGATCGTTCATATTCTCCTGCAAAATGACAAACATCTGTGGAAGTGCCACCCATATCAAATCCAATTAATTTATCATATCCTGCTTGTTTTCCAGTTTGCACCATACTGACCACACCGCCAGCTGGACCAGACAAAAGAGCATCTTTACCTTGAAATAGATTTGCATCGGTCAATCCACCATTTGATTGCATGAACATCAACTTTGTGGATCTGTCTTCTTCAAGTTCTTCAGAAACTTGATTGACATATCTACGAAGTATTGGAGATAGGTAAGCATCGACTACGGTAGTATCTCCTCTACCAACTAATTTTATTAAAGGAGATACTTTATGACTAACTGAAATTTGATCAAAATTTTCGTTTTCAGCAATTTTAACAATAACATTTTCATGGTCAGGATTGATATATGAGTGCATAAATGCTATTGCAACACTATTTATACCGTCATTTTTTGCTTTTTTTAGAGCTGTCTTGACTTGATTTTCGTCAAGTTTTTTAACTATTTTACCCTGTGCATCCAACCTTTCTGATACTTCAACCACTCTATCATATAACAATTCCGGTAGTTGAATATTTAGGTCAAATAATAGAGGTCTGTTTTGATAACCTATTCTTAGTAAATCCCCAAAACCCTTAGTTATTAATAGAAGTGTTCTATCTCCTTTTCTCTCTAGTAAGGCGTTTGTTGCAACTGTAGTACCCATTTTTACAGAAGCTATTTTATCAGTGGGAATTTTATCTTCATTTTTTAAGTTAAGAATTCTTTTTATGCCTGCAATCGCTGCATCTTTATACATTGACACATTTTCAGATAAAAGTTTGTCAATGAGAATTGTTCCGTCAGGTTTCCTAGCTACAATATCAGTAAAAGTTCCACCTCTATCAATCCAGAATTGCCACATTATTTTATCACCATTATGATATTGGTAAGTTTAAGTTTATTTTTCTAAATCATCTTCAATGTAGATTTTAATTATCTCATCAAAATTACTTTCAGCTTTAAAACCTAAATCAATAGATCTTTTAGTTTCAAAATCTCTTGCCCACCCACTTACTATTTTTTCTATGACAGGATCTGATTGGTGTTTAATTAATTTTACTACATCGCTACCGGCAACTCTCTCTAAGGCTTCAATTTGTTCTTGGACAGTTACGGATAAGCCTGGCATATTTAGTGTAATTCTACTATTCAAATTTACGGTATCTATTTCTGCTGCATGAACTAAAAAACCTGCAGCTGATCGAGGTGTAGCGTGCCAATGTCTTACATCTTTACTCACTGGTAAAATAGCTTCTTTTCCATTTAATGGTTCTCTAATAATACCAGAGAAGAAGCCAGATGCAGCTAAATTAGGTTTTCCTGGTCTTACACATATGGTTGGAAGTCTTATTGAAATGCCGTCAATCATTCCTTTTCTAGAATAATCAGCAAGTAAAAGCTCAGAAATTGCTTTTTGAGCTCCATAAGAAGTAAGGGGAGTAGTAAAAAAATTGTCAGGTATTTGATCTGGAAATGGTGCTCCAAAAACAGCAATTGAACTTGTAAAGACAACTCTAGGACAATAACCTTCACCTCTGTGTCTTACTGCATCAAATAATCCCCAACTTCCCCTAGCATTGATATTCCAGCCTAAATCAAATTCCTGTTCAGCCTGTCCTGAAACTATGGCTGCCAGATGAAAAATAATGTCTGGTTCAGACGAAACGAGATCATTACTTACTTTAGGATCAGAAATGTCTCCTGTTTTTGTTATAATATAAGTTGAGGTGTTTTTTGGGTAAGGTGCGTCTATAATATCAAATAATGTGATTTCACTTATTTTCTGACCTCTTAATTCTCCTTTGTTAAGAATAAGATTAAGCAACTTTTGCCCAATCATGCCAGCTCCACCCATTATCAAAATTTTCATAAAAGCACCTTTATTTAATTAATTGTTGAAGAATTTTGTATAACAACATATTTAATACAAACTTAAAATAAAAAAACATATTTTTGAAAACATATGCATCAATCTATAAAATCCATCCTTTCAATGTCACCAGTTATGCCAGTTTTAACTATTAGCAACGTAGAAAATATAGATTATTTATTCGAAGCATTAATAAAAGGTAATCTTAAAACAGTTGAGATTACATTAAGAACTGATTGTGCTCTGCAGGTGATAGAAGTTGCATCAAAAAAGTTTTCTAGTCTTCAAGTAGGAGCGGGCACAGTTTTAAATGAAAGTGATTTACAATCTGTAAAAGACGCAGGGGCTTCCTTTGCAGTAAGCCCGGGCACGACAAATAAGTTAGCAAAAAAAGCGATTGAAATAGATTATCCATTTCTTCCTGGAGTTTCTAATTCTAGTGATATAATGAAATTACTTGATTTAGGATATAAGTCGTTTAAATTTTTTCCAGCCCAAGCAGCTGGTGGTATAAATTATTTAAAATCGTTAAGTGGTCCTTTCCCAGGTATATTATTTTGTCCTACTGGTGGAATAAACGAGGAAAATGCTTCTCAGTGGATAAGTCAAAAGAATGTAATATGTGTAGGAGGAAGTTGGATAGTTCCTTCTGAAGCTCATAATTATAAAGAAATTACAAGAAGAGCATTGTCCGCTTCTCGATTAGGTAATTAAATTTTACACTTATAATCTAAGAAATATTTCTAGTAATAAGTTTATTATTTACATTAGATCAAAAATCTTGATTAAAATATAATTAATATTTTATAATCTTTTTTAATAAGTTAAGCTTTATTTTTTTATTAAACATAGTTCATTTACAAACTTATTGACTACTTTGAAAGAGATGAGGTTTAAAATGATTACTTTTGATAATATTGAAAGAAATTATGAAATTGCAAGCAAGTCTTTCTCACTTGATATTCCGGAATTTTTTAACTTTGCATATGATGTCTTGGATGTACGAGCTCAACAAGCTGATAAGGTCGCTTTATTGGCTATCGACACAGTCTCAGGATATAAAACATCTGTAACATATTCAGAACTATCAAAAGCTTCATCGCAATTTGGAAAGGCTCTTTTATCACTTGGCTTGAAACGAGGTGATGCTGCTTGTGTTATTATTGGCAGAAACCCTGATTGGCATAAAGTACTTTTTGGATGTATGAAAGTTGGTGTAATCTCTATGCCTGGAACTAATTTGCTAACTGCTAAAGATATAGCCTATCGTGTCAATGAATCTGAAGCCAAGGCTGTTATTGTTTCGCCAATGCATGTTGAGAAGGTGAACCAAATAATTGATGAATGCCCAACTCTTAAACACTTGATTGTCACCGGAGATGCATCAGATAAATGGCTATCTTTTAAAGAGCTTTGTGAAAAACAAGATACTAATTTGAATATAGAAGATTTAGAGCCTTTTGCATCTAATGAAACTATGATGATATATTTTACTTCAGGCACAACAGCATTACCAAAAATGGTTCCAAGAGATTTTGGTTATGCATATGCACATGCTGCAACTGCACTTTTTTGGATGGATCTTAGAGAAAACGATGTACATTGGACTTTAACCGATACTGGATGGGCAAAAGCTGCTTGGGGCATACTTTTTCCCCAAATGATGATTGGCTGCACAACTGTCTTGTATGATACTCCTGAAATGGATCCAGTGGAACATCTTAAAGCAATTTCTGAGTATAAAGTAACTACTTTTTGCGCGCCTCCAACTGTATACAGGTTGTTCGTTCAGCAAGACCTCAAACAATTTAATCTCAAATCATTAAGGAGATGTCTTGGTGCTGGTGAACCTCTTAATCCAGAGGTGATAAGATATTGGTCTGAAAATACAGGAACAGTTATCGCAGATGGTTATGGGCAAACTGAAACAATTAACATTGTAGGAAATTTCCCTGGCGTAGAGACACGTTTTGGATCAATGGGTAAACCCGTTCCAGGTTTTGATATAAACGTTGTTGATGATAATGGTAAAATCTTACCAGATGGTGAAGTTGGCCATATTGCTATTTGTACAGAAAAAAAATGGCCTCCTGGTTTATTTCATGGGTACTTACAAAATAAATTTATTGTAAAAGATTCTTTTCGATATGGTTGGTATTATACAGGTGATACCGCGTCTCGAGATAAGGATGGCTACTTGTGGTTCGTAGGTAGATCTGATGATTTAATTTCATCAGCAGGTTATAGAATTAGTCCTTTTGAAGTCGAAAGTGCTTTATTAGAGCATGATTTGATTGTAGAAAGTGCCGTGGTCGGAGTTCCAGATGAGACGAGGGGTCAAATAGTAAAAGCATATATTGTTCTAATAGAAGGTTATAAAGGATCAAATGAATTAATTAGAGAAATTCAAGATTTTTGCAAAAATTTAACTGCCCCATATAAGTACCCAAGAAAAGTTGAATTTGTTGAAACTTTGCCTAAAACTATATCTGGTAAGATTAGAAGAGTTGAATTACGTGAACTTGAAAATAAATAAGGAAAAAATATGAACAATTACTCAGTTGAAAATTATGTTAGGGATATACGTAAGGTAGTTAACGAAGAAGTTGTCGAAACGTCTATAACTGAAAGAATAAAGCCATTAGCTCTTCGTCTTGCTGATGATAAAAGTTGGATTAAACCTGAGTATTATAATGTAAATGAAGAGCAAGGATTTGGACTACATCTGCTGCATGAAGAAGATGATCATAGATTGGCTGTTTTTGTTATTGCATGGGCACCAGGAAAAGGTCTTGCACCGCATAATCATAAAACATGGGCAGTAGTTGCAGGAATTCAAGGCCAAGAACATGAAACTAATTATAAAAGATTAGATGATGGATCTAAAGATGGATTTGCCGATTTAATAAAAACTAATGAAGAAACAATTTTTCCTGGAAACGCTACTTGTTGCCTACCAGAGGATATACATAGTGTATGGAATAATGGAAAAGATATAGCACTTTCTATACACACTTACGGCATGCATTTAAACCATACTGGAAGATCTATATTTGATATCGAAACTAAAACTGAAACTCCATGTATTGTTCAAGTCCAAAATTAAGTTATTCTAAGTACTTTCAATTCTCAATAAGTATTTAAGGAAATAACTAAAGTGGTTGTAGTTTTTTCTTTATTTTCTTTCGCACTATGCTTTACCAACATCACTGATAAGGATATGTATGGTAGAAATTTGATTTAGCTACCTTTTTCATAAATATCTGCGACTTAATTGCTATTACTTTAATTGTTACTTCATATACTTAACCTTGAATACAAACTTGATTTTGTTCACCAAGTCCTTCAATACCAAGTTTCATTTTATCCCCAGCTTTTAAAAATACAGGTGGTTTCATTCCACCTCCAACTCCAGGAGGAGTTCCTGTCGCTATAATATCTCCAGGATTAAGGCTCATAAATTGAGATAAGTAACATACAATGTACGCGGCTGAAAAAATCATAGTATTTGTAGAACCATCTTGCATTCTCTTTCCATTAACATCCAAATACATTTTCAAGTTTTGAACGTCAGCTATCTCATCTTTTGTAACTAAGTATGGTCCAGTAGGCCCAAAAGTATCGCAAGACTTTCCTTTGGTCCATTGACCTTCTTTTTTTAATTGAAACTCTCTTTCAGAGACGTCATTTACTAGGCAGTAGCCAGCAATATAATCATCCGCATCATTCTCATTTATATATTTGGCTTTTTTTCCAATAATTATACCAAGCTCTACTTCCCAGTCAGTCTCAACTGAATTTCTTGGTATTTCAATATTATCATTTGGACCGACAATTGCAGAAGTAGCTTTTGAAAAAAGGATAGGCTCACTAGGAACAGCCATGCCGCTTTCCGCTGCATGATCAGAATAATTTAATCCAATACATAGAAACTTGCCAACATTACCAACACATGCACCTAGTCTCGTATCATCAGATACAATTGGTAGAGAAGATAAATCTATTGAAGAAATTTTTTTTAAACTATTTTCACTTATAGTTTCTCCATTAATATCTGATAAATGCACAGACAAATCCCTTATAGAGCCATTTTGATCAAGAATACCTGGTTTTTCTTTTCCAAAAGCTCCATGACGTAACAATTTCATTATATTCTCCTCCTTTTACAATTAATACTTTTTCTTAATATGACATTTTCTTATGTACATATTCCACCATCTATAATATGAAATTGACCGGTTGTAAAAGCTGAGGCATCACTTGCTAAATAAACTGCAAGGTTTGCCACTTCCTCTGCCTCTCCAATTCTTCCCATTGGTTGTCGGGCAACAAATTCCTTCTTTGCTTTTTCATAATCACCCATATCGGATAATCTTTGCTCTAGTGATGGACTATTTATTGTACCAGGACATATGGCATTACACCTTATGCCTTGGGTAATATAGTCAGCAGCAACAGACTTAGTTAAACCTAAAACAGCTGCTTTTGATGCACTATAAATAAAACGGTTTGAAATACCTTTTAGAGATGAAGCAACAGAAGCTATGTTAACAATTGATCCTCCTCCTTTATCTATCATTATCGGCATTACTTCTTTAATCATGTGATACATTGCTTTGCCATTAAGTTTAAAAGCAAAATCCCAGTCATCATCAGTTGATTCTAAAATTGTTCCATTGTGCACAATTCCAGCACAGTTAAATAGTATATCAGGTGCTTTGATTGACCCGACTAAGTTTTTAATTGCATTATTGTCTGTAACATCAAGTATATGAGTTTCATCCACAATCTTATCTAAAGAAGATAATGTTTCACGATTTATATCTGTTGCAATCACGTACGCACCAGCCTCAGAGAATGCTTTAGCTGTAGCTTTCCCAATGCCCTGACCAGAAGCTGTCAAAAGAGCAATTTTGCCTTTCAAATCAATCATAAAAACCCCTCACATTGTTGCTCCAATTTGCCAAGGCACAAACTCTAAGTCTCCAAGACCTTGATACTCAGACTTTGATTTTTCGCCTGAAGCTACCCTGACTATTAAATCAAAAATTTCCTGACCAACGTCCTCAATACTTTTATTTTCAGTTATAACTTTTCCTGCGTTAACATCCATATCTTCAACCATATTATTATACATCTCTGTGTTTGTAGCTATTTTTATAGATGGAGAAGGTTTGCAACCAAAGCAAGAACCTCTTCCAGTTGTAAAGGTAACAACATTACAACCACTTGCTATTTGCCCAGTAACTGACGCAGGATCATACCCAGGACTATCCATAAATAAAAAACCTTTTTTTTCAGCTTGTTGGGCGTACAAAAGAACATCATTCAATGGAGTTGTTCCCCCTTTAGCAGCTGCTCCCAGTGACTTTTCTAATATAGTGGTCAAACCACCAGCCTTATTACCAGGTGATGGATTGTTATTTAAACTTCCTTTGTTTCTAGTAACGTAATCTTCCCACCATAAAATTCTATCAACAAGTTTTTTCCCAACTTCTGGAGAGATTGCCCTTCTAGTTAACATGTGTTCAGCGCCGTAAATCTCAGGTGTTTCAGCCAAAATAGCTGTGCCACCATTTTTTACTAATAAGTCTGCGGCATGACCAAGAGATGGATTTGAGGTTATTCCAGACCAAGCATCAGAGCCTCCACATTGAAGCGCAACGCTAAGATGTTCTACTGATTGCTCTGTTCGTTCTATAGAATTTACTTTTGGAAGCATGTCATCTATGCATTTTATTCCTGCTTTAATTGTTTTTCTAAGTCCACCCATATCCTGCAGTGTCATTGTTTTAAAAAATGGATTTTCATGTAAGTCAAAAGCATCTAAAAGAAATTTTATTTGGTTTGCCTCACATCCTAAGCCAATTAACAAAATTCCAGCTAAATTAGGATGTTGGATATAGCCTAAAAGAACTCTTTGAAGAGCATCAAAGCCATCGCCAGAATCTGCCATTCCACAACCAGTACCATGAGTAAATGAAACAACTCCATCAACATTTGGATATAGACGTAATTTGTCATCTGTAAAAACTTCTGCAATATTTTTTGCAGCTGTCGCAGAGCAATTAACTGATGTAAGGATACCTATATAATTTCTTGTTCCAACTTTGCCGTTTTGTCGTTTGTAACCTTTAAAAGTAGGTCTTTTTTCAGGTTCAATCATATTTGGTAACTTAATAGATGTTGAAAACTCATAATCATGATCAGTTGATTTAAAATCAGTATTTTCAACGTGAACATGGTCTCCAGCCAGAATTTCTTTGCTAGCAACACCAATAAGTTGATCATATTTGATTATTTTCTCACCTTTATTAATTTTTCTAAGAGCTATTTTATGGCCTTTTGGGATTTTGTTAATGCTTTCAAGGTTCTGTGTGGTTTCACCTATGCCTATCTCCCTTAAAGCAGTAGCAACATTATCATTATTATTAAGTTTAACAGTTAACTTCTCATTATTAGACATTTTTATAACCTCCCACATTATAAAAAATAAAACTGAAATTATCTTTTCGATTTTTTTAAAATAAAGTATGATATTAACAATATTATTAAAATTTAAAATAAATAATGTAAAATATTCACACTATTTTAAATTAAATTTATAAAATATTATTATTGTAAAACTTTAAAATTTTACTTGTGAGAAAAGTTATGTCAGATAAAAATTTCAATCCAAAATATCGAAGTCAACAATGGTTTGATAATTCGACTAATCCTGGAATGACTGCTTTATATCTTGAAAGGTCAATGAACTTTGGACTTACGCCAGAAGAGTTGAGATCGGGTAAACCTATCATTGGAATTGCACAAACAGGTTCAGATATATCTCCTTGTAATAGAGTACATATAAAGTTAGCAGAAAGAGTTAGAGAGGGGATAAGAAGTGCTGGAGGTATAGCCTTTGAATTTCCCGTGCATCCTATTCAAGAAACTCTTAAGAGACCAACTGCAGCAGTTGATAGAAACTTAGCATATTTAGGTTTAGTTGAAATACTTCACGGTTATCCTTTAGATGGTGTAGTTTTAATGACAGGCTGTGATAAAACAACTCCTTCTTGTTTAATGGCGGCAGCAACAGTTGATCTTCCTGCGATTGTTCTTAATGGTGGACCAATGTTAGACGGATGGCATAATGGTAAACTTGCGGGTTCTGGTACAGCTGTATGGGATAGTAGAGTTCAACTAGCAGCAGGCACAATAGACTATGAACAATTTATAGATATTGTAACAAGCTCAGCTCCATCAGATGGGCATTGTAATACAATGGGAACTGCTTCAACAATGAATTCTCTGGCTGAAGCATTAGGAATGAGTTTAACAGGCAATGCTAATATTCCTGCACCATATAGAGAACGAGGGCAGATGGCATATAAAACTGGTCTTAGAATTGTTGATATGGTTAAAGACGATTTATCGCCCTCACAAGTTATGACCAGAGAGGCTTTTGAAAATGCTATTACTGTAAACTCAGCTATTGGAGGCTCTACTAATGCTCAAATTCACATTACTGCAATTGCAAGACATGTAGGAGTGGAATTAGAAACTGACGCATGGCAAAAAGTTGGTTACGATATACCATTAATGGCAAACATACAGCCGGCAGGTGAGTACTTGTGTGAAAGTTATCATAGAGCTGGAGGAACGGCGGCCATAATGTCAGAGCTTTTAAGTTATGACAAGCTTCATGGAGACGTAATGACGGTGACGGGTAAAAAATTGTCTGAAAATTTAAAGGGTATTAAAATTAAAGATGAAAAGGTTATTACTCCTTTTAAAAATCCAATTAAACAAAAGGCAGGCTTTATTGTTTTAAAAGGTAACCTTTTTAATGCAGCAATAATGAAAACATCTGTTATTTCAAAAAGCTTTAAAGATAAATTTTTAAAACGCCCTGGTAAAGAAGGGATACTAGAAGGTAAAGTTATTGTTTTTGAGGGTTCTGAGGATTATCACGACCGATTAAATGATGAAAGTTTAGATATGAATGAAAATTCAATTCTTGTTATTAGAGGTGCTGGACCTGTAGGTTGGCCTGGGTCTGCTGAAGTAGTAAATATGCAGCCATCTGATGAACTAATAAAAAAAGGCATAACTGAATTACCGTGTATTGGAGATGGAAGACAATCTGGAACATCAGGAAGTCCTTCAATCCTAAATGCTTCGCCAGAGAGTGCAACTGGAGGTGGATTGGCCTGGTTAAGAACTGGTGATAAGGTAGTAATAGATTTAAACAAATGTACAGCAAACATGTTAGTTAGTGACAAAGAAATAGAATTAAGAAAAAAAGACGGTGTTCCGCCATATCCTGAAAGTCAAACGCCATGGCAAGAAATTCAAAGAAAATTTGTTGGAGAATTATCTGACGGAGCTGTTCTTGAAAATGCTGTTAAATATCAAAAGGTTAGAAAAACTTTACCTAGAGATAATCATTAAAAATGGGGATAAAAATGTTTAAGAAAATTTTAATTTATATTATTTCAATAAGTTTTTTAACTTCTTGTTCTAATTCTTCAAAAGATATTGTTGCTCAATATGTCTCACCTCAGCAATATTCAAATTATGATTGTGATCAGATTAGAGCAGAAATGCAGAGAGTGGCTGGGAAAGTAAGATCCCTCACGGGCAAACTTGATAAGAATAATGAAAATGATAAAGTTGCAACGGGTGTTTCATTAATTTTATTTTGGCCTGCTGTTTTTTTCTTGGGAGGAACAAAAGAAGAAGAAGCTGAATACGCAAGATTAAAAGGTGAATATGAAGCACTAGAAAAAGCTTCAATTCTTGCAAAATGTTCGATGTAGATTAAAGTTTTTTTATGAAAAAAATATTAGTTGTTGGTTTAGGTTCTATGGGTTATGGGATAGCTCAAACTTTACATCGTTCAGGCTACAAGGTTTATGGACAAGATAAAAATCCAGTGCAACAGAAGAGATTTGTTGAAGGAGGCGGGTTAGATTCTGATATCCCTTTTAAAGACTTACAAGCAGTAATTATAGTTGTTCTAAATGAGAAACAAACACGGGAAATTATTTTTGGCCAAAACGGTATTTCAGATAAATTAAAGAGAAATAGTCTTATCATGGTTTGTACAACAGTAGCTCCAGATTTTGCTAAAGAAATGGCATCTTCTTGCAATGATAAAGGACTTTTGTATTTAGACGCTCCCATTTCTGGAGGATCAAAAAAATCAGCTGAGGGTAAGTTATCCTATATGATTTCTGGAAGCCAAAAAGCTTTTGAGGTTGCCAAGCCTATTTTAGACTGTACCTCAGAAACTGTCTTCGAATTTGGGGAACATGTCGGATCAGGTTCTGCTATGAAAGCAGTTAATCAAATGCTTGCGGGTGTTCATATTGCTGCAATGGCTGAGGCTCTTACATTTGGTATAACTCAAGGAATTGATCCAAAAAGGTTTTTAGAAGTTATTTCGAAATGTGCTGGAACTTCTTGGATGCTTGAGAACAGAACGCCTCATATTATAGATAATGATTATTCTCCAAAATCTTCAATCAATATTTGGCCAAAGGATTTAGGTATAGTTTTAGATATAGCACAAAAGTCAAATTTTTCTGCCCCCTTAACTGCAACTGCAATGCAACAATTTGTTGCAGCTGCTGGCTCAGGATTAGGCAATGAGGATGATTCTGCTGTAGCAAAAATATATGCGCGTAATGCTGGACTTAAATTACAAAATAATTAAAATATAGTTTATGTTACTTCAGAAATTAAAGGTTTTTTATTGAAGTAGTTATTAATATTATCATAAATTAACTTACTCATAGCGTTTCGTGTATCAATAGTCGCTGAAGCAATATGCGGTAACAAAACAGTGTTTTTTAGCTTTATTAATTTTTCAGGTATATTTGGTTCATTTGTATAAACATCTATGCCAGCACCTAAAATAATTTTTTTTTCAAGACAGTAAATTAATTCTTCTTCATCAATTACAGATCCTCGTGCAACATTAATTAGGACACCTTTTTTACCTAAATTATTTAGCACTTCTTTGTTGATTAACTTTTCAGTACTTTTTCCACCTGGTGTACTTATGCAAAGAGTTTCAACCTCTTTTGCTAATTCATTCAAATTACTTTGAAACTTGTATTTTACATCTTTTTTGTTTCTTGAATGATATGAAATTTTACAATCGAATGCTTCTGCTCTTTTAGCTATTGCTTTACCAATTCTTCCCATCCCAACGATTCCTAACTTGGTTCCAGTAAATTTTTTAGTAAGTGGAAAATTTCCATTAAGCCATTGATTTTCTCTAACAAAACTATCAGCCTCAACTATCTTTTTGTATACACACAAAATTAATGCAATAGCTGTGTCAGCCACTTCATCATGTAGTATATCAGGTGTGTTAACGACTTTAATACCTAAATTTTTAGCGCATTTTATATCGATTGCGTCAAAACCTACACCACAACAACCTATAATTTTTAAATTAGGCATGCTCTTCATTAAATCAGAAGAAACTTTATAACCACCCATTACAGCCATCGCGTCAATTTCTGTTCTAATGTTAGATAAATATTTTTTTTCATTTCT
>CABYBQ010000021.1 GCA_902517275.1 uncultured SAR116 cluster alpha proteobacterium
AGAAACAGGAATATCTCTCGCATTTTTCCAGTCGGTAACGTAAACATCACAATCAGGCAAAAGCGATATAACTGTATTTCGAACTAAAGTAGAATAATGACCTGACATTGGAGCGATTATAAGTACTTTTCGTTCTTGTTTATTATTATTTTCTTTTTCAAACTTTATAAGATTACAAAAAGGAAAATCCATTATAATTTTTTTATTAACATAATATTCATTATTTCCAGATATATATGAAGAAATACCCCAATCTGGTTTTGAGGATATTCTAGATAATGAATGCTCTGTTACCTTTCCCCACGCAGCAAAGGCAGGAGGCAGCGGACTTGGAAGTAACCCAAATATAGGATTATTCCAAAATGTTCTAGTTGACGACGCAAGCCACTGATAATACTGTTTGTTAATTTCAAAAAGATCATAAGATTGTGTTGGCGATAACATTATTACCCCTTTAAAAAATTAACTAGTTAACTTATCATAACACTATGATTAAAAACTCACAAAGGCAAATAAATTGAAGGACAATAAAAATCAATACGAAAATTTTGATTTTGATGAACTCAAAAAAAATTTAGAAAAAGTTGATGTTCTTACAAAAAGATTAGTATTTATAATAGCATCTAAATCTAAGAAGCAACAAATCACTCAACCAAATCAAGATCTTTACTATAAAGCTGCAGCTAAATATTTTTCTGAAATACTCTCAAACCCCACTAAATTAATAGAAAACCAAGTTAAGTATTACAAATCATCTTTAGAAACATGGTCAGATGTTCAAAGATATTTTCTCAAACAAGAAAATAATAATTCACAAAAAAATGATAAACGCTTTAAAAGTGTTACATGGGAAGAAAATCCATATTTTAAAATGATAAAACAACAATATCTTACTTCTTCAGATATAATTCAGGAAACTATTACGGGAATAGAAGGTCTTAGTCATCCTGAGCAAAAACAAATTACTTTTTTTACAAAGCAAATGCTAGAGTTTTTTTCTCCTACAAATTTTCTGATGACAAACCCAGACGCACTTCAAGAGGCTATGGAAACTAAAGGTCAGTCATTAGTGAATGGATTAGAAAATTTAGTTGGTGATCTTGAAAAGAATGATGGTGAATTTAATGTCTCTCTTACTGATGAAACTGCATTTGAGATAGGGAAAAATATTGCTAATGCCGAAGGATCCGTAATCTATGAAAATAAGTTATATCAATTAATTTACTATAAACCAACTCAAGAAATATCACATCAAATACCAATATTAATAATTCCTCCCTGGATAAATAAATTTTACATTTTAGATCTAAAACCAGAAAATAGTTTTATTAAATTTTTATTGAGCAAGGGTATTCCAGTTTTTTTAATGTCTTGGGTTAATCCTGACAGCAGTCATTCTGAAATAGGTTATGATGATTATCTTAAAGATGGTTTACTGGACGCTATTGAACAAACTAGAAGGTTTTATTCTGTAGATTTAATAAATTCAATCGGTTATTGCATTGGAGGTACACTATTAGCTACAGGATTGAGTTATCTTAATGCAAGAAAATTAGAATATATTAAGTCAGCATCTTTTTTTACTACTCTTACTGATTTTGAAGATCCAGGGGATTTATCAATATTTGTTTCAGATGAGTATTTAAATACAATTAAAGATCAAATTGATGATCTTGGTTTTATGGATGGTGATTTTTTATCACAAACATTTAGTTTTTTAAGATCTAATGATCTAATTTATGGTCCTGCAGTAAAGTCATATTTAATGGGTAAAAAGCCTCCACCATTTGACCTGTTATATTGGAATAGTGATTCTACAAATTTGCCTGGGAAAATGGCTCTTGAATATTTAGAAAAATTTTATAAAAATAATGATTTCTCAAGAGGTAAACTAGAAGTTTTAGGTGAAAAAGTTAATTTAGAACAAATTTCGCAACCTATTATAGCTATTGGAACTTTTAATGACCACATAGCTCCATGGAAATCATCGTTTAATGGATTGAGTAAAACCTCGGGAGAAAAAGTATTTATTCTTGCAGGAAGCGGACATATTGCAGGAATAATTAATCCTGAACATTCTAATAAATACGGATATTGGATGAATAATGAAAATTATTCAACTCCTGAAAAATGGTTCAATAGTTCTATTAATAAAAATGGTTCTTGGTGGAATGAATGGTATGAATGGAAAAAACAATTTTTATCAGAGAAAATAATTTCAACTAAAATGATTGGAATTACTGAAATAGAACCTGCTCCAGGACGTTATGTAAAAAAGAAAAATAAATAATTTGCAGTTGCAGCATTTTTCTATTGACAATTTCTGCAATGCGGCATATATAAATATTATATTAATAAATTTATGGAGTAATTTATGTTTACATTTGACGAATACACTAAAAATTTTGAGAAGTTTTCTACTCAAAACCCTTTTATGTCTTCACATTCCTTAGATGGTATACTTGAATTTAATTCAAAGTTATCAAAAATCGCATTGGAAACAATTAAAAAAAATACAGAGCTTAGCCAAGAATGGTCTAAAGAAACATTAAATTCACTAGAAACATTTACTAAGACACATAAAAATCCAAGTGACTATTCAAAAGTAATAAATGATTTTGTTACTCAACAAACACAATCTTCTCCAAAACATATTGCTGAGTTTGCTGAAATAGCAAAAAAGGCTCAATTAGATACTATAGATTTATATATGTCTGCTGGAAAAGAAATGAACGAAGAAATGACTAAAACAGCAAAAAAAACAACAAATAAAACTGTTGTGACATCATCAGAATAATTTATCATGGTTACTAGTAAAGAATATAATATTCCTTACTAGTATCTAGTTTTGAATTTACGAGGTAATAAATCTTGTCTGAAGAACAAATATTGATAACCCGATATTCAAGCAGACGTTTATATAATACCAATTCAAGTGAATATGTTACACTTGAGGAAATATCAGCACTTATTAAAAATGGTAAAAATATAAAAATAATTGATAAGCAAACTGGTGAAGATTTAACTAAACAATATCTTCTTCAAATAATCTCTGATATTGAAAACAAAGATGGTAACGTACTTCCAGAGAATATGTTGACTGAAATAATTAAAAGTTATAGCAATGCAACAGAAAAAATTATGCCAGACATGGTGGCTAAAACATTTGAGTTCTATCAAAACCAGCAAAGTGAATTTTTAAAACATCTCAACACTAAAAGTGTCAATCCATTCACGGACAAATCTAGTTCAGAATTAATGCAAGATTGGCAATCAAAACAATTTGAATTGATGAAAGATTTTCTAAATCCTTTTGAAAAAAAAGAAACTACAGAAAATCCCCCTAATGAAAAATCATCACTGAGTGACAAAGACGAAATAGAAATTTTAAAAAAACAAATGTCTGAACTTAAAGAAGAGTTAAATAAGAAAAAGTAAATCTTTTATTCAAATCCATACTTTTTTAATACTTTTTTATATACTGGGTAGCTTAATTTTTCATTATTATATCTTTTAAATATATCATAAATTTTAGTAAGTTTATTTGTCTTAATAGCTAATTTAACATTTTCAAAATGACCTTCTGCAGTTTTAAATTTATTTTCAAAATGTGATGCTACTCCAGAGTGTATTTCATACCAAAATGTCTTTTGATGAGGCATTTGGCTCATCATTTTTAATGCATTTTTTCCATCCTTCACAATATTGTAACATGTCGCTAACATATAATTATCCATAACTGCAAAATTCCCAGTGTCCATTTTATTAGCAGTTAACCCCATTTCCCAACAACCACGATGAAATTGACATTCATTATTTAAGGTATCTTTGGGTTGTTGACTGGAATTACTTACATTGTCTAATGTACAATTACCTCCAAATGCTACATTCATTGCTAATCTACTAAGTATACTTGGGTCTCCTGAATTTTGTTCAAAAGCTCTATTAGCTATACTAAACATTTGTTCCCAATTCTTTTTATGAAATTCTATCATTGTTTTAACCTGAAGACCTTTTGATGATTTAGGATCAAGCCTTAAGGCATTTTCAATATATTTTGATGCATCCTTCAATAAATGATTATTTTCTTGAATAGGATTATCTGTATATAAAGTTCTGGTTTTTACAGCTAACCATACCCAGGCATCAGCATAATTAGGATCTTTTTTAACAGATTCCTTCAAACAATTTATAGCTTTCGTTCTATCATTTCCAAGTCTTTGTGAGTTTCTTGCTAGGTTTATACATTCATATATTGATATGTCGCTAGTTTCACTAATTGCTATCTTAGTATAAATATCTTTAGAAAGTACTGCTCCAGCTCCTACCAATTCATTTATAATTTGTTTTGTAATTTCATCTTGCAAGGCAAAAATATTTTTACCTGTCAAATCCCTGTCATATGTCTCTGACCAAATATTTGATATGTTCTTTCCATCAATTAAATCAACCTTGACTCTAAGCATGTTATCAATCTGCATGATGTTACCATCTACCAAATAAGAGGCATTTGTAGATTTAGAAACTTCTTTAAGATCCTTTGGAATTTTTTTTAAATTTAATATATTTAATGATTTAGAAGACTTTGTTAGTTTTGATCCTAAGTCTTGAGATATCCCAAGAGCTAACAATTTTTCTTTTTTAGTATCACTTAAACTTTTAAAAGGAAGTACAACTATTTTACTGGTATCAAGTTTTTTCTCAGTTTCGAACATTCCAGTTAAAAATAATCCTATAAATACAGCAGCAATAGCACCCCCAACTAATCCAAACAGTTTTGCCTTTGATGATCCAGTTTTTAATTTTCTTCTTTGTGAAGGATCTAGTAACAAGTCATATGCATGAAAGATATTTTCTTTGACCTTCTGCTCACCAAGATCATTAAATTCATACTTTGTTTTCTTAGCAACTAAATCATAAACATTCTTTGATATTGTTATCCCACCAGACTGAGCTAGAGTCTCTAAACGAGCGGCAATATTTACACCATCACCCAAGAGGTTATCACCTTCCTTAACAACATCACCCATATTGATACCAATACGATATTTTAGTTTGATATCTGTTGTATCTTTCTCATTCCGATCCTTAATCTGTTTCTGGAACTCAACTGCTGTGTCAACTGCAGCAACAGCACTTGGAAACTCAGCAAATACAGAGTCTCCACCTGTATTAAAAATACGTCCTTTTTGTTTTTTAATAATGGTTTCGATAATCTTGTTACATTCACGAAGACCTCGTAGTGTAGCATTCTCATCTTTTTCCATATGTTTGCTGTAGCCAACTAAGTCGGTGGCAAATATCACAGCTATTTTTCTATCAATATCATCATTTGACATGTACTAGTATCTCCTTATTATTTTAGTACAGTTTCATATATAAACATGAACTAATTCATTTCAAAATGATATAAATTTTTGGTTAAAAAAATGACTATTATAAATAAAATTTTTGGTTCTTTTAAATTTTCATTTATTCCTCCATTAATGATTTATCTCGCTGCTGGTGTGTCAGGAATTACAAATATAGTTGGTCTTTTTTTTGTAAAAGAGTATTTGGATTTGTCGGCAGTATTTCTTGCTGGATTAGGTTTTTGGGCAGGACTTCCTTGGGTATTAAAAATGCCATTGGGACACTTGGTTGATATTCTTTGGAAGTTTAAATCAATTCTTGTAATACTAGGAGCCCTAGTAATGGCAGCTAGTAGCATAATTATGTATTGTCTTATTCAGTATAAATTAGAAATGATTTTAATACTAAAAGCTGAAACATGGTTTGTTATTTCATCTTTATTAGCTCCGATTGGTTTTGTTTTACAAGATGTAGTTGCCGACGCTATGACGGTTGAAGCAGTCCCAAAAATAGATGATAATGGTGAAGAAATAGATTTTAAAGATCTAAAGTCTATGAATATTTCTATGCAACTTCTTGGTAGAGTGTCAATTATTTTTGGAACACTACTTGTATCAATGCTAAATTTAATAGTTTTTGCTGACTCTTCAGAAATGACTGAGTTGGAAAAAATTAATGCTTATGGAAAAATTTATTTATACTCTTTAATTGTTCCACTTATTTCAATTTCAGGAATTTTTCTAGCTTATATAAACAAACAAAATAAATTAAATTCTCTTATCAAAAATGGCATTGCTCCCATTAAGGCAAAAGGAATGATATTTATTAGTCCAGAACTAACAAAACCAAATGTATTAATTATTATTGGTTCAATTATTTTTGTTTTATTCACATTATTTATAGGTACATCTAAGATCCAGTTTTCTCAAGAAATTGTCTTCGTGGGATCATTTGGAATAATATTATTGTTACTCATTAAATTATCTAATGAGTTAGATACTAAAGCAAAAAGGATGCTGTTAGGGACAGCAATTATTATTTTCGTGTTTAGAGCGATGCCTGGCGTTGGTCAAGGAGGCAGTTGGTTTGAAATAGATGTATTAAAATTCGACCAAGAATTTCTATCATTACTTGGATTAATAGCATCTTTTCTAACAATTTTTGGTATCTTTATTTTGAGACCTCTCATGGAAAAATCTTCTATGTCTAGACTAATTATTATCCTCTCTGTAGCAGGCTCAATTTTTATATTACCTTCAATTGCAATGTATTATGGGTTTCATGAATATACATCTAAACTAACTGGCGGAATAGTGGATGAACGCTTTATAGCTATATTTAATACTGCTTTAGAAAGTCCACTTGGTCAGGTGTCGATGATACCAATACTCGCATGGATAGCACAATCAGCACCAAGCCACCTCAAAGCAACCTTTTTCGCAATACTTGCAAGTTTTACTAATTTAGCACTTTCAGCTAGTAATTTAGGAACTAAATATTTGAATCAAATTTTTGTGATTACACGAGAAGTAAAGACCGAGCAAGGTGAAATAAAAATTCCTGCAGATTATTCTGAACTTGGAATTCTATTAATTATTGTGTGTTTATTAACACTAATAGTTCCTATTATAATTACTTTTGTAATAAAAAAATTAAGATTAATTTCTTATTAATTAATGTTGTATCATAGGTAATATTAAAAGAAGATACATTACACTAACAACTCCAACAGTTGTAGAAGCGGCAAATCCAATTATTAGAGGCTTTGCTCCTAATGATGACATCCCCTTAAGGTTGGTTTGTAGACCTAAAGCGACCATTGCAAATAAAATACAATAAATCGATATCTGTTTGGATATTAATAAAAATGTTTCCCAATAATGAACCAGGTTACTATCCATGATTAATTGATCACCAAAAGTTCTAAAGATAGACAATAAAATAAATCCAAATACAAACATTGGAAAAAAATCTTTAATTGATTTTTTTACATCAACTGCTTGATTTCTATTATAGAGATAAGCGATAAGTGGAATTAAAATAATCAAAAATGAGTTTCTTAATAACTTTGTTGTCATTGCCGAATTTAAAGCTTCTTGGCTATTGTATAATTCAGAATAAATAACACTTGCAGCACTAACTTGGGCTGTGTCGTGAATAGCTGTACCTAAAAATATACCTGCAAAATCTGGAGATAGATTGAAATAATAATTAGCTAAATAAGGGTAAAAAAATACTGCTAAAATTCCAAATAAAGTTACTATTCCTACTGCATAACTAGTTTCATCTTTATTAGATTTAATTATTGAAGAAGTGGCTATAACTGCTGTTACACCGCATATACAAGTACCCATTGTAATTAAATACCCAAAATTACTGGATATATTAAAAATTTTACATAAAACCATTATTATTAAAAATGCTATTATAATATTTAATAAAACTAAAATAATTGCAGTAGATCCATAATCTAAAAGTTCAGTTAAACTTAAACTAAGACCAAGAATAGCTATTCCAATTCTTAATAATTTTTTTAAACAAAAACTAATAAAAGGAAGTGTATTTTCATTAATAGAAAAAAAATTACCTATAATTAATCCTGTAAAAATACATAGGAAGGCAGACGAAATTAGTAAATTACTAGATGAAAGAAATTTACTTAATAAGACTGATAAAATGACTATGGCACTTATTGTTGCAATGCCAAAAATATTCTGTCTAAAAATAAACATCTAATAATTATCCTTATAAAGAATATTTATCTAAACAGAAAATTAAATTAATACTATCTATTATTTGAGAAAATATTTTAAATGTTCGATTTCTTTACGCTTGTTTAATGCCCTATCTATAATGACACTCGACATAATTTTAGTAATAGCAGACTTATTACATTTTAAATTTTGTTGAACGCGTTGTACATCTTCTTTTTTATCCCAAACATGCACTATACCATCATGCATATCTCTTAATAAATACCAGTCATTTTTGTTATCAGATGACCAAACTTTAATCCCATACATTGTAAACTCCATTTTAAAATTTAATTGAAGAATGCAAAAATCATACCAAATTCATTTTAATATTGAGACTCAATCTCTTTGTTTGAAAATTTATAAATAGATTTTTTGGTTAAAAAATAAATATTGTAATCCTCACTAATAAATGGTTTTAGAGCTGGATCATTTATATTTAAACCTCCAGTAAATTCTCCAAAAGAAGGTAAAATTATATGATTATTTGAGTGAATTAGACATTTACTTGTAATTTTTTTTGAACTTACTTTTATTGAAGCTACGGGATGGAAATGACCTGAAATCTGATTTATATCCTTTTTAATTGCCTCGTGAAGAAAATGAATGTTATCTACAATATATTCTTGGTGAAATTTAATACCTTCTATTTTAATTTTATTTTCGTGATTTCCAAGGATAAATATAACCTCATATTTTTTGGTAAAATCTTTAAATAAAAACCTAACTTTTGGCGTCATTCTGAGAAAAGCATCTTTATCATGAAATGTGTCACCTAATAAAATTACTTTTCTAACTTTATATTTATTTAATATATCTAATAACTTTAGAAGTGTCTCTTCACTATCATATGGAGGTATATATTGTCCTGAGGATGCATAGCTCGAACCTTTTTCAAGATGTAAGTCTGATACAATTGCTATTTCTCTTTCTAACCAGAATAAAACACCCTCTTTACATATCTGTAGCCCATGATTACAAAAATTTAAAGTCTTCAATTCAAACCAACCTCAGTTAATATTTCACTTTCCAATTCTTCAAGAAAATATTCGTCAACCTCAGATTTATCAATAGTTTGTCTATTTATTTCCAATACTAACGGAACTGCAAGTGGAGAAATTCTATCTAATCTTTTATGAATAATATTATTTTTAATTCTTTTTAAAAAATCACCTAATCTATCTAAATCAATAAGCCCCCTATATGAGTCATTTCTAGCAACTTGTAGTAAGATATGATTAGGCTCATGCTTTTTTAAAACATCAAATATAAGATCAGAACTAAACATTACTTGTTTTCCTGTTTTTTTTCGTCCAGGTATAGTTCGTTCAATCAAGCCAGATATGATGGCGGCATCTCGAAAGTTTTTCTTTAAAAGAGGCGTTTCCTCCAACCACTCATATAAGTCGTCTAACATAATGTCTTCATTTAGAATGATATTTATATCTTCAACTTCAATCATTGACCATATAGCTAATGCATAGTCAGTTGCTACAAAGCTAATAGGTTTATAACCCATTCTCTGCATTTTTTTAGATATTAAAAAACCAAGTGTTTGATTGGCATTTCTACCTTCAAAAGTATAACAAATTAAAAAATATCTTTTTTTATTTTTGATGTGGCGAGGAAAAGTCTCTACCAAAAGTCCTTCTACTGAAGGTAACCCTGAAAATTTATTCTGTAATTTCAACCAATCACTAATTTGATTTGGAAAATGTTTCCAATATTCTTTTTTACTTATTAACTTCCTAACTTGAAATGAAAGTTCTGATGTTAAAGGTAATCTACCACCAGCATATGAGGGTATTTTAGGATGTGTACTATTTGTAGATCTTACAATAATATTATTATTTGTGATGCTTTGATATTCTAAAACTCGACCACTAAATAAAAATGTATCTCCTTCATTTAGCCCTTCTATAAACCACTCCTCTACTTGTCCTAGCGTTCTATTACCTAGCTTTACTTTTAGCATGTAGGATTCAACTATAGTGCCAACATTTAACCTGTATCTATTTCTTATATTTTTATTTTTTATTGCGTAAAAATTATTTTTGTTAATACCTATCTTAGCATATTGTTCATAATGCTTTAGAGAATATCCTCCATTTCTGACAAACTCTAAAACATCTAAGAATGTTTGTTTTTTTAAGTTTCGAAATGGCCAGGCCTTTTTTATTTCTAGAAAAAAATCATCAATTTGGAATGGATTGCTACAAGCGACGCCTAAAATATGTTGAGCTAACACATCCAGACTTCCCTCCTTATCTTTAACTTCATCTAACAAATTTGCTTTGATTGAAGCTATTGTAGAAATACATTCTAAATACTCAAACCGATTAGATGGAACTAAAAGTGCCTCTGATGGTTCATCAAATCTATGATTACTTCTACCTATTCGTTGTAAAAACCTCGCTATTCCTTTTGGAGACCCTATTTGTACTACCAAATCAACTTTTCCCCAATCAATTCCTAAATCTAGAGAGCTAGTTGCAACAACGCAATCTAATTTCCCTAAAGACATTAGGTTTTCAACTTTTCTTCTAATTTCTTTTTGTAAACTCCCATGATGTATAGCAATTTTTAAATTATTTTCATTTTCCTGCCAAAGTTTATTAAATACTAGTTCTGCTTGTGCTCTGGTATTAACAAATAAAATAGTCATAGATGAAAGTTTAATTTTTTTATATATATCTGGAATAGCGTAGCCAGCCATATGTCCTGACCACGGAACCCTATTTTCAGTTTCTAAAATTTCAATTTTGGGAGATGACTTTTCTCTAATATTAATAATTTTAGATTTTTTTTTCTGTGATAAAAAATTAAGTGTAGATTTCTTATTTTTAATTGTTGCTGACAAACCTATTCTTTTACAATTTGGAGAAATATTATTTAGTCTAGAAAGATTAAGAGATAGCAAATCCCCTCTTTTTGAGTTTACTAGACTATGAATTTCATCAATGATTAGATATCTTAAAAATTTAAAATATTCTTTTGCTTGAGTGTCCGCTAATAATAAAGCTAATGACTCTGGAGTTGTCATTAACATATGTGGTGGAACTTCTTTTTGTCTTGTCTTTTTATAACTTGAGGTGTCACCTGTCCTAGTTTCAACTTTTATATCTAATTTTTGATCTTCAATAGGATTTGTTAAATTTCTGTGTACATCAATAGTTAGAGCTTTAAGTGGAGAAATGTAAAGCGTGTGTAATTTATTATCTGGAAATTTGTTATTAATTAAATCATGAAGTGAGGGCAAAAATCCTGCTAATGTTTTTCCTCCTCCTGTAGGAGCGATTAGTAAAATATCATGTCCGTTTATAGACTGGTTCAAAGTATCAAGCTGATGATCATAAAAGAACCAGTTATTTTTTTTTAACCAGTTTTGAATAGGTTGAAGCTTTAAATTTTCTGACATTATTATATATTAAAAATATGAAATGGATTGACAAAAATTTACATATAAAGCCAATAAATACACATATTGATCCCTATAAGCCAGTAGAAAATGCAATAATAACTCACGGACATGCTGATCACGCGAAACCCGGTCATAAGAATGTATTGGCTACTTCAGAAACTATAGAAATAATGAAAATTAGATACGGTGAAAATTGTGCTGAAAATTTTCAAATATTACCTACAAATCAGTCACTCAAAATCAATGATGTATCAATTAAATTTTTTCCAGCTGGGCATATTTTAGGTAGCGTCCAAGTCTTAACTGAATATAAAGGAGAAAAAATTAATTTCACAGGTGATTATAAAACAACAAGTGATCAAACATGCAAAGATTTTGAACCCGTAAAATGTCATACTTTGGTAACAGAAGCTACATTTGGGCTTCCAGTTTTTCAGCATCCAAATGAAAATGAAGAGATAAAAAAACTTTTAAAATCGGTAAATTTATTTTCAGAAAGACCACACCTTGTAGGCGTGTATGCACTCGGAAAGGCACAAAGAGTTATAAATTTGTTAAGACAACAAGGCTATGATAAAGAAATTTTCATTCATGGATCTTTAGAAAAATTATGCGAATATTATCAAAATAAATATATAGATTTAGGCAAAATTACTAAGGTTAACCTCACGAAAAAAAAAGATTATAACGGAGAAATAATACTAGCACCTCCTTCAGCTCTTAAAAATATTTGGTCAAGAAAATTTGAAGACCCCATAATTTGTCAAGCTTCAGGATGGATGTCTATAAAACAAAGAGCTAAACAAAGCTTGGTTGAATTGCCTTTGATTATTTCTGATCATGCTGATTGGAATGAGTTAACAAAATACATTAAATTTACTGACGCAGAAAATGTGTATGTTACACACGGAAGAGAAGAGGCAATAGTTCATTGGTGCAAAATGAATAACATTAACGGCTTAGCTTTGTCCTTATCTGGAAGAGATGATGAGGAACAATTGTGAAAAAGTTCAGTGAATTAATAAATAAATTATTATTAACATCCTCTAGAAACAGAAAAATTGATATTTTATCTAATTATTTTCAAAACACCTCTGATCCAGATAGAGGATATACCTTAGCTATTTTAACAAATGAATTAGAATTAAGAAATATTCCTATTTCTAGAATTAAAGAAATTGTTTTTGAAAATGTCGATAATGAATTATTTACTCTTTCATATGACTATGTCGGAGATTTGGCTGAGACAATTTCTTTAATTTGGCCTCACAAAGAATTGGGTTCTCTTTTAGGTATTTCAGAAATAATAGATGTATTAAGGAATTTAAAAAGAGATGATGTTAATAAAACTATTAAAAATTATCTTTCTATAGCAAATGAAACTGAAAGATGGGCACTAATTAAATTAATTAGTGGTGGATTAAGGATAGGTGTATCATCTAGGTTAGCAAAAACCGCCCTAGCTAAATTCAGTAATAAAAAATTAGATGATATTGAGAAAATATGGCATGGCATCGAGGCCCCTTATTATAATTTATTTAATTGGTTATGTAATGAAGGACCTATACCAAAGATAGATTTGTTGAAGACATTCAACCCAATGATGCTTGCTAATCCTATATCAAAAAATGACTTCAAGACGCTTATTTCAAGTCAATTTATAGCAGAATGGAAATGGGACGGAATTAGAGTACAAATTATTTTAGGTAAAAATTCTGTAAAGATTTTTTCCAGAACAGGTGACGATATAAGCCAATCCTTTCCTGAAATTAAGAATAGTGTCGATAGTATGGTAATTTTAGATGGTGAGTTATTAGTTGGTAGAGATTTTATACCAATGAATTTTAATTCACTGCAACAAAGGTTAAATAGAAAAAAAGTAACACAAAAACATATGGACGAGTTTCCTGCATTTATAAAGTTGTACGATATTTTGTATTTAAACAATGAAGATTTAAGAGATAAAACGTGGAAAAGTAGACGTTTTGAATTGGAAAAATGGTTTAAAAAAAATAATAATAATTATTTTGATTTATCGAATGTCATTAAATTTAGTAGTTGGGATGAATTATCTAACTTCAAAAAAAATAAAATCATTGATTATCAACATGAAGGATTAATGATAAAAAAAATAGACGGATCTTATATTCCTGGCCGACCAAAAGGATATTGGTATAAGTGGAAAAAAGATCCCAAGAATGTTGATGCTGTTTTAATGTATGCAATTAGAGGTCATGGTAAAAGAAGTTCTTACTATTCTGACTTCACGTTTGGTTTGTGGAATGGCAATCAATTATCGCCTATTGGTAAGGCTTATTTTGGATTTGATGATAATGAGCTTAAAGTTTTAGATAAATTTGTTCGAAATAATACTATAAAAAAATTTGG
Organism: uncultured SAR116 cluster alpha proteobacterium; assembly: GCA_902517275.1. Taxonomy (GTDB): domain Bacteria; phylum Pseudomonadota; class Alphaproteobacteria; order Puniceispirillales; family Marisalimonadaceae; genus Marisalimonas. The sequence continues at coordinate 13,915 of CABYBQ010000021.1, forward strand.
CCCAGTAAGGGAAGTTGAAAAAACGTTTGTTATTGAAATTGCGTTTGATGCAGTTAATGAAAGTAATCGACATAAATCAGGTGTTGCTTTGAGATTTCCTCGCATTAAAAGACTAAGAGAAGACAAGCCTGCAAGTGAGGTAATACAGCTCTCTCAATTTAAGTCAGAATTTTTATAAAACATTAATTATTATTTGCATTGAAATGAAAAGAATTTTTTTTTAAACTTTTTCTTAATACTATATTAATGGAGAAGCAAATGTCAGATTTACAGGAATTAATGGTAGGTTCCACCAAAATAATAGCTTTGAAGGATGGAGATTCATCTATACCTAAGGAAATTCTCCTTAATTTAGACGAAGATACTGCTAACAAGATTTCTGATGAAAACAATCAACTTACCATTAATAATGTAAATGCTTATCTCATATTTAAAAATGACAAAATCTTATTAGTTGATGCGGGGTGTAGAGATCTTTTTGGACCAACCTGTGGTTTTGTCCATGAAGAAATTGCAAAAGCAAATGTAAAACCTGAGGACATAACAGATGTGTTTTTTACACATTTACATCCTGACCACGTCGCGGGAGCAATTGACAAAGATGGTAAAGCTATGTTTCCAAAAGCAGAGGTTAGTGTAATAGAAGATGAATTGAATTTTTGGAGCAAGGATAATTTTGATGATGTTGAACTAAATGGAAAAAATTTTGCTGATTTAAATAAGGCCGTAATTAAAGCTTATGGTGATAAAGTTAAAACACTGAGTAACAGTCAAGAGATAATTTCAGGAGTTTATCCTGTTCCTTTACCTGGTCATACGCCAGGTCATTGTGGATTTAGGATAGATGACAATAATAATAGTTTTATTCAAATGGGCGACGTCCTCCATGCCCCAAATTTGCAATTAGCAAACCCAGATATTTCTGTAATTTTTGATGTTGATTTAGAAAATGGATTGAAATCAAGAAAAAAAGCTTTTGATATGGTTTGTAATGACAGGATAGTATGCTCAGGTGGTCATATGTTAGAGCCAAAATTTGGTTATTTGGACAAATATGGTAATGGATATAAATTTGTTTCTGTATAATACTTATTAGTTATTTAATCAATTAATATAATTAGACCTTACTATAATTAATAAGTGATTTGAGGCTACCATTAGAATCCTGAAATTTTTCAACCCTGTTCACAAATTCACGCCAGTATAATTTTTCAATATTATATTGTTTTTCTAACTGTGTTTTACAAAAGATTTGAGTATCCACTAATCGTTGTGATCCTAAACTAACATAATCTTTTCCATTATGACTTCCATCAATTAAAAATATCAATCCTGATAAAAGTTCGGGATATTGGGTTAAAAAAGACGACGTGAATGGCCATAAATGTTTTTTTAATATTTCAAAACCTAAATCATGAATTTGCATGTAATAGCTAAATAATAAAATTCTTTCTAGGTTTCCAATTTCTTTTCCAAATTTCGACATTTCTATACTTTTTTGAGCAAAAGCATGTTTGTCGTGTCTCATAACTAAATCTTTAGCGTGACAATGACTTAAATATTCTTCTTCTTTAATGGAAGAAATTACAAAAGCTTGGTCCTCTGCTCTATTTACAAAGCTAGGCGTAAAAGGAGCCCATTTTACTAAACTATCTAAGGTTATACCAGTAGTACCACCAGTTACGTGAATTCTTTGAATGTTATCTAACCTATACATCAACTCAGACTCAGTGGACAATGATTGAGGCCATTCCGGACAAAATACTCTTTTAGAAGATAGATTTTTTAATAAATCGTTATTTTTGGGTCGATTAACGTCTGGGGTAAATAATGATTTTGAAATATCAGCCTTATTTACTAGCGCCCCAGCTAATAAGCCAAGATCAACTTTTTTCCCTTCATAATCAATTGCTGTACCTCCCCAATTTTTTTGATTTTTAAAGATTTCAAAAATTGAAAAACCC
>CABYBQ010000022.1 GCA_902517275.1 uncultured SAR116 cluster alpha proteobacterium
TAATCACTCTTTAAAAGGACTTGAAGCTATGGACGATCAAAACTCTGATCAAAGTTTTCTTTCTGGTACAAATGTGACTTTCATTAATGATTTGTATAAAGAATGGAAGATCAATCCAAATGCAGTTCCTAAGGAATGGGATCTTTGGTTCAAGAGTAATGAAGATGAACCTATAATTGATGAAGGCCCAAGTTGGGCTAAGAAAAATAGTCAAGTTATAGGAGCAATAGATACTGTTGAGAGTGTTCGAGCAGTAGCAAGAGGTATTGTGGGCAAAGGAGATTTATCAGCCACAGATTTAAGAGCAGCAACAACTGACTCAATTCGTGCTATAATGCTTATTAGAGCTTTTAGAATTAATGGACATCTTTTAGCTAAGTTAGACCCTCTTAATTTACAACAGGGTGATATACACCCAGAACTAAATCCTAAAACTTACGGTTTTAATGATGATGATTGGGACAGACCAATATTTATAGATAATGTTCTTGGAATGGAGTCAGCAACTTTAAGACAAATAATGGAAATAGTAAAAGAAACTTATTGTGGGTCCATAGGAATAGAGTTTATGCATGTGCAAGATCCAGCTCAAAAAGCCTGGATACAAGAAAGAATAGAATCGATAAGAAACGCAACAGAATTCACCAAACGAGGTAAAAAAGCTATTTATGAAAGATTAGTTGGAGCAGAGACCTTTGAGCAATTTCTCCATAAAAAATACGCTGGAACCAAACGATTTGGTTTAGACGGATCAGAATCTGTTGTACCAGCTATCGAGCAAATATTAAAACGTGGTAGTCAGCTAGGCATGAAAGAAGTTGTAATTGCAATGGCTCATAGAGGAAGATTAAATCTTTTATATAACATATTAAATAAACCCTTTAGAGCAATTATTTCGGAGTTTTTGGGCAATCAAGCAAATCCAGAAGAAGCAGGTGGTTCTGGGGATGTTAAATATCATATGGGTGCTTCCGCAGATAGAGAGTTTGATGGCAATAACGTACATTTATCGTTACAAGCAAATCCTTCTCATTTAGAAGTTGTAGCTCCTGTTGTTATTGGAAGAGTCCGTGCAAAACAAAATCAACATAACGATACAAATGATAGATTATCGGTTTTAGGAATTGTATTGCATGGAGATGCTGCTTTTGCAGGTCAAGGTATAGTTGCTGAAACTTTTGATTTTTCTGGATTAAGAGGCTATAGAACGGGTGGAACTATTCACATAGTTGTAAACAATCAAATAGGATTTACTACTAGCCCAAACTACTCTCGTTCAAGCCCATATTGTACAGACGTAGCAAAAATGGTTATGGCTCCAATTATGCATATCAATGGTGACGACCCCGAAGCTGTTGTTCACGCATCAAGAATAGCAACTGAATTTAGACAAAAATTTGCATGTGATGTTGTTTTAGATATTATTAGTTACCGTCGTTATGGTCATAATGAAGGAGATGAACCTGCTTTCACTCAACCAATTATGTATAAAACTATTGGATCTCACAATAGTATTAGTAAAATTTATGCGTCAAAACTTATTAATGAAGGTATATTAACTGACCAGGAAGCTAAGGACGAAGTTAACAATCATAATAAATTTCTTGAAAAAGAATTTGAAGCAGGAACTAATTATAAGCCCAATAAAGCTGATTGGTTAGAAGGTCAATGGTCAAGTTTAAGGGCTGCTCATGGAGATGACCGAAGAGGTGAGACATCAGTATCCATAGATGACTTAAAATTAATTGGAAAAGCAATAACTACTATACCCGCAAATATAAATGTAAACAAAAAACTTCAACGTATAGTTGAAACTAGAAAAAAAGCTATTGAGACTGGTGAAGGTATAGATTGGTCTACTGCTGAACACCTTGCATTTGGTTCATTATTATTAGAAGGATATCCAGTTAGATTGTCTGGACAAGATAGTTGCAGAGGAACTTTTTCTCAAAGGCATTCTGTGTTTATTGACCAAGTATCAGAAGAAAGATACACGCCGCTAAATAATATAACTTCCAACCAACAAAATTTTGAAGTTATCGACTCTCCTTTATCAGAGGCTTCTGTATTAGGTTTTGAGTATGGTTATTCTCTTACAGAGCCAACTGCTTTAGTAATGTGGGAAGCTCAGTTTGGAGATTTTGCTAATGGTGCCCAGGTAATAGTCGATCAATTTATTTCAAGCGGTGAAGCTAAATGGTTAAGAATGTCAGGGCTTGTTATGTTACTTCCTCATGGTTACGAAGGTCAGGGACCAGAACATTCTTCAGCAAGATTGGAAAGATATCTTCAATTATGTGGTGAAGATAATATGCAAGTTTTAAATTGCAGTACACCTGCAAATTATTTTCATGCCTTAAGAAGACAACTTAAAAGAGATTTCAGAAAACCATTGATTATAATGACACCAAAAAGTCTTCTTAGAAATAAGGCTTGTGTTTCTAAATTATCCGATATGTCGGAGAATACTGCTTTTAGAAGAGTAATAAGAGACCCTAATACAAACCTTAAGGATAATGATATTAAAAAGGTGGTTATTTGTTCTGGTAAAGTTTTTTTCAATTTATTAGAAGAAAGAGAAAATAGGAAATTAGACAGTGTAAAAATTTTAAGATTAGAACAAATTTATCCCTTTCCTTATTCAACTTTAAAAGAAATATTATCCGATACGCCTAACGTAGAATTTGTTTGGTGCCAAGAAGAACCAAAAAATATGGGTGCATGGTTCTTTGTAGATAGAAAAATTGAAGATGTTCTCAGGTCATTTAAAGCAAAATTTTCACGACCCTCTTATGCTGGTCGAGCAGAGGCTGCTTCTCCTGCAACAGGATCTTTATCTAGGCATAACAAAGAACAAGCAGATTTAGTAAACGAAGCTTTAGAAACGACCCAAAAAACAACTAAGCACGCGGCTGAATAGTTTGACATATGGAAGATGAAAATAAAATTACTAGCAAAATAGCCATGCCCTCTGCGGCAAAAATTATAAAGGAAAAAAAATTAGACATCTCCGATATAGCTAGTACAGGTGTCAATAATAGAGTAACAAAAGGTGATGTTCTTTTATATTTAAATCAAATCAAAACTGAAGATGGATTGAAGGTAAAAAACATAAACAAAGAAAAACAAATAAATGTACGAAAGGGAAGTGGGATGGATGTTTTGGTTCCAGTTTTAGGAGAGTCTGTTGTAGAAGCAACAGTTTCTAAGTGGATAAAAAAACAAGGAGAGTTTGTTGAAGTAGATGACCCAATTGTAGAGTTAGAAACAGATAAAGTCACATTAGAAGTTCCGGCAGCTACTTCCGGTATTCTGGATAACCTTACCGTTTCAGAAGGTGATACTGTTGAGGTTGGTGCACTGTTGGGAATTATAATTGCCGGAGAAAAATCTGATGAAACTCCTGCACCTGCGCCAAAACAAGAAGACAATAAGATTGATGAGCAAGTAAGTGTACCTGAAAAAGTTGAAAGTAAGATAAGTAGCAATAAATCTGATGTAATTGAAGAAGCCGTTAATAAAAACCTTGAAGAACGTGTCCCAATGTCGCGCTTACGACAAGCTATCGCTCGTAGATTAAAGGAAGCACAAAATACTGCTGCTATGTTAACAACATACAACGAGGTTGATATGTCAGCTTTAATGGAAATGCGAAATAATTACCAAGATAGTTTTGAAAAGAAAAATGGAGTTAGACTTGGATATATGAGTTTTTTTGTTAAAGCCTCAATAGATGCACTAAGCGAGTTTCCTGCAGTAAATGCAGAAATAGATAACAATGACATTATATACAAAAATTATTATAACATAGGTGTTGCAGTTGGTACTTCTCAAGGTTTAGTCGTACCAGTTCTAAAAAATGCAGACAAAATGTCTTTTGGAGAGACTGAGATTGCCATTGCAGATTTTGGTAAAAAAGCAAAAGATGGCAGTTTAGGTATATCTGATATGGCTGGTGGAACTTTTACAATTTCTAATGGTGGAGTTTATGGTTCTCTAATGTCGTCACCAATTTTAAATCCACCTCAGTCAGGTATTCTAGGAATGCATAAAATTCAAAAAAGACCAGTTGCAATAGGTGATAACATCGAAATTCGTCCAATGATGTATTTAGCCTTATCGTATGATCACCGTATTATTGATGGACGTGAAGCTGTTTCTTTTTTAGTTAGAATTAAAGAAATTATAGAAGATCCAAGACGTCTAGTTGTTGGAGCATAATTGTAAGTAAAGGTTTAGTATGTCTGAAGAAAAATATGATCTTGTTGTTATAGGTTCTGGTCCAGGAGGTTATGTTGCGTCAATAGTGGCGGCACAAAAGGGTATGAAAGTTGCCAGTATCGAAAAAAGAACAACCTTAGGTGGGACTTGTTTAAATGTTGGTTGTATTCCATCTAAAGCAATGCTTCATGCATCTGAGCAATATGAAAATGCAGTTAAATTAAATGGTAACAAAGAATGGGGTATCACTTGTAAAGATGTTAAATTAGATTTAACAAAATTATTGAAAAAAAAATCTGGTATAGTTGACGAACTTACTAAAGGTATTGATTTTCTATATAAAAAAAATAAAGTAACAAAGTATATTGGAACAGCAAAGTTCATTACAGCAAACTCGATTGAAATTACTGGTGATAATACTAGAAATCTCATACATGCTGAAAACATAATAATTGCAACAGGATCAGAAGCGACTCATCTTCCAAATATCAATATTGATGAAAAGAAAATAGTCACCTCGACGGGTGCATTAGAATTAAAAGAAGTCCCCAAAAAAATGATAGTTATTGGAGCTGGTATTATAGGCCTTGAAATGGGAACTGTATGGAGAAGACTCGGTTCTGATGTTGAGGTCATAGAGTATTTACCAAGAATTTTACCTGGAATGGATAATGAAGTTGCTGAAAAATTCATGAAAATTCTTGAGAAACAGGGCTTAAATTTCAAGTTAGGTCAAGCAGTAGAATCATCAAAAATCGTTGAGAATAAGGTTGTTTTATCAATAAGGAATGTCACTAAAGAAAATACATATGAAATAGATGCAGATGTTGTTTTAGTAGCAGTTGGTAGAAAGCCTAACACTCATGGATTAGGTCTTAAAGATTTGAACATTGATATTGATAAACATGGCTTTATAAAAACAAATAATCACTTTCAAACTTCTATTAATAATATTTATGCAATTGGAGACGTCATAAAAGGTCCAATGTTAGCTCATAAAGCTGAAGAAGACGGAGTAGCAGCCGTTGAGATAATAAATGGAGAAGCTGGTCATGTGGATTATAATCTTGTTCCAGGTATAATTTATACTGCACCAGAAGTTGCCGTTATTGGCAAAACTGAAGAGGAGCTAAAAGAAGAAGGAATTGAATTTAATAAAGGTGTTTTCCCACTTTCAGCAAATAGTAGAGCCAAAGCTATAAGTCATACTGATGGAATGGTAAAAATCCTTTCTGACAAATCTACTGATAAAATATTAGGTGCTCATATGATAGGTCATGAGGCGGGTACCGTAATACATGAGTTATCAATTGCGATGGGTTTTGGGGCATCATCCGAAGATGTGGCAAGAATTTGTCATGGTCATCCTACCGTAAATGAGGCTGTTAAAGAAGCTGCTTTGGCAACATACTCTAAAGCCATACATTTTTAATTCACACTCATTTTACTATAAAAAACTAAGATTATTACGCCAACTATAATCAAACTCAACCCTAAAAGTGCCATCAGATCTGGAATTTCTTTATATTTTAATGCTCCTAAAATTGTAATAGCTGAAATTCCCACAGCAGCCCATATTGAATATGTTATGGCTATAGGTATTGTTTTCATTGCCAGCATCATAAAGTAAAAAGCTGTTGCATAGCCAACGACTACGTAGGTGCTAGGTATTAACTCTGAAAAATTATTAGTACTCTTAAGGTAGGTGGTTCCAACAACCTCTCCAATAATAGCAATTAAAAGATAAAAATATCCCATGTTAATCCTTACAAAATATGTTATTTATTATATTATTTGAGTCTACTTAAGGCAATATTAAAGATTATAATTTAGGACAATATAAAATGAACGAGATCCAATCAGCTTCGACTTATATGTCAAAAAACTCATTTCAAGAAGAAAGAAAAGATTTAGCGGCTGCCTTTAGATGGGCTGAAAGAAGTAATTTACATGAGGCTGTTGCCAATCATTTCAGTTTAGCTGTTAATTCTAAAGGAACAGAATTTTTAATGAACCCTAATATGTGGCATTTTTCCAGAATCAAAGCTTCTGATTTGTTGTTATTAGACGTTAATGACAAAACTGTGCTAACAAAAGATAATCCCCCTGACGCGACAGCTTGGGGGTTACATGGAGCTATACATAAATTGTGTCCTCACGCAAGATGCATAATGCATGTTCATTCAGTGTATGCAACTACTCTGGCTTCTCTTGAAGACTGTATTTTGCCACCAATAAATCAGGTGGCAGCAATGTTTTTCGGCAGACAAGTTATTGATAAAAATTATGGGGGTTTAGCTTTTGAAGATGAAGGTAAAAGGTGTGCAAATCTTTTGTCAAATTCTAAAAAACACACATTTATAATGGGTAACCATGGTGTATTAATTTTTGGTAAAAATGTAGCAGAAACTTTCAATAGACTATATTATTTTGAAAGAGCCGCTCAAACATATATCAACGCCCTTCAAACTGGAAAAAAAATAAGTATTTTAAATGATATAATAGCAGAAAAAACTGCAGAAGAATTAGACAATGAAGAACATCCAAACCCTGCAGGAACAGCTTTCTTGAGAGAAATAAAGTCAATATTAGATCAAGAAAGTTCTGATTATGCAGATTAGAAGTTAATTATTTAATTTTTTATTAATATAAAGACTTAATAATGAAGCATCATGGTCTGACCAACCCTCATTCATGGCCCCTTGAATATAAGATTTAGTACTTTTGATAACATGTAATTCATGATTAAAATTTGCCCCTTCTTCAATCATTAAATTAATATCTTTTAAAGCTGATGAAACGTTAAATGTTGAACTCAAGTTAGTTTCATTTTTTTTTGCTTGTAACATAGTATTAGACTTTAGGTGAGCTACTTTAGCTGCTCCAGAGCTATCAAACATTATGTCCAAAGCTTTATCAAATTTAATTCCTGAGTTTGTCGCTAAAGACATCGCTTCACCTAAAGCGTGCCAATAAACCATCAATGGTAGATTAATAGCTAACTTCATAGCACTTCCCTTACCAACTTCACCAAGGTATTCATATCTTCTACAAATAAGCTTTAATATATGCTCAACCTTTTCAAAAGTTTCGTTGTTTCCCCCTACTAACCCTAATAAATTTCCATCTCTTGCTGGCTTTGTTGATCCTCCTACTGGGCATTCTATAAATTCTCCATTTAACGAATATATTACCTTTTCTAAAGATTGCATTTTCTTAATGCTAGTCGTACTTAGTTCAATTATAATTTTGTTAGTCAAATCTTGATTTTTAATACCCTGAGAACTTGTATACACATAATCAAGTGCTACATCATTTCCCATAATAATTAAAATTATGTCGTTATTTTCAAACAATTCTTTTACACTATTAGCTCTTATTGCACCTAATTCAACTAGAGGTGTTACTTTATTTTGCGTTCTGTTCCATGCTGTTACAGTCTGATCACAATCCAAAAGCCTTTTACCAATTTCCTTACCCATTTTACCTGTACCGCAAATACCTATTTTATTCATAAACACACTCCTTTTAAATTTATAAAAGTAATATTATATCTTGAAAATACAAATTTAAGTAACCAATTAACTTATCATATTAATTAATTAATGGGGATTGTCGATGACCAACATGAATAATAAATTTGAAGCTGATACCGGTAAAATTTTAGATATAGTGATTAATTCTCTTTATTCGGAAAGAGAAATTTTTTTGCGTGAGTTGGTGTCAAATGCTTCAGATGCTCTTGATAAAAGAAAATATCTTGGCTTAACAGATAAAAAAATTGCTATCTCCTCAGAAGCTTCTGAAATAAAAATTGAGGTTAATAATAAAGACAAAACCTTATCAGTAGTAGATAATGGTATTGGAATGAATGAAGAAGACCTTAAATCTTCATTGGGTACTATTGCAAGGTCAGGAACAAAAGCATTCTTAGAACAAATTGCAACAAACGCTAAAGATAAAAAACCAGATATGTCCATGATTGGACAATTTGGTGTAGGTTTTTATGCTTCTTTTATGGTAGCCGATAGTGTTGAAGTATTATCTAAAAAAGCAGGAGAAAACCAAGCATGGAAATGGTCTTCAGATGGAAAGTCAGGTTTTAATTTAGAAAAAGCAGATAAAGAAGATGTTGGGACATCTATTACACTTAAACTAAAAAAAGATGCAAAAGAGTTTTTAGAAGAAACTAGACTTCAATTTATTGTCAGAAAATATTCAGATCATATTTCCTATCCAGTTAAATTACACGAAATTGACAAAAAAGATGCAGAAATAAAAACTTTAAATGAAGCTTCAGCTTTATGGACCAGACCAGCAAAAGATATTAAAGAAGAGCAATACCAAGAATTTTTCTCACATATTGGCGCAGGTTTTGGAAAACCACTTTTAACCATGCATAACAATACAGAAGGGACTATTAGTTATACTAATCTTATATGTATTCCGTCTACAAGACCGTTTGACTTATTCAATCCAGATAGAAAATCATCATTAAAATTATACATAAACAGAGTATTTATTACAGACAAGTGCGATGCATTAATTCCTAGTTATCTAAGGTTCATAAAGGGTTTAGTTGACACTCAAGATATAGATCTGAATGTCAGTAGAGAAATGTTACAAAACAACCCTGCCGTAGCAAAGATAAGTAAATCATTAGTTGGAAAAATCTTAAGAGAACTTAAGAAAGTGAGTGAAAAGAACGCAGATGGTTATAAAAGTTTTTGGAAGGAGTATGGTGCTGTTTTGAAAGAAGGCTTGTATGAAGATGCAGAAAGAAAGGAGGCATTATTAGATTTATGTAGGTTCTCAACTAATGAAAATGATGACCCAATATCTTTATCTGAATATGTAGAAAAAATGCCTGAAAAACAAAAGGACATCTACTATATTTCAGCTGAAACAAAAGACCAAGCTTTAGCAAGTCCTCACTTAGAAGGTTTTAAATCCAAAAAAATACCTGTTTTAATTATGACAGACGCAATTGATCAGTTTTGGTTACCTATGGTTGGATCATTTAAGGAAAAGAAGTTTACTTCAATTACACAAGGACAGATTAATTTAGATGATCTTGATGAAAAAAATAAAGACAAGAAAAAAGACGATAAGAATGAAAAAGAAAAAAAAGATAAAGAATATGTTGATTTAGTTGCCCAATTAAAAGTTGTATTAGGAGATCAAGTTAAAGATATTAGATTATCCTCTAAACTGACTGACAGTCCAGTCTGCCTAGTTGCTGACGAAGGTGATATGGATATTGCTATGGAGCAATTGATGGCACAGAGAGATACAAACTACAAGGGGGCTCCAAGAATATTAGAAATTAATGGAGACCATTCTCTTATTAAAAACATGAAGTCATTATTAAGTAAAAAAGAAAACAATGATTTAGTTAGTGACGCTGGAACTCTTTTATTTGAACAAGCTAGATTAATGGAAGGAAAAATGCCGGCTGATCCCGCTCAGTTTAGTAAAATAATGAACCAGTTTTTATTAAAAGCAATTCCCAACTAACCATTAATCGGATCTTTTAAAGAAAAAATAAAAAATAGTTATCAGCAGACAGAGCAATCCTAAAAACACATTAATTTGGATTGTTCTGTCTACTGAAATTAGTGTCATAATCCAAGATAAATTCATTAGACCAATTGGTGCTGTTCCGATACATGTCACTAATATACCAAAATTATTTCCCTTAGATTTATTAGATGCTTGATAAACAAGTGCACCTTGCATTGTACTAAAACCTGATAAAAAAATGCCGCCAAATGTTAAACTTATAAAAGCCAATATCAGACTAGGTGAGTAAGAAAATAAAAACATACCTAAAAAAAATCCACTTACACCTGTAATAAAGATAATTGACAGATATTTTTGTGGAGAAAGATTACCAATAATTAAAGCCCCTATAAGAGCTCCTAAACCTTCAGAGGAAGCTAAGATTCCAATATTAAATTCAGATAATAATAATTTTTCTCTACCTAATACGGGGATTAAAGATACTAATGGAAAACCAAAAATATTAAAGATTAGGGTTGTTATCAATACCATTCTTAAACTAACAAGACTGTATACACTTTTACCTGTTTTTAATATTTCATTTAAAAGACCATGTGCCCAATGCTCTTTTATCGCTAATGGATTTTTTTGACCAGAATTTAGAGCAGTATCCTTATTAGAATTTTTTTTAAATACAATGATTAATCCTAAAGCTAACAGATACATTATAAATTGAAGACTAAAAATTCCAGTAAGACCAACTAAAGTATAGAGTGTTCCAGCAAATATTGGTCCTATCAGTCTTGTTGCATTGTTGGATAATGTTTCCATAGCAAGTGAGGAACTCAAAAGTTTCTTTTTAATATTATCCGCTAACACTCTACGCCTTACTGCAAGGTCAACCACCCATGTAATTCCATTTACAAAGGCAAGAATAAATGCAAAAAGCATATTAAAATTATCTGTGAAAACTAAAATAACAGCCATACCAGTGAAAATATTTGAAAGTAAGTAAATGTTTTTAATAACTAAAATTGGAGACACCCTCTCTGAAATTGTACCTATAACTATTCCCAAAAGGCTCATTGGTAACATTCTTGCTGCGAATATTACTGTAACTAAATATGGAATTCCTAGTTCTTGGAGGGCATAAAGACTCAAAGCTAAAAACTCCATGGCACGTGCAATCCCAGTCATACAACCTGCACCCCAGAGTATTCTAAAGTCTTTATTTTTAAAACATTCCTTAATCATTATATGTTAGGAAATTTTTTGATGTACTTCGACTACATTGCCTTCTGGATCTTGAAAGAAAATTTGGTGCCATTCTTTAGCGAAAGTGGTTCCATAATCCGAAAATGGTATTTTTTCTTTCTTAAGCCTTTTAATGAATGTGTTAATATCGTCAGTCCTAAAAGCTATATGCCCTTTATCAACAGGATTGATTGCCTGATTATTTTTAAAAGCTACATTTAAATCTCGTTCTGCAAGATGCATTTCTATTTTACCTTCTGTTACGAAATTAATTTTACCACTATACCCTCTATTAGATGTCTCTTCTGTTCGTGGAAAATTTTCTATTGGAATACTATTCATACTAAGGATATTTTTATAAAAATTATTCATATTATCTATATTTTTTGATACAAAATTTATATGGTGAAACTCTAATTTCATTTATAATCTCCAAATTATTTAATAATCATTACATTTATGCTATATAAAATAATTAATACTAAATAAGATAAATAAGCTAGTATTATAAAATTGAACTATTATATCTAATCATACACACGCAAAATATTTATGAGGATCAAAATGCCTGATAGCACCATTCAATTAGAAAATTCAGAAACCCAAGACAGCATAATTAGTGAAGTAAGAGAGTCTGTCGCTAAACTTTGTGGTGATTTTCAAGGTGAATATTGGAGAAAACTTGACAGAGAGCAAGGTTACCCTACAGAATTTGTTAAAGCTTTGACTGATGCGGGTTTTTTGGGATCCCTAATACCGGAAAAATATGGTGGTGTTGGTTTAGGAATGGTTGCGGCATCTGTCATTTTAGAAGAAATACATCATCAAGGTTGTAATGCCGCAGCGTGTCACGCACAAATGTATACAATGGGAACTGTTCTAAGACATGGATCTGATGAACAAAAAAAGGAATATTTACCTAAGATTGCTGACGGAACTCTAAGGTTACAAGCATTCGGCGTAACTGAACCAACTAGTGGTACAGACACTACAAGTTTGAGAACTGTAGCTGTGCGTGATGGAGATGATTACATAATTAATGGACAAAAAATTTGGACCAGTAGGGCTGAGCATTCAGATTTAATGTTGTTGTTAGCTAGAACAACACCTTTAAATCAAGTTAATAGAAAGACTGAAGGTCTCTCTGTTTTTCTTTTAGATATGAGAAAGGCAAAAGGAAACGGTCTTACTATCAGGCCTATAAGAACAATGATGAACCACTCAACGACTGAAGTTTTTTTCGATAACCTTAGGGTTCCTACTTCTAATCTTATAGGTGAGGTAGACAAGGGTTTTAGATACATTTTGTCAGGTATGAATGCAGAAAGAATTTTAATTGCTGCAGAGTGTATCGGTGATGCAAAGTGGTTTACTAAAAAATCAACTGATTATGCTAATGATAGAAATATTTTTGGAAGAGCAATTGGTAAAAACCAAGGTATTCAGTTCCCAATTGCCAAGGCTTATGCTCAAATGAGGGCTGCAGAGCTTATGGTTTATCATGCAGCTAGACTATATGAAGATGGCAAGCCGATTGGTGAAGAAGCAAATACTGCAAAATTGCTAGCAGCAGATGCCTCATGGGCGGCTGCTGAAGCTTGTGTGCAGACCCACGGCGGCTTTGGCTTTGCAGAGGAATATGACGTTGAAAGAAAGTTTAGGGAAGCTAGATTGTATCAAGTAGCCCCAATTTCTACTAATTTAATATTATCTTACTTAGCTGAACATGTTTTAGGAATGCCTAGATCATATTAAAGATCATTTATCTTTAAGTGCAAGGTCTTCTGGCTTCAATCTTAGAATGTCGCTTGTAATAATATTTGCTAAGAACTCGAAACCTTCAGTTTTGTTCCTTATGTCTTTGGCTAGTTTTTCTGATTTTTTGTCAGTAGATTTAACTTTAATAGTTACCCAACTTTCACCATCTTTATCTGGTTCAACAGAGGTTATTGATATAACCAAACCATCTTTAATTTCATAAGTTATAGTTGGAAGATTGTCAGAATATTTTTTCAATGATTTTTTTATATCATAAAAATAAAAACTACTAATAACATCTCTGATATCACTCAACTGAGTTTCGTCAATTTTAAAATTTAAAGATTTAGGAACTATTAAACTTAACTGATTATCTTTATTCTCAACTTCAAAAGTTCCATTTTTGTTGTTTAAAGTGGCTTTCATGAATTGATCGTTTTTTATTGTAAAGATTAAACTCTCAAACCAATCAGATTTAGTTGTAGGCATTCTTATAGCACCTTTTAGAAGATAGCTTTGATTTTCTTCTGGGAATCTTGCAAATTGACCCCCGCTTAATCCTCCAACAGTCCGATCCACTTTACCAAATAAAATAGATGAATAAATTGTTCCGTCTTGTTTTTTCAAAGTAATTTTTGTTCCATAACCTTCATCCTCCTCTTTGCTTTTATTTCTTTCTGGAAGAAGTAAATTTAAATCAGCATGTCTCTGTGAATCTTTTGTTTTTAATTCCTCAATTCTTAACAATGACAGACTTGTAATTAAGTTTTCCCACATACCCTTCTTAAGTGGATAACCAGATTCTGAAATATAAATATTATCTTTTTTTACCAAATTAATGTTATTTTCAAATGAGCTTATGGAAATATTATCAATTTTATTAATATTTTTGGTGAAATCTTTTAGAAATAAACTTCCTCTGTCTTCAAAAACGTGATTATTTGAATTTAAATTTATAGATATGATTGCTAAAATAACAAAAGTTAAAGTAACTATTGAAGTATTCACAAATTTTATTTTTGTCATATTATAATCCAACACTTATATTTAATAAGAACTTTTCTTTCTTCTAAACGATATAATCAAGGCTAAGCCAGCAAATATGACGGGGAGTATTGCAACATTAAAAGCAATAACCCATTTTTTCAAATTTTCTACATCTCTTCTTAGGTCAAATTTAACACTTCTTAGTTGAGATCTAGTTGACATCATTTCAGCTTTAAATCCATCAATCGCCTCGATAGTTTCAGGAGATAG
>CABYBQ010000023.1 GCA_902517275.1 uncultured SAR116 cluster alpha proteobacterium
GAACTTAAAGTAACAATTAAGGGGTGGAATGAAAAAATCAAACCAAAAAAAAGAATTTCCGAATAATGGTTATATTCCATTTGATTTAAACAAAATCAATAAAAAAATATTAGACAGTATATTAATTTTAAGTGATGGTTCACATTTTTTTGGAACATCTTTTGGTTCAAAAAAAAGAAGTATGGGAGAATTATGCTTTAATACTTCTCTTACAGGCTATCAAGAAATAATTACAGATCCTTCTTATGCAGGTCAAATAATTACGTTTACCTTTCCTCATATTGGAAATATAGGTTCAAATAGTTCTGATGATGAAGGACAAACTGGATCTGTGGCAGGAATTGTTGTAAGACAACCTCCATCATCTCCATCTAATTGGCGTTCAGAAAAAAGCTTTAATGATTGGTTAATTTTTAACAATATTCCTGGGATTTATGGAATTGACACTCGCTTACTTACTAAAACTATACGCAAATATAAAAGTTGTAATGCGATGATATGTTATGATGAAAACGGTAATTTTGATTTAAATGAATTGAAATCTGAATTAAACAAACACCCTAAAATGGATGGTTTAAATCTATCGTCTTTTGTAACTACAAAGAAGCAATACAAATTCACTGAACGTCCTCACAAATTATTATCCAAAAAAAATATAGTAAATGGAATTTTTAAACCAAAAATAGTTGTCATCGATTTTGGTGTTAAACGAAATATACTAAGGCACCTAGTAAATTTAAATGCTGATATTATTGTATTACCAGAAGATACTAATTTTGAAAAAATTGAAAATTTTGAACCAGATGGAATTTTCTTATCTAACGGACCAGGGGATCCTGCAGCAACAGAAACAAAATGTAGAAAACTACTTAAGTCAATATTCAAGTTAAATATTCCCGTTTTTGGAATATGCATTGGTCATCAATTAATTGGACTATCTTTTGGTGCTACAACTAGTAAAATGTCTCAAGGACATAGAGGGGCTAATCACCCAGTTAAAAATTTATTAAATAACAAAGTTGAAATAACAAGCCAAAATCACGGTTATCAAATAGATATAAATTCTCTTCCTAATTGTTTTGAAATTACTCACACCTCCTTGTTTGATAGCTCAATAGAAGGCCTCAAACATAAAAATCTTCCAATCTTTTCTGTACAATACCATCCTGAAGCCTCTCCCGGACCAACTGAGTCTTCTTATTTATTTGAAGAATTTTTAAATTATATAAAAGTATCAAAAAATGCCAAAACGGAGTGATATAAAATCGGTTTTAATTATTGGAGCGGGTCCTATTGTGATTGGTCAAGCTTGCGAATTTGACTACTCTGGTGCTCAAGCATGTAAAGCTCTTATGGAAGAAGGTATAAGAGTAATTTTAATAAATTCTAACCCTGCCACTATTATGACAGACCCAATAATGGCTGACGCAACTTATATTGAGCCTATAGAGAAAAATACAATTGAAAAAATTATACAAATAGAAAAACCTGATGCAATTCTTCCAACTATGGGTGGACAAACAGCTTTAAATGCTACCTTAGACTTGTATAATTCAGGTATTCTTAAAAAAAATAACGTAGAAATTATTGGTGCCAAACCAGTCTCTATTAATAAAGCTGAGGATAGAGAATTATTTAAGAAGAGTATGAACAAAATTGGATTAGATTCAGCAAGAGCAAAGATTGCCAAAAATCTCGATGATGCTAATTTAGCATTAAATTTTGTAGGATTACCAGCTATTATTAGGCCATCCTTCACACTTGGTGGAGAAGGAGGCGGCATAGCATACAATAAAAAAGAATTCATTGAGATTGTTTCAAATGGACTTAAATTATCTCCAAACACAGAGGTACTTATTGAAGAGTCTCTTCTTGGTTGGAAAGAGTATGAAATGGAAGTTGTTAGAGATCATTCTGATAACTGTATAATTATATGTTCTATTGAAAATGTAGATCCAATGGGCGTGCATACTGGAGATTCAATAACTGTGGCTCCGGCACTAACTCTTTCTGACAAAGAATATCAAAAAATGCGTAATGCCAGTATTGCGGTACTTAGAGAAATTGGTGTTGATACTGGTGGATCAAATGTACAATTTGCACTTAATCCAATTGATGGTAGATTGATTGTAATCGAAATGAATCCAAGAGTTAGTAGATCATCTGCCTTAGCTTCTAAAGCGACTGGTTTTCCTATAGCTAAAGTTGCTGCCAAACTTGCCATTGGATATAGTTTAGACGAATTACAAAATGATATTACTAAATCTACACCTGCAAGTTTTGAACCTACTATAGACTATGTGGTTACAAAAATACCTCGTTTTACGTTTGAAAAATTTCCTGGTAGTAACAATTTTTTATCAACTTCTATGAAATCTGTAGGAGAGGCAATGGCCATTGGAAGATCATTTCAAGAATCTCTTCAAAAAGCTCTTAGATCTCTAGAAACAGATTTATCTGGTTTAAATGATGTACCTTTTCCGTCTCAAAATGAAGCATTAAATGATAAAGACAATATATCTGGCTGGTTAGCTGAACAAGTTCCTGAAAGAATTTTAAGAATATCTACAGCATTAAGATGTAAAGTCTCAATTGAAGACATTTCAAAAATTACTGGATGGGATAAATGGTTTTTAGAACAGATAGCCGGTATAATAAATGTTGAGGAAAAATTAAAAGAAAACTTAGTCCCTCTAGACGAAATATTTTTAAGAAACATAAAGTCTATGGGTTTTTCTGATAAACGTATATCAGAATTAACTAATTTAAACGTCCAGAAAATATCTAGGCTTCGTTATAAACTTAAAATTTTTCCGTCTTACAAGAGAGTTGATACATGTGCCGCCGAATTTTTTTCTGAAACAGCTTACCTGTATAGTTCTTATGAGCAGAATAATATTAATGAATGCGAGGTTTACCCTTCCGCAAAGAATAAAGTTATTATTCTTGGAGGAGGTCCAAATAGAATAGGTCAGGGTATAGAGTTTGACTATTGTTGTGTTCACGCAGCATACAGTTTAACAAAAGTAGGCTACGAAACTATTATGATCAATTGTAATCCTGAAACAGTTTCTACTGATTATGATACGTCCGATAAGTTATATTTTGAACCTCTAACTCATGAAGATGTTCTTTCTATTATTGAAAAAGAAAATAAAAATGGAAAGGTGATTGGAGCAATAGTACAGCTAGGAGGACAAACACCTCTAAAAATTTCATCTGGTCTAGAAAAAGCAGGAATAAAAATTTTAGGAACATCTGTAAAAGCAATAGATTTAGCTGAAGATAGAAAAAGCTTTAAAGAATTACTACAAACATTAGAACTTAATCAGCCATTAAATGATGTTGCAAGTAGTAAAAACGAGGCTATTGAAATAGCTAATAAAATTGGTTTTCCAGTTGTGATAAGACCCAGTTATGTTCTTGGTGGTCGTGCTATGGAAATAGTTTATAATAATGATCAGTTGCAAATATATATAAATGACGCTGTAAAAGTCTCTGGAAATAATCCTGTACTCATAGATAGTTTTTTAAAAAATGCAATTGAAGTTGATGTTGACGCTATATCGGATGGAGAAGAAACATTTATTGCAGGTATTATGGAACATATAGAGGAAGCAGGCATCCATTCTGGTGACTCAGCTTGTGCTCTTCCACCTCAAACCCTTGATAAACAAATTATTAACAAAATAATTTCACAAACTAAGAGACTTGCTAAAGGATTAAAGGTCATTGGTTTTATTAATATTCAATTCGCAATTCAAAGTAATAGAATTTTTATATTAGAGGTAAATCCCAGAGGTAGTAGAACAATCCCTTTCGTTGCTAAATCAACTGGTATTCCTCTTGTAAAAATAGCATCGCAAATTATGATAGGAAAAAAATTATCAGATTTTGAACTTACCCAAAATAAAATGAGACACATATCTGTAAAAGAGGCTGTTTTTCCTTTTGCACGATTCCCAGGAACAGATGTAATTCTAGGACCAGAAATGAAGTCTACTGGTGAAGTTATGGGAATAGGATCAACTTTTGGTGAAGCTTTTGCAAAAAGTCAGCTTGGTGCAAATATTAATTTACCACTAGAGGGTCAAGTTTTTATTTCTATCAAGGATGATGATAAAAAGAATATTATTACGATTGCAAAGGATTTTAAAAATTTAGGTTTCAAAATATGCGCTACAAGTGGAACAGCTAAGAAATTAAATGATAATAATGTTGATACTAAATATATCAAAAAAGTAATTGAGGGTAGACCAAATGCAGTTGATGCAATGTTATCTAAAGAAATACAGCTAGTTATTAATACGGCAGAAGGAACAAATTCAATTAAAGATAGTTTCTCTCTTAGACAAACTGCACTAATAAACAAAATTCCTTATTATACCACTCTTCAAGGTGCCCAAGCAGCCGCATTAGCTATAAAATCAATAAAAAGTAAACATTTGAAAATCAAATCTCTTCAATCATACTTTGAATAGTATATTTTTTGTATTATATATTTATAATACAATTCATTTTTTGGAAAATTTGATATGGATAAAATACCATTTACATTATCTGGGCTTGAAAAGATTAAATCTGAACTTAATGATTTAAAAAAATCTGAACGACCTAAAGTGATACAAGCAATAGCCGCTGCCAGAGAACACGGTGATCTTAAAGAAAATGCTGAATACCACGCGGCAAAAGATAGACAATCATTTATTGAAGGAAGAATCACAGAACTTGAGGACGTCACTAGTAGAGCTGAATTAATAAATCTTAGTA
Organism: uncultured SAR116 cluster alpha proteobacterium; assembly: GCA_902517275.1. GTDB lineage: Bacteria > Pseudomonadota > Alphaproteobacteria > Puniceispirillales > Marisalimonadaceae > Marisalimonas. Next base: position 4,771 of record CABYBQ010000023.1, read on the forward strand.
AATTATCAGGTGAAACTGTAACTTTTGGGACTAAGGTCAAAATCTTAGATGAAGAGAATAATCACGAAATAGATTATCAAATAGTAGGACCATATGAGGCTAATCTGGAGTTAAAACTTATATCAATAGCTTCACCAATAGCTAAAGCATTAATAGGTAAAGAAGAAGGTGCATCCGTTGTTGTTTCCACTCCTGGTGGAACTAAACATTATGAAATATTGTCAATTGAAGTTATTCCGACATAATTTCAAATGGTATTTCTGGTAAACTTTTAATACTTCTTATATTTAATGAAGTTTTAACATTACTAACTTTAGGAGCTTGAGTAAGATTTTTTGTTAAGAATGTTTGAAAATCATCCCAATCTTTAGCAACAATTTTTAAGAGGAAGTCAACTTCTCCAACAAGCATATAGCACTCTCTTACTTCAGGAAAAAGAGAGATATAATTTTCAAAAATTTTTAGATCAGTTTCAGCTTGACTTTCAAGTCCTACGTGAGCAAATACAGTTACTTTAAAACCTAAGAGTTCTGGGTTTAAAATAGCGTTATAACCACGAATAAAATTCCTGTTCTCTAAAGATTTAACTCGTCTTAAACATGAAGGAGGAGAAATATTAACTATGTGAGCTAGTTCAACATTGCTGATTTTGCCATTTTTTTGTAATTCGCTTAGTATTGAAAGATCAATATTATCCAATTTAGTTTTTTCATTTTTCATTTTATTAATATTTCTTTATAATATTCCGTAAATAAATTGTAATAATATTACTATAATGAGCTTAAATTGACAATTTTATTTCAGAAAATAATTTAATTACAGAATATAATAAATTTTAGTGAGTTATAACTTGAAAAAGTCAACAAAAATCAATGCTTGGGTAATAAGCGATGGAACAAAAGGAATGGAAAATCAGTCTATAGCACTTGCCAAATTATTGGATATAAATTTTGAATTAGTTAAATATAATCCACCTTATTTGTTAAAAAAGTTTCCATTAATTAGAAAATTATTTATTTCTTCTGTTAAAGACCATTTGTTGAAAAAAAAATCTCCACCTTCTTTTATAATTACAACCGGTAAAAGAATGGCTGGAGTTTCAATTGCTTTAAAATTTATTCTGAAAGATAAAGTCAAAAATATTCATATTCAAAACCCAAGATTACCTTTTAAATATTTTGATTTATTACTTATTCCAGAACACGACAACATAACTGCCAAAAATGTTATACAAACAAAAGGGGCACTTACTTTCTTTAATTTTAATGAATCAAATAAATTTAAAGAAAGAGAAGTAAATTTGATTAAAGGAAGTAAAAAAAATCTTATTCTTTTAATGATTGGCGGGAATAATAAAAGATACAAACCTAAGAATTGTGATTATTATTACTTAAGCGTAAAAGTACTTGAAGCGACAAAAAATCTTGACTGTAAGTTACTTGTTTTGCTTTCTAGACGAACACCTTTAATGGCTGCTAAAATTTTGAATTATTCATTTCTAAAACGTAATGAAAATTTTCAAATAGTAACTTCATCTGAACAAAGCTCTTATCCAGAAATTTTGCAAATAGCTGATTATATTATAGTAACCAGCGATAGTGTTAATATGGTTTCAGAAACTGCTACATTACCTATACCTTTGTTTGTATCAAAGTTCACAAAAGAAACTGGCAAAATTTCTAATTTCTTAAAAAATCTTGAAGACCTAGGAATTTTAAAAATATTTGAAGGACAATTATTTCATTATTACAAAAATACACTGAAAACCAATCAGGAAACTATTTTAAAAGTTAACAAGCTTTTGGGACTCTAATAAGTTACCTAATTTTCTAACTTTACTAATTTTTTTTTCTAATAGTTTCCAATTATTATTTTTATTAATTTCCTCCCATATTTGCTCCACTTCATCTATGAGCATATTTTCTCTATTATTATCTATTAATTTTCTTTTTTCTGAAGCTCCTTTTGATGATTGGCCTTCTTTCAGAATATCTGTGATTTTCAAAAATCCTTCAACCTTATATTTATTTCCATAATTAGTCTTCAAACAATCTATTATTGCTTCTCTTCCACCGAAGAAATCATAGAAAAAGGATGCGTAGTCTATTTCATATTTTTCACTTTCATTTAACAAAATATTCATAATTTCATTTAGACTTTTAGAATCAATATCTTTTATTCCAATTCTCCAACAAAAATGTCTTTTAAGAGATAAATGAAAAGTTGTGGAAAATTCGTTTAATATTTCAATAATTCTTTTTTCATTAATTAATTTATTGAGACTTTTACCTAACTGAGTTAAAGCCCACAATGCCGCTTCTGGCTGCCTACCAAATGAATACCTGCCGTTGTAATCAAAATAAGCTGCAGTAAAATTTTGATTTGCATATTGTACAAATCTCCAAGGACCAAAATCAAAAACTTCACCAGTTACATTAAAATTGTCTGTATTCAAGACGCCATGAACAAAACCTGAAATTATAATTTTACCCATGGATGTAGCAATTTTTTTTACACACTCTAAAAAAATTGACTCTATAAAATAGTCACGAGTACTACTATTATTAATATGAGTAAAATAGTTATCTCCTAAATAATCTATCAGTGTTTCAAGATTATCTTGTTGATTCAAATAGGCTAATCTTTGAAAAGTACCAATTCTTATATGACCATTACTTCTTCTGACTAAAACTGCAGATCTAGTCGGAGATGGCTCGTCATTTCTTTGGAGTTTCTCTTCTGTTTCAATTATAGATAAAGTTTGGCTAGTTGCCACACCTAAGGCAGATAAAAACTCTGTAGCTAATAATTCACGAATTGCCCCTTTCAATGTTAGTCTTCCATCCCCTCCTCTACTATATTTTGTCTGTCCAGATCCTTTTGTTCCTAGATCCCATAAGTTATTATTCTTATCTAAAAACTGTGCTAACAGAAAACCTCTTCCATCGCCTAATTCAGAATTGTAATGTCCAAATTGATGACCATGATATTTTAAGGCCAAGGGATCATGATTAACCCCAGGATATTTAGAAAATTTCCCAAAATATTCTATCCATTCATCATCTGATAGGTCATCAAAACCTATTGGTTTAGCAGCCCTGTTATTTCTAAACCTTAGAATATGATTTGGGAATAGAGCTGGTTTAGCGATATCATAAAATGTATCGCCTAAACTAAAATGATTATTCATAACTTTAGAATTATTTTTCATAAACAGTTTTATATTCGTTTATCTAAAAAGTTTATTCTGCAAACTTTTTTCTAATTTATTATACATGGAAGCAACGTAATCACCATATCCATTATAAATAACCGTGGGTATCCTTCCGTCAACTCCTAATTGTTGCTCAGACTTTTGTGACCATCTAGGATGTGGTATATTTGGATTTACATTAGCCCAAAATCCATATTCTTTAGGTGCAAGTTTTTCCCACAAGCCTATAGGTCTTTTATTTACAAAACTAATTTTTACAATTGACTTTATAGATTTAAAACCATATTTCCATGGAAGAATTAGCCGTAATGGAGCGCCATTCTGATTAGGTAATACTTTGCCGTAAATACCTGTGGCAATAAAACTTAAATCATTATTTGCTTCTTTAATAGTTATACCCTCTTGATATGGCCATGGATACCACTTTTGTTTTTGTCCTGGCGCAATATCTGGGTTAAAAAAAGTTTCAAACTTCACAAATTTAGCATCAGTCTTTGGTTCAACAAGTGATAAAATTTTTTTAACAGGAAAACCAGCCCAAGGCACAGTCATTGACCATGCTTCCACACATCTAAATCTATAAACTCTTTCTTCAATTCCACCAATTTTTTTTAGTAAATCGTTAACGTCTATAGTTATTGGTTTATTTACCAATCCATCAATTGTTAATAACCAAGGATCTGTCTTAAGCTGTGCAGCTCTTCTCCAAATATTTTTACTTGAGCCAAATTCATAAAAGTTTGTATAGGTAGTTGCTAGGCTTTCTTTTGTAAGATCTCTGCCTGCTTTGTAGAAATTGTTAGCTATTGGAGGATAAAATGAACTAAATGCTGTGAAAGGAATTAATGACGCACTAGGTACAACTAAAGAGCCAATAGCTAAATTTTTTATAATTTTTCGTCGTGAGTTAAAAACACTTTCGGTTGTAATATTGCTTTCTTTTAAATTCCAAATCTTATTTTTTTTAAGAAACACGTTCAACTCCAAAATTTTTAAGATAAGCTTGATACTGCTTTTTCAATCCTATTCATCGCTTCTTTTAACAAGTCTAAACTTGTTGCATATGAAACTCTAAAGAAAGGTTCTAATCCGAAAGCTACTCCAGGTACAGCTGCGACTTCTGCTGTTTCTAAAAGCCATTCAACAATATCTGTATCATTCTTTAATATTATTCCTTCTTTTGTTTTTTTTCCTACTAAGCCAGAAACATTTGGATAAGCATAAAAGGCTCCTTTAGGTAACAAACAAGTTATACCTTGAATATTATTGAGTTTACTTACAACATAACATCTCCTCTCATCAAAAGCTTTTAAACAAGGTTTTAAAAAGTCATTACTTCCTCTTATACCGGCCAAAGCAGCATACTGTGAAATGGATGAGGCATTAGAAGTTGACTGCCCTTGAATTTTAATCATCGCTTTGATTAATATTTCAGGACCAACTGCATATCCAATTCGCCAACCCGTCATACAATGACTTTTTGAAACACCATTTACAGTTAACACTCTATCTTTTAAATCAGGAGCAACTTGAGCAAATGTAAAGAATTCAAAATTGTCATAAACTATGTATTCATATATATCATCTGTCATGACATATAAATTTTTATGTTTTCTCACAACGTCAGCAATTTCTTCAAGCTCTTTTCTAGAATAACAAGATCCAGTTGGATTAGACGGACTATTTAATATCAACCACTTGCTTTTTTTAGTTATAACTCGTTCTAATTCTTTGGCTGTAAGTTTAAAGTCTGTTTCTTGAGTACAACTTACAATAACAGGCTTACCCCCAGCTAATAAAGTCATATCAGGATATGATACCCAATATGGCGCTGGAATTATCACTTCATCATCTTTATTTAAAGAACTAATCAGTGCGTTAAATAAAATTTGTTTTCCACCAGTACTTACAATCACGTCATTTATTGAATAACTCAAACCATTATCTTTTTTAAACTTATCAATTATAGCTTGCCTAAGTTCTGGTATACCTTCTACATTCGTGTACTTTGTATATCCTTTGTGAATTGCATCTATAGCAGCTACCTTTACATGATCTGGTGTATCAAAATCAGGTTCACCAGCCGATAATCCAATAACTTTTTTTCCTTCTCTTTTTAATTGCGCTGCTTTGGCTGTTATGACCATTGTTGCAGAAGGTTTTATTCTATTCAAACTATCAGAAATAAAAGTCATATTGAAACTCCAAAAAAAGAAACTTAGTTATCATTAAGATCTACTACAAAATATAGTTGTTAAAAATCTTTTTTATTAATTAATAGGTAATTTTTTGATATAAAGCTTTTTATGTCAAATTAATTACTTATTTAATGAAAATGAACAACATTGAAAAATTAAATTATAATATTTCAAATTCTTTGAAATCTAATTTTAATCTAAAATCTGACTTTATTCCTACTGGCGACCAACCACAAGCAATAGACGAGTTAATCTCAGGTGTTAATAATAATGAAAAAGATCAAGTTTTACTTGGTGTTACAGGTTCAGGTAAAACTTTTACTATGGCCCATGTCATTAATTCACTGAATAGACCAGCATTGGTAATGGCTCCTAATAAGACACTTGCAGCGCAACTTTATGGAGAAATGAAAGATTTTTTCCCTGAAAATGCTGTTGAGTATTTTGTGTCATACTATGACTATTATCAACCAGAGGCATATGTACCTCGTTCAGACACATATATAGAAAAAGAATCAAGTATTAATGATCAAATTGATAGAATGCGCCATTCTGCAACAAGAGCTTTACTTGAAAGAAAAGACGTTATTATTGTCGCATCGGTATCTTGTATTTATGGTATTGGGTCAGTAGAAACATATTCAAAAATGACAATGACTTTAAAGGAAGGACAAGATTTTCCACGACAAAAATTATTAAGACAATTTACTGAACTTCAATACACTAGAAACGATATGTCCTTTGTAAGAGGTACATTTAGAGTAAGAGGAGATATAATAGAAATATTTCCAGCACACCTAGAAACTGTTGCTTGGAGAATAACTTTATTTGGTGATGAAGTTGAAAATTTATTTGAGGTAGATGCTTTAACAGGGCAGAAACTGTCAAAATTAAGTTCGATTAAAATTTATGCTAACTCTCATTATGTCACACCAAGACCAACTTTAAATGAAGCTATAAAGTCTATAAAAGAGGAGTTAAAACATCATTTAGATTTCTTATACAAAAGCAATAAATTAGTTGAAGCACAAAGACTTGAGCAACGAACTAATTTTGATCTTGAAATGATGCTTGCTGCTGGGACATGCCCAGGAATAGAAAATTACAGTAGATACCTGTCGGGTAGAAATCCTGGTGAACCTCCACCTACTCTTTTTGAGTATTTACCTGATGACGCGCTTGTATTTACAGATGAAAGCCATATAACAGTAAGTCAAATAGGTGCAATGTATAAAGGTGATTTTAGAAGAAAATCTACTTTATCAGAATATGGTTTTAGATTACCTTCTTGCTTGGATAATCGACCTTTAAAATTTGAAGAATGGGAGGCTTTTAGACCTCATACTATTCACGTTTCAGCCACTCCTGGAGAGTGGGAACTAAATAAAACTAATGGTATATTTATTGAACAATCAGTCAGACCAACTGGTCTTATAGATCCTAAAATAACTATAAGACCTACTAAAACTCAAGTTGATGATTTAATTCATGAAACAAAGTTGCAATCTAAAAAAGGAAATAGAGTTTTAATTACCACACTAACCAAAAAAATGGCTGAAGCTTTGAGTGAGTATATGTTTGAGGCTGGTTTAAAAGTAAGGTACATTCACTCAGACGTGGATACACTTGAACGTATTGAAATAATAAGAGATTTGAGATTAGGAGTTTTTGATGCGCTAATAGGAATTAATCTTTTAAGAGAAGGTTTAGATATTCCAGAGTGCGCACTAGTTGCTATATTAGATGCTGATAAAGAGGGATACCTTAGATCAAAAACATCACTTATCCAAACTATAGGACGTGCAGCAAGACATGTTGAAGGTAATGTCATATTATATGCTGATACAATAACTGGTTCGATGCAGTACGCTATTGATGAAACAAACAGAAGAAGAAAAAAACAAGTTGATTATAATATTAAGAATAAAATAACCCCAAAAACAGTTATTAGTAAAATTTCTAATATATTAGAAAATCTTAGTGAAGAAGGTGAAGAGAATAAAAGTTCTAAACATGTTGGAAAAAGTATTAAACAATCAATTCAAGAACTTCAGTCAGATATGGAAAAAGCAGCAAGCAACCTTGAATTTGAAGAGGCTGCGAAAATTAGGGATAAAATAAAAATCTTGCAACAAAAAGAACTAGGATTAATGGTTGCTCCTAAAGAAAATTACAAAAGTAAATTTAGTAAAAAGAAATAAACAAACTATTTATTAAAATTAATTTAAGGTGCAAAATTTACTAAATGAAAAAAAAGACTAAACCTTCTCTTAGTAATGGGATTGAGGTTATAAAAAATGAATTAAGAACAATTCCTGACAAATCTGGAATTTATCAGATGTTAGGAGAAAACGAAGAGTATTTATATATTGGTAAAGCAAAAAATCTAAAAAATAGAGTTGGTTTTTACACTCAGCCAAAAAGACTTAACTCAAGACTAACATACATGGTCTCAAGTACAGTTAAAATGGAGATCATTATTACGTCGTCTGAGGTTGAAGCTCTATTATTAGAGTCGAATTTAATTAAAAAATTCGAACCAATTTACAATATATTACTTAAGGACGACAAAAGTTTTAGTTCTATATTATTTAATTTGTCACACCCATTTCCACAAATATCTTCTCATCGAGGATCAAGAACTATTAGAGGAGAATACTTTGGACCATTTGTATCTAAAAGAACGATTTACAAAACAATTGAAACATTGCAAAAGGCATTTTTACTAAGAACTTGCAATGATAATATATTCAAGTCAAGAACTAGACCCTGTCTACAATATCAAATAAAAAGATGTAGCGCACCGTGTGTCAATTTTATATCTGAAGAAAATTATAAAAAAACTTTGGTTGAGGCCAAAAATTTTCTAAATGGGAATTCCAAAAACATAAAACAAAATTTAATAGACAAAATGTATGATGCGTCTAATAAACAAAATTTTGAAGCTGCAGCAATTTTTAGAAATAGAGTTAAAGCTCTAACAGAAGTAAATGCAAGTCAGAATATTAATATACCAAACGTTAAAAACATTGATTTTTTAGTAATAAAAAAAATTGATAATAAAGTCGTGATTCAAATGACTATCATTAGAAACGGTTGTAACTACGGATCAAAATCTTATTTCCCTAATCCTGGAAGAAATGGGACTGATGTTAATGAAAATGAAATTATGCAGGCATTTATATGCCAATTCTACGAGAAAAATATTCCAGCAGAGAGTATACTTGTTAATGAATATCCTAAAGATAAATCCCTCATTGAAGAATTTCTGAGAACAAAACATAAATTTAAAGTTGGAATTGAGTCTCCTCAAAGAGGTAAAAAATTAGAGCTTATTAATTCTACCCTAAAAAATGCTGAAGAAAACCTTAATAGAAAAATCTATGAAAAATCATCAAATCAAAAAAAATTGTTAAAACTTCAAGATGCCTTCCATTTTAGAAAGAAAATAAAAAAATTAGAAGTGTATGACAATTCTCACCATCAAGGCAAATCACCTATCGGTGCAATGATAGCTTTTAATGAGGATGGTTTTTTGAAATCATTATACAGAAAGTAT
>CABYBQ010000024.1 GCA_902517275.1 uncultured SAR116 cluster alpha proteobacterium
TGAAAGAAACCATTTTAATGTGTCAAATATTAAAACTGTTGTTCTTGATGAAGCAGATGAAATGTTGGACATGGGGTTTCGAGAAGATCTAGAGGCGATTTTAGATACAACTCCAGACGACAGACAAACTTTGATGTTTTCAGCAACTGTTCCAAAAGGTATTGCTAATCTCGCTAAGCGTTATCAAAAAGATGCAGTTAGAATCTCTATTGGAAAGTCAAACTCACAACATGTTGATATTGAATATAGGGCTTTCAAAATTGTAATGAGTGATCAAGAAAATGCTATAATAAATACTCTAAGATATTACGAAGCAACTAACGCTATTATATTTTGTGCGACTAGAATTGCTGTTAATCATATGACTAGTCGTTTGACAAACAGAGGCATATCCGCTGTAGCACTTTCGGGTGAATTAAGTCAAAATGAAAGAAATATGGCTCTTCAAGCTATGAGAACGTCTAAGGCAAGAGTATGCGTGGCAACTGACGTTGCGGCAAGAGGTCTTGACTTACCTAATCTTGACTTAGTAATACATGCCGATATTCCAAGAACTTCTGATACATTGCTTCACAGAAGTGGGAGAACTGGTAGGGCAGGTAGAAAAGGTGTTTGTGCTGTACTGGTTCCTCAAAATAGATCAAGGATTGCAGAACGTCTGTTTGGACAGGCAAATGTAAAGCCCATTTGGGCTTCTCCTCCCTCACGAGAAGAAATTCTAAAGGAAGACAAAAAAAGAATTGTTGAAAATAAAATTTTAGAAGATCCAATAACTGATGAAGAACAAGAATTGGTTAATGAACTAATTTCAAAAAATTCAATAGAACAATTAGCTGCTGCTTATTACCGATTAATAGGTAAAGATTTATCTGCTCCAGAGGATTTACGAAATCCATCAGATAAAATTGAAGGACGAACTAAAGGAAATGGTTTCCAAAACAGTATTTGGTTTGAACTTTCAGTTGGTAAAGACGATACAGCTGAACCTAGATGGTTGGTTGCTATGTTGTGCAAGGCAGGTAATTTATCAAAGAGAGATATAGGTTCTATAAAAATTCAACCAAAAGTAACCTTTATCGAGATATCAGAAGAGACCTCTTCAACCCTCAAAGAATTGGCAGCTAACAAAAAACCTATAGAACGCCACATAATGGTTAGATTACTTGAAAAACCTCCTGAAAATTTTACTTCTAATAGAAGTAATCCCAATAGAACTAGAAAAGGAGGAAGAAATCAAGATTTTAAGAGACCAAAAGAGGAAAACACCCGTCATTTTAAAGGTAAACGGAAATCCGAACGGTGGAAAAAAACAGAAAAAAGAAAAACAAAATTTTCTCCACTTGCTGATAATTTTGTAGAAAAAGATTTTAGTGTTGATAATTTAGTTTCAGTGAATAGTGAACTTCTAAGTAGACGAAAAAAGCAAAAGAAGAATTTTGCAAGTTTGGACACAAACTTTAAACACAAAAAGAAATCTGGTACTTTGAAAATTAAGAAAATACAAGAAACTAACAAAAAAACTACAGTAAATAAACGAGTCAAGAAAAAGGAAAACTAAATTTTATTGGTTTTTTTATTAATAAGATAAATTCCTAGACATGTTAAAAATAATGATAAATAAATTTGTTCATTTATTACGTCATCCATGATTAACCACCCGAATAAAACCCCAAAAATTGGCGTTAAGAATGCAAAAGAACTAGTACTACTTGCAGAGTATCTAGACATAACCCATAACCAACCTATGAACCCCATGCACATTATAATAATTACTTGAAATGAAAAAATTAGTATCAACTGAGTATTTAAATCACGAATAAAGTCGTCTAAAAGTAATGATATAGGTAATAATATTATCCCAGATACTATAAGCTGATATAGTAATTGTGTTTCTGGAGAAGATCTTGTTAGACGACTTGTTTTAAGCATTATAGCAATTATAGCCCAACAAAAACTTGCTAAAATTGAGAATATATCTCCATAAAATTGATTGAGACTATAACTTGATATAGGTTGGTAAACTGCAAGTATTAACCCGGTTAAAGCAATTATTAAACCCAAAGATTTGTTCATATTAAGTTTATCATCTTTTATTAAAAAATGTGCTCCAAGAGTTAGCCATACTGGCATTGTATAAAAGATTAGTGAAACACGAGTTACAGTGGAATAATCTAAAGCTGAAAATAAAAAAATAAATTCAATTGCAAATAAAATACCTGCAATTACACCAGGAAAAAAACTGCCGTCAAAAAAATCTATTTTCTTTTTTGTAACATAACAATAAATTAAGATTGGTAAAATGGCTAATGTTGATCTCATAGCCACTTGAAAAACAGGATGCATTCCTACATTAACTAATTTTACTAACACCTGATTTAATCCAAGTAAAACAGAGAATATTATTAGAAAAGATGCAGCTAAACCATTAACAGATTTACTAGTCATAAATTCATAATATTATGGGAAATAACTACCACCATTAACATGTATAGTTTGCCCTGTAATAAAGTCGGAATTTGGACCACATAAATTAGATATCATTGTTGCAACTTCTTCTGGATATCCCTTTCTACCGACAGGTGGGTTTGAATGCGAGGGATGAACTAAACTACTTCCCGCTGAAGCACCTCTAACAGTATCAATTAAACCAGGTACTACAGTATTAATTGTAATTCCTGTTTCTGCATACTCCATAGCTAATGCTCTTGTAAAACCAACTACTGCAGTTTTTGAAGTAATTACATGCGCTCTACCAATTGCACTAATATGAGCAGATAAGCCACCTAAGTTTACTATTCGTCCCCAGTTACTCTTTTTCATTTCAGGTAGGACTGCCTTACAAGTGTGAAATAATGCATCAAGATTTATCGACATAACAAATCTCCATTCATCGAATGTCATATCTTCAAATTTATTAAATTCTCTTTGAGATGCATTATTTACTAAAACAGAGATATCACCTAATTTTGATGCTTCAAATATCAGTTCTTTAGATGTTTCTGGTTTTGTTAAATCACCTATCATTCGACTTGTTGAAATATTATTTTTTTGAATAATTTTAATTGTTTCATCAGCGCCATCTTTATCAGAATTAGCGTGAACTAGTATATTATAACCTAATTTAGATAAACTATCACATGTTGCTCTACCAATATTTTTAGCTGCCCCAGTCACGATTGCGACTTTATTTTTATTTTCACTCATTCAGTAAACCTTTATCTAGAATTTCTGTTTAATTATGGTTTATAACTAATGAGTTATTAGCATATATGAAATAAGTAAATACTAATACTAAATTAATCTTCAAACTTGAAATATCTGAATTACAATTTAACATATGTAGTGTTAAAAACGAATGGACAAAATCATGACAGGAATAAATAAAGATTGGCGTAATGATATTTATGCAGTTTTTAAAGATCTTAATATTACAATGGTATCTCACGTTCCAGACGCTGGTCATACTCCTCTTATTAATTTATGTGAAAAAGACAATGAGATTGATGTGGTTACTCTAACTACAGAACAGGACGGAGTTGGTTTATCTTGTGGAGCATATGCTGGTGGTAGAAAAAGTGCTTTGTTAATGCAATCAAGCGGTGTTGGAAACTGTATTAATGCTCTTGCTTTACCAAATATCTGCAGAATACCTTTTCTAACGATAGTTTCCATGAGAGGTGAGTGGGGAGAATTTATTCCTTGGCAGGTCCCTATGGGTTTAGGCACTCCAAAAGTTTTGGAAGCAATGGATATTAAGGTATTTAGAGCAGATTATAAAGATGAAGTTGGGTCAACTGTTGATGCAGCCGCTAGATTTGCTTTTAATACAAACCGTTCAGCAGCTGTTTTGTTATCTCAAAAAATGATTGGTGCTAAACAATTTAAAAATGGATAAATAATTATGATTGATAGAAGACCTTTTGTACAAAAAATTTTGAAAAATAGGAAAGATAATCTTAGAGTTGTTAGTGGTATTGGAACATCAACCTGGGATATTATGTCTGCAGGAGACAATAAAGGTAATTTTGGTTTTATTGGCGCTATGGGTCAGTCAATTCCGTTTGCATTGGGACTTGCAAAGTCACAACCAGAATTAAGAATATTATTATTTACTGGCGATGGCGATACATTGATGAGTTTAGGTTCTATTGCGACAGTTGCAAATCATCCCGTTAATAATCTTACAATAGTTGTGCTAGATAATGAATCATATGTTGAAACAGGTAGCCAACCAACGGCCACTGCTGGAAAGAGTGATTTAGAATTAATCGCTAAAGGTTCAGGAATTAGTAACTCTTATACTGTTACCAATGAAAATGATTATGAAAAAATAATGAATACAATTTATGATGAGGGAGGTCCTTCTTTAATAGTTGTTAAATGTCAAGCTAAGGCTACACCCCTAGTATTTCCTCATTCTTTTGATGGGTCAGTTTCTATCAACAGGTTTATGAGTTCTATCAAATCATAATGTTAGAAAAAAAGATAATTAACATTGCTGTTCACGGTGTTGGAACAATTGGTAAAAGACATCTAATGGCAATGAATGAAAATCAAAACGTAAATCTTAGTGGAATTATAGACATAAGCGATGAGGCTAAACAATTTTGCGACAATAAGAATATACCTATATATGAAAACTTAATTGATCTAAGAAAAAAATCAGAAATAGATGGTGTTATTATATCTACTCCTACGATCCTTCATTATGAAAATACATTAGCTGCTTTAGAACTTGGTCTGGATGTTTTAATCGAAAAACCAATTTCTGCTGATGTATCAGAGGCTCGAACAATTGCTAAAGTTGCAGAGGAAAATAACTGTAAGGTTTTAGTAGGTCATCAAAGAAGATTTTATCCATTGGTAAGAAAGGCAAAAGAAATAGTTAAAAATGGAAAAATTGGAAAAATTATTGGCCTTTCAGGAGTTTGGGCATTAAGAAAAGATAATGACTATTTTGATCCCAATTGGAGGAAAAAGATTAGCGCTGGTCCGGTAATAACTAACCTAATTCATGATATTGATTACTTAAGATTTATTTTTGGAGAAATAGAAGCAGTTTCAGCCTTTTCTTCTAATAATATAAATAATTTTGAAAAAGAAGATACACTTAGCGCTAACTTAAAATTTAAAAGTGGATTAATAGGAAATTTTCTAATTACTGATGGGGGAACATCTCCTTGGTCATGGGAGACTGGGACTGGTGAAAATATTCATTTGCCACATTTAAAAGAAAATAATTTGAGAATTATAGGTACTGAAGGGTCTTTAGAATTTCCAAATCTTAAATTATGGAAATACAAAAATAAAGGTCAAAATTGGAAAGATGAAATAGAAGCAATTCAATTAGACTCAAATAAAATTGATGCTTATGCATTGCAGATTAGTCATTTTAAGGATGTCATTAACAGAGAAGTCGAACCAATAACTGGAGCTTTAGATGCTGAACTTACTTTGAAAGTAGCATTATCTATATTAGAGTCTTCAAAAAGTGAAAAAACTATTAAGATTTAGATAAGAGTTTAATTGTTTACTATTAACAAGGAGCATAGAATGTTTAATTTGGATTTGAAAGATAAAGTAATTCTCATAACAGGTGGCAGTGACGGGCTAGGTTATGCATCAGCTGAATTATTATCTTCTGAGGGGGCAAAAGTAATAATCTGTGGAAGAAGAGGAGATTATTTGAATGAAAAGGCGAAAACAATTTCAGAAAATACAAATAATAATGTTTTAGCTATACAAGCTGATGTTAGTAAAGCAGAGGATTGCAAGAGACTTGTTGAAGAGACCATTTCAAAATTTAAAAAAATTGATATTTTAGTTAATAACGCTGGAGCGTCAGCCGCTGCATTATTTGATGATGTCTCAGATAAAAACTGGGAAGATGATATCAATTTAAAATTAATGTCGACTATTAGAATGTGTAGATTAGTTATTCCTTATATGAAATCAAATGATAAGGGGGTTATAATTAATGCTACAATTGGTGGAGGTAAAGCTCCTAATGCTGGTTCACTCCCTACGACAGTTACAAGAGCAGCTGGCATTAATTTAACAAAATCTCTAGCCAATGAATATGCCAAAGATAATATTAGAGTTAATACTATATGTATTGGATTAATCAAAAGTGCTCAATGGGACCGTAAAGTTGGTTCAGGAGATGTAAATGAGTTATATAAAGAAATGTCTAAAAAGGTACCAATGGGTAAAGTTGGTGAAGAAATTGATTATGCAAATTTAGTTGCTTTTCTATCCTCTGATAGAAGTGGTTACATTACAGGAACAGCTATAAATTTGGATGGAGGATTGTGTCCTGTAGTCTAATTTATGTTTTAATTACTAACTTTTTTTAATTCTTGGTGGATTAACTTCCGCTAGTTCACAGGCATAGTCAAGTAGAGCACTGAAATCTTTTTTTGCAAATTTTCCTGATCTAGCCTGGCCATAAACAGCTTGAACTGAAGAACCTACAGGTAAGCCCACTCTGAAACTATTAGCAGTTTCAATAGCCAACCCCATATCTTTATGAGCAAGATCAATCGTAAAGCCAGGTTCTATGTCATTTTGAAGGACCTTAGATAAAAAATTAATATGAAATTGACCGTTATTAGCTGTTGTTCCTGCATTGACTTCTTTAAAAGTATTAAGATCCAAACCAATTTTTTGAGCCAGTGTTAATGCTTCAGCAGTAATTTGGGCGATGCTTAAAATTTGAAAATTATTAACAACTTTAGCTCTAATTCCAGATCCTACTTTTCCACAACGTATTATAGTTGTACCCATTGCATTTAATAATGGCTCAATTTTTTTAAAAGCATCTTCATTATCACAACCAACCATAAAAAGTGAGTCACCTGAAATTGCATGGCTTACTAATCTACCAACTGGGGCATCGATGAATGTCACATTTTTTTCCTTGCACTTTCTATAGACTTCGTCAGTCCCAGTTGGAGCTATTGTGCTCATGTCTAAAATGATGGTGTTAGGTTTGGCAATTGATAAGACACCTTCAGTATTAGTTATAACTGACTTAACATTCCCAGTTGAGGGTAACATCGTTATTATTATTTCTGCATTTTTAATAGTATCTTTAAGAGATTTACCTGGTGTTCCTCCAACTTTTACCACAGGATCCATTTTCTTAGTTACTATATCATAAACCGATACTTTAGACCCTTTTCTTATTATGTTCTGAGCCATAGGCCCGCCCATAGCTCCTAATCCAATAAAGGCAATTGATTCAGTCATAAATATCCCCCAATAATATTGCTAAGAATTTAATCAACATTAAACTTAAACTATAATAATTTACAATAATTTATGACAATAAGAGATATAATAAATTATTATTAATAAATAAAATGAGTTGTCATGGTTCCTGAAAAATCAAATATTGTTCCAAGCGAGTTTATAATTGTTGGGGGAACTGGGAATCTTTCAAAGAGTAAGATATTACCTGCTCTATTTTGGAGATTTTTAGATAATCAAATAGATTCTCAATCAAACATCATATTGTGCGATAAATATATAAAATCTAAAAAAGACTTTTTTTTAGAGTTGCAATCAAATTGTAATAAAGCAATCAAAAGTGAAGATAACAACTTAGAAAATTGGAATAATTTTATAAAGATTATAAAATTAGTCGAATTAGACGTTGTGTCTGGAAATGGACATTTACATTTAGTTAAAATAATAAAAGAAAAATTTGATGAAAACAGACCTATAATTTTTTATTTGGCAATTGCTTCAAGTCTATTTGGTAATAGTTGCAAATTTATTAGAGACTCAGGTTTAAATGTTCCACAAAGTAGACTTGTAATTGAAAAGCCTATTGGAAAAAATAAAAAAACTGCAATTGAAATTAATAACGAAATTTCAAGTGTTTTTAAAGAAAGTCAAATTTACAGAATTGATCACTATTTAGGAAAAGAAACTGTCCAAAATCTTATGGCTTTAAGGTTTGCAAACACATTTTTTGAAAATCAGTGGAATAATAATAATATTGATCATGTACAGATCACAGTTTCTGAAACAATAGGAGTTAAGGAAAGGATTTCCTATTATAATGAGTATGGTGCAATTAGAGATATGTTGCAAAATCATTTACTACAGTTGATTTGTTTAATAGCAATGGAACCTCCATCTTTTTATGAAGCAGATCAATTAAGAGACGAAAAATTAAGAGTATTAAAAGCGCTGAAACCAATAACTGAAGATGAGTTGCAAACTGGACAATATCGAAGTTTTTCTGATGAATTAGGTAAAAATTCTGATACTGAAACTTTTGTTGCACTTAAAGTTGTTATTAATAATTGGCGATGGGCAGGTGTTCCTTTTTATGTCAGGACAGGAAAAAAATTATCTTACAGAGCAAGTGAGATTATTATTACATTTAAAAACAAACCTCATGATATATTTTCAAAGTTTACTAAAGATGCTCAAGATAACCCAAACAGATTGATAATTAGAGTTCAGCCCGAAGAAGGTCTAAAATTAAAGCTAACTTCTAAAGCTCCTGGACCAGGTGGAATGCGGTTTTTCCCGTCAGAACTTAATTTATCTTTTGGCGACACTTTTACTGACAGACTTCCAGATGCTTATGAACGTCTCCTTATGGATGTAGTAAGAGGTAACCAAACCCTTTTTATGAGATCTGATGAAGTCCTAGCAGCATGGGATTATATTGACCCAATAGTTGAAATTGCCAAAAATCAAGAACCTCAACTCTACAGGACAGGAACTATGGGTCCGGAAGACAAAATACTTTGTGCAGATGAAAATAAATGGATTGATCCAAAAGATGATAGATCATGAATGTTGCTACTTTAATTTCAGATAAACTAAAAGAATCTATAAACAAATTTGGAACCGCGAGTTTAGTCGTACCTGGGGGAAGTAGTCCAATTAAGATCTTTAAAGATTTATCTCAAATTGAACTTGCTTGGTCGAAAGTACAAATAACCCTGGTTGATGATAGACTAGTTGATCCCCAAAATGAAAATAGTAATCAAAAACTTTTATCAGAGTATTTTTTTATAAACAAAGCTAAAAATGCTAATTTTTTTCCTTTATCAGAAGACTTAATCTTTAATAAAAAGTTTAAAATCCCTTTTGATGTTACTTTAATTGGTATGGGAGAAGATGGTCATTTTGCTTCTTTATTTCCTAGTATGATTCGGGATAAAGAGGGTTATAGTATAGATGCAAATCACAAAATATTTAAAACATCGCCGCAGGGTAATCCTTTTCTTCCAAGAATAACAATGAACTTATCTTTGATCATGAGTAGCGCATTAATAATTTTATTAGTTAAAGGTAAAACAAAACAAAACATTTTAAAACTTGCTAAAAGTGATGAAACATATCCCATTCATTATTTATTAAAAAACAAACACAAAAATTTTATTATTGAGAAAATCAATGAGTAAATTACACCCAACAATTTTTAATGTCACAAAAAGGATAATTGAAAGAAGCAAATTAACTAGACAAAACTATTTAAATAATATTCAAGCTATGGAAAAAGATATTGATAATGATAGAAGTCAAGTTTCATGCTCTAATATGGCTCACGCTGCAGCTGCAGCTCCCTTAGATGAACAGTCTTCAATACTAATGAATTCAAAGCCAAATATAGGTATTATCTCTGCTTATAATGATATGCTTTCAGCTCATAAACCACTAGAACATTTTCCTAAAATAATTAAAGCAGCTGCAAATAAATTTGGTGCTACTGCACAAATGGCAGGTGCCGTACCTGCAATGTGTGACGGGGTCACTCAAGGAAGAGCAGGCATGGAGTTATCATTAATGTCAAGAGATGTTATTGCTATGTCCACTGCGGTAGCATTAAGCCATGGTGTTTATGATGCTGCACTATGTTTGGGTGTATGCGATAAGATTGTACCTGGACTAGTAATCGGATCTTTGTCATTTGGTCATCTACCAATAATTTTTGTACCAGCTGGCCCCATGTCTACTGGAATTACAAATGAAGAAAAAAATCGAATAAGAAATGAATTTGCTAAAGGTAAAGTTACCAGAGAGGAATTACTAAAAGTTGAAATTGCCGCTTATCATGGAGAAGGAACTTGTACATTTTATGGGACAGCCAACTCAAATCAAATGTTAATGGAAATTATGGGTTTACACCTCCCTGGTTCTGCATTTATTCATCCTCACAGTGACTTGAGAAATGCTTATAATGTAGCTGCAACTCAACAAGCAATTTTAATATCAAGAAAAGGAAATGATATAAGGCCTATTGGAAAGATTATTGATGAAAGAAGCTTTGTTAATGCGATTATTGGCTTACATGCAACAGGAGGGTCAACTAATCATACTTTACATTTGCCTGCAATGGCTGCTGCAGCTGGAATTAAATTATTATGGGAAGATTTTGCAGATTTGTCAGAAGTGATACCTTTGTTGGCTAGGGTGTATCCAAATGGCAGCGCGGATGTTAATCAATTTCATGCTGCGGGTGGTATGAGCTTTATTATTGGAGAACTTTTAGACGCAGGTTTGTTAGATGGCACTGCTAAGACAGTGTGGGGAAAAAATATTTTTAATTATGTTTCTGAAGCTACTCTGGGAAAATCAGAATTAATTTGGAAAAGAACAAAATCAAAATCCTATGACAATAAAATTTTGAAATATGTAAAAAAACCACATCAAAAAAATGGTGGTTTAAAAATACTAAAAGGTAATATTGGTAAAGGGGTAATTAAAATTTCTGCTGTTAATTTTGAAAATCAAAAAATAAGAGCCCCAGCAATGGTTTTTAATGATCAAAGTGATGTTAAAAAAGCATATGAAAAGGGTCTGTTAAACAAGGATGTTGTTGTTGTTGTTCGTTTTCAAGGTCCAAAAGCTAACGGAATGCCAGAACTCCATGCTTTAACACCAATTTTATCAAATATTCAAGACTTAGGTTTCAAAGTTGCCTTATTAACTGATGGAAGAATGTCTGGGGCATCTGGTAAAGTTCTAGCCGCTATTCATGTTATTCCTGAAGCTTTAGATAATGGTATAATTGGAAAAATTTTAGATGGAGACATCATTGATATTGATGCTACTTCTGGAAGAATTGAAGTTAATGAGACTGTTGCTAAAAGAGATATTAAAGTGCCCTCAAAATATAATAAGAATAATACATTTGGAAGAAATTTGTTTTCATTATTAAGACAAAATGCCAGTAGTGCTGAAAATGGAGCTGGCCTAGATATAATTAATAATTATTAATAGCTTTTAAGTTGCTGAAGCAATGGCGGCGTGAAGCATTACATTAGTGCTTGAAGATGCCCATTCAGGTTTTATTTCTTCTGCTTCATTATGGCTTAATCCATCAACGCATGGACACATTATCATTGCTGATGGGGCAACAGTATTTATCCAGCAAGCATCATGTCCAGCACCTGAAACAATATCTTTATAAGAATATCCAAACTTTTTGGCGCTATTACGAACGTTATTAAGACATTCTTTGTCAAAAGCAACAGGATCAAATCCTCCAATTTGAATCATTTCAAATTCAATCTTATATTTTTTACATATATCTGTAGTCATTTGTTTTAATTCATTTTCCATTTTTATTAGTTTGTTAATATCTGGGGATCTTATATCAACTGTAAAAAGTGAATTGCCTGCAATTACATTTCTTGAATTAGGAAACACTTCAATATGACCTACGCTACCAAGAGCATTTGGTTGATTTTTATTTGCAATATGATTGACAGCTAAAATAATTTCAGACAATGCAAGTGATGTATCTTTTCTAACGTTCATTGGAGTAGTGCCAGTATGTTGCTCAACTCCAGAAAGTTTAACTTCCAACCATTTTAGACCTTGACCGTGCGTGACTATACCTATGTCAACTTCTTCCGTTTCAAGAATAGGTCCTTGTTCTATATGCAATTCATAGTAACAATGGAATTTTTGTGATCCAACAGTTTCAGAACCTTTCCATCCTATTTTATCAAGCTCATCTCCAAAGATATTTCCTTCAGCATCTTTTGCTGAAAGAAGACTATTAACCTCATATATTCCTGCATATCCTGCAGATGCCATCATTGCAGGAGGAAAACGGGAACCTTCTTCATTAGTCCAATTTACAACTAAGATTGGATGTTTTGTTTGAATATTTAAATCATTAAGAGTTCTAACAATTTCTAGTCCAGCTAAAACTCCGAGAACACCGTCATATTTCCCGCCTGTTGGTTGTGTGTCTAAATGGCTTCCAATGACAACTGGAAGTGCATTCTTATCTGTTCCTTCTCTTTTAAAAAACATTGATCCAAGCTCATCTACTTTCATTGTCATACCAGCATCTTCAGACCATTTTTGTAATAATTTCCTTGCTTCTCCATCTTCTACGGTAACAGTTTGTCTATTATTACCTCCAGCAATTCCAGGCCCAATTTTAGCCATCGTCATTAAGCTATCCCAAAGTCTGTCACTATTGATTGAAATATTTGTTTCTTTTACCATTAGAATGTCCTCTATATTATAACTGTTAACTAGCTTTAAAGTTATGACAATGTAAAATTAGATTAAATCAATAGGAATTTGAAGTGTTTAAATTAGATAAGAGATTAGAAAGTGACACAATACTTGTAAAAGAATTAGAAAGTTTTCAGATAAGACTTATGAATGCTAGAGAATTTTTTTGGATTATTTTGATACCTAACAAACCTAATTTAACTGAATTAAGTGATTTAAATATCAATGAAAGGAATTACTTGATGAATTTTGCTATTGATTTAGGAAAGTTTATCAAATCTGCAGAAAAATATGAAAAAGTAAATATTGGAATGTTGGGTAATGTTGTCTCACAATTACATTTACACATTGTTTTAAGAAAAAAAAATGACGCTGCTTGGCCAGGACCTGTTTGGGGTAGTGACTTTAATAATCTTGATGAAAAAACAAAAGATTATAGATCTAAATTAATAAGTGAATTTTCAATTTAATTATTTAATCAAATTTCTTCTTTTTGGACCAATCGTATAATCCTTGATCTCTCTCTCTAACCGCTTCTTTCCAGCCTTTTTCTTCTACTCTTTTTTGAAACTGAATTCCTTCTGGAGAGTGTCTAGAAATACCATCAAATATTGTTGATAATCTTTGCATTTGAGTAATTCCACTTGTTTCCATGTACTGATTTATTACCATTTTCTGCATTGCAAGTTGGTTTATGGGAACAGTTTTAATTCTATTGGCTAATGTTTCAACTCTTTCATCCAATTTCTCAGGTGACACTGATTCAAGTACTAAACCAATTTTTTCCGCTTCTTTTCCATTTATTTTATCTCCTGTAAATAGCATTTTCTTTGCTTTTTCTGGGCCTATTCTATGTACCCACATTGCTGTTGTTGGAGTACCCCAAACTCTCGATGGCATATAACCAATTTCAGCATTATCCGCCATTATTATTATATCTGAACAAAGGGCAATGTCTGACCCACCAGCAATTGCAAAACCATGAACTTTACAAATAACTGGCTTTAGCGATTTCCATATAGACATGAAGTGTTGAGTGTCATTCCACATAGTTTGATAGTCTTTAATAGG
>CABYBQ010000025.1 GCA_902517275.1 uncultured SAR116 cluster alpha proteobacterium
TCCAAAAGAAATTAAAAATCCAATTTTTTTGGGTGTGGCTAATGATACTAATTATGTAGGTTTAGATTTAAGTAAACAAAACCTTAATTTGGATTTATGGTTAAAGGAAAATGAAGTAATTGTTGAGGATCTTAGAAAATACGGACCCTCATTGAATGACATAGATGCCTCTTTTTTAGCGCTAACCAATGGGATGTTTTTTTGGCATAATACTCATCAATTTTGTGGCTCATGTGGATTTAAAAACAAGTCTAGAGAGGGTGGTTTTGTAAAAATTTGTTCTAATGATAAATGTGGCAAAAGTCACTTTCCAAGAACTGATCCAGCTATCATCACCCTAATTTCCTTTAAGGATAAGATTTTATTGGGAAGATCTCCTAGATTTCCCGAAGGTATGTACAGTACCCTTGCCGGCTTTGTTGAACCTGGAGAAAGTCTTGAACAAGCCCTTGAAAGAGAAGTATTTGAAGAAGTTGGAGTAAAAGTTAGGAATATAAAATATTTTGATTCACAACCGTGGCCTTTTCCTGCCTCATTAATGTTAGGTTTTTTCGCTGAGGCTACTAGTGAAACGATGAACATTGATTATAATGAAATAGAAGATGCCCATTGGTTTTCAATAGAAGAATTAAAGACTTTACAACATCCTTCAATTAATGGTGGGTTTAAGTTACCTAGGGTTGACTCTATCGCCAGAAGATTGGTTGATAATTGGATTAATAAATTTAATTAAATAATGTTAGAAAAGGATAATAATGATTTTTTCGCCAGTTCAAATAGGCAGATTGGAAATTTCAAATAGAATTGCAGTGGCTCCAATGTGTCAATATTCAGCTGTAGATGGTGTAATGACTGACTGGCATACTCAACATTTAATGCAATTAGGTTATTCAGCTGCTGGTTTGATTATGGTTGAAGCTACTGCAGTTGAAAGAGTAGGAAGAATAACTCATAATTGTGTTGGTATATATAATGATTTATGTGAATCTTCTATTAAAAAAACTCTAGAGCAAGCAAGGTCTGTTGCACCTACAAATACATCTTTTGGTATACAATTAGCTCATGCAGGAAGAAAAGCTTCAACGCAAAGACCTTGGGAGGGAAGAAAAAGTTTAACTTATGAAGAGGATCCTTGGATGACAAAGGGTGCTTCACCCGTTCCATATGACATTGGCTGGCATGTACCTCAATTGCTTAGTCAAAAAGATATGCAAAAATTAAAAGATAAATTTGTTGAAGCTTCAATTAGATCAGTAAAAATTGGTTTTGATCTGATTGAAATTCATGGTACGCATGGTTATCTCTTCCATCAATTCTTATCTCAAATCTCAAATAAGCGTGAGGATAAATATGGAGGTAATCTTGAGAACAGAATGAGATTTCCGTTAGAGGTTTTTGCTGCAATTAAAAATGTTTTGCCAAAAGATTTTCCCCTAGGAATGAGAATAACGGGAACAGAATGGGAAAAAGATGGAATAATTGAGAGTGACGCCATAATATTTGCTCAAGAACTGGAAAAAATAGGTTGCCATTATGTTTGTGTGTCAAGTGGTGGAAACACTCCTAATCCTCAAATACCAATTGGACCTCACTACCAGGTTCATTTGGCTAAAATGATTAAAGATAATACTAACATGATCATAAGAGCAGTAGGAATGATTTCAGATCCCAAAAAAGCTAATGACATTATCATTAATAAAGATGCCGATATGGTTGCAATGGCAAGAGCATTTCTTTCCAATCCCAGATGGGTTTGGGACGCTGCAAAAATTTTAAATCACCCCATATATGTTCCTCCTCAATATGCAAGAAGATTATAGATGTTAAAATTATTTTTTTTCTGAAAGTATATCAACAAGTGACTTAGAATGCTCTGGTGATAAATTAAGTTCTTTTCTTAACTTTTCAATTTTCTGAGCTTCATCGTCACTTATTACACCATCACTTAAAGCTTGACTTATTTCGGCTTCCAAAATTGCAGCTTTTTGGGTTCTTTGATTAGCAAATGCAGAAGCAACTATACCGGTTAAAAGAGCTACAGTACAAACTCCCATTATTGCTGTAAAAGCTCCAATTATTTTTCCTAGCGGAGTAACTGGTGATACATCCCCATAACCAACAGTTGTTAAGGTAATAAGTCCCCACCACATTGTTTCTGGAATTGAGCTAAACTTTTCTGGCTGGCTATCATGTTCTGCAATATACATCAGTGCACTTGATAAGAATAATGCAATTACCATTAAATATAACGCGGCACTAAAAGATCTCCAATCTGCTTTAATTGCAGAAAAAAAATCCTCAAGTGCTGAACTATAATTAGATATTTTCAATAATCTTAATAATCTTAATACCCTAAGCCACCTAAGATCCAAGCCTCCAAAAAAGTATGGTAAAATAGAAGGTATAATTGCTAAAAAATCTATTAAGCCTGTAAAACTAAATATATATTTCATTCTTTTTATCATATTAGTTGAGTTACCTAGGTCATTTCTTGCAGGAGCAGACCAAACCCTTAATACATATTCAATGCTGAAAATTACAACCGAAAAAAACTCAAATGCGTTGAAAGCTACTTTATATTCATTTCCAATATATTTGACAGATTCTAAACACACTGCAGCAATGTTTAAAACTATAAGTATAAATAAAATCATATCAACATACTGACTAGGCTTGTCTGCCACATTACCTTTAGATAAAAGTTGGCTGGTACGTTTTTGAATTTTTAAATACATCATTAAACCTAATGTAGAAGTTTTGTTGAAACAGAATTAATATTTTGAAGTTATCTTAAGGTGTCGACGCAACAAGCCCTCCATCAACTATTAGCTCAGTTCCAGTAATATATTTTGCTTCGTCAGAACATAAAAATAATACAGCATTGGCAACATCCCATGATTCACCCATTCTTCCCATTGGAACTTGATCATGCCTTTGTCTAACAAATCCTTCATAATCACCACCTGCATATTTTTGTGCCAATCGGTCTACAAGAGGGGTATGCATCAAACCTGGAACAACGCAGTTTAGTCGAATATTCTTTTTCGCTTCAATTACTGCAGTGGTTTTAGTCATCTGTATAAGTGCTGCTTTTGAGGCGCTATAGGCAACTTGAGGTTTGCCCACATACCTAAGTGCTGCAACCGAGGAAATATTAACAATTGAACCCCCTGAGTTTTTTTCCATAATTGGAATTGCACATTTAATACAAAAATAAGCAGTATTTATATTTAACATAAATTGCTGTTGCCATGTGCTTGTATCTATCTCAACTGGTCCTCCAGGTTCAGATTGACCAACAACATTAACTAAAATATCAATTTTTTTATTTTGTGTTTCAGCTTTATTAAAAAATTCTTCTACATCACTTTCATTAGTCATGTTCACTTTATAAAAAGTAAAATCATTACCTTCTTGTTTTATAAAATCGGACGTATTGTTGCCTGCTTCCTCATTAATATCAGTTCCAATAACTTTTGCACCCTGGCGTGCTAAAAGAGTTGCGATTGCCCTACCATTTCCAAAACCATCTCCAATGGATCCACATCCTGATACAATGGCAATTTTATCTTTTAGATCTAACATATCAAAAAAATCCTAATAAATTTCTGGTAACCATTGTATTATGAACTTAAACAAAATTTTAATGAAAGTATAGTTAATGATTGATGTATCAAACTTATATCAAAATAGGTATGGAAAAAAAACTGATCAAAATTTTTCCAAAATTGATATTACACCTTTAATAAATTCTATTATATCTAGAGCTAGTGTAAGAAAATTTTCAAAAAAAAATATTTCTAAAGAACTTTTAACACTACTTTTGACAGCTGCTCAATCAGCCCCGTCTAAGTCAAATCTCCAGCAATACTCAATTATGGTAATAAAGAACCAATCCTTAAAAAATGAAATTTCAAAATTGATTGGTGATACAAAATGGGCACTTACTGCACCAGTTTTCCTTTTATTCCTTGCTGACATCAGAAGAAATATTAAAATTACAAATCATAAGGGATATAATCATAAAAATAATAATGTAGATACGTTTATGAATGGTGTTATAGACTCAGCTCTTTCAATGCAGTCTATGATAAGTGCTTCTGAGTCAATTGGTTTAGGCATATGCCCGATAAGCATGATTAGAAATATAATTGAAGAAGTAAAAAATCTTTGCAAATTACCTAAAGGTGTTTTTCCAATTGCTGGACTTGCTTTAGGTTGGCCAGATGAAAAGTCACCAGTATCTATAAGGTTGCCACAAGATATAGTAACTCATTATAATACATACAATGAAAAAAACTTAATGGATAAAATTAATCAATATGATGAAAGAGTATTTAAAGTAGCTCCTATAGAAAGAAACAAGCAGAGACATATAGATATTTATGGTGTAGCAAAAAAGGGAACTTGGTCAGAAAATATTAGCAGGCAACTTTCTGTAGCTGAAAGAAAAGACTTTAAAAAATGGTTAGAAAATCACGGTTTCAGTCTTGAATAATATCTTCTAAAAGTTTATTAAATTTTTTTTCGTTTTCGTACATTATCCAATGTCCAATATTGAATTCCACATGAAAGCGCACATTTTTGTTAACTTTTCTTAAAATAGCCATTCTATCCTCAAGATAGACTCCAACGCTAGCATCTTTTTCTCCCCATATGACATAAAGTGGGACATCTTGTTTTTCTAAAACCTTAGCTAAGGTATCTGTTGCAGATATTGGACGACTTTTAATCCTATGGGCATCTGTATTTTGCTTTTGAATATGAACTGAAAAATCATCAACTTTTTTAGAATCATGTATCATTAAAATTTCAAGATTTGTTTTGTGGGCACCATAAATTTCTTCCTCAGACATCTTAGAATGTCTTGCTATCATTGTCTTCATATCACCTCTTTTGGCACCTAGCCCACCGGGACCAATTAATATTAACTTTTTAGGTATAAATTTTCTTTGGATTAATTCATATGACAAATGACCTGATATGAGGCCTCCAAAGGAAAACCCACATATTATTATATTATCGTGTGGTGAAATTAATGCCTCAAGTGTATCAGCTAAATTAGACGCAATTTTTTTGGGGTTATGTGGAAGACTTAAATCATCAGATTCACCAAACCCAGGCATATCTGGAATGAGTACCTTATGATTTTTTGAAAACGGAAGTGCTTGCTTAATCCAATGTGCCCAACTTCCGTAACCACCATGTAAAAAGATTATAGGATTACCCTTGCCCCATATTCTCCAACACACATTTGAGTCTTTTGATTTAATAAAGAGTTTTTCAGAACTGCTTTGTATTTTTGACAAATCTTTATGATATTTTTTGAAATCAAATTTTTTCACTGTCATTTTTCTTTCTTATTAAACTTGAAAAAAGTAATAATTTTTTTTTGACTTTTAAACAAGCAATTTGTTGATATAGTTCATATCTTTGAGATATAATTTGCGTAAGTTTTTTAAAAACAAAAAAGGGGAAAATATTTATGGCTCATCTACCTGCCTCAAATGCTTTATCACATATTAGGGTTATTGATCTTACAAGAGTAAGATCTGGTCCGACTGCTGTAAGGCAGTTGGCAGACTGGGGAGCAGATGTAATAAAAGTAGAAGCTCCAGAAAGTGTTGAGCCCGATGGTGCACTAGGAGCATCTCGACACACCTCAGATTTTCAAAACTTACATCGTAATAAACGAAGCATTACTTTAAACTTAAAACAACCAGAGGCGATTGAAATTTTGATGAAGCTTGTTGATACCTCTGATGTAGTTGTTGAAAACTTTCGTCCTGATGTTAAAGAAAGATTAGGTGTCGACTATGAAAGCTTAAAGTCACGAAATCCAAAAATTATTTTAGCAAGCATATCTGGTTTTGGACAAGATGGTCCTTATGCTAAAAGACCAGGATTTGATCAAATTGCTCAGGGTATGGGAGGATTAATGAGTATAACTGGTGCTCCAGGTGAAGGTCCGATGAGAGTAGGCATTCCAGTAGCAGACCTTACAGCAGGGTTGTTTTGTGCAATGGGAATACAAACTGCTCTTCTAGAGAGAGAAAAGTCTGGGTTAGGTCAATGGGTAAATACATCTTTATTACAAGCACAGATTTTTATGCTTGATTTTCAAGCTGCACGTTGGTTAAGCGAAAATCATGTTGCAGGCCAAGCTGGTAATAATCATCCAACTAGTGTACCCACGGGAGTATTCAAAACATCTGATGGATCAATTAATCTAGCAGTTGCAGGTGAAACAATTTGGAAACGTTTTGTAGAGGCCGTAGATAAAGGAGAATGGCTTGAAATGGATGAATTTAAAAATGCCAAAGAACGTTTAAAGAATAGAGATTACTTAAACAAGCTTATTGAGGAGGTCACTATCACTAAAACCTCAGATGAGTGGGTTGAGAAATTAGAAAAAGTTGGGGTGCCATGTGGTCCTATAAATTCTATAGATAAAGTATTTGACGACCCACAGGTTAAGCATTTGGGCATTGCCCAATCCATTGATACTATACCATTTGGACAGACTCAACTAGTAGGCCAACCTTTTAACTTGTCTCGTTCGCATAGCATAATAATACAAAGGCCTCCTGAAAAAGGTGAGCATAATGAAGATGTTTTGTTAGATTTAGGTTATAGCAGTGAAGAACTTGATGAGTTAAAATCAAAAAATATTATTTGAAATAAGTGAGGTAATTATGACAACTAATAAAATGTTATCAAGAATTGAAAATGGTGTTGGTTATATTACGTTTAATAACCCAGAAAAACATAATGCTGTGTCAATTGAAATGTGGGATGCGTTGGAGAGAATACTTGATGATTTTAGAAGTGATAATACTGTAAGAGTGATAGTGTTAAACGGGGCAGGTGGAAAGTCATTTGTTTCTGGAGCAGATATTTCTAAATTTGACACAGAGAGAAGCTCTAAGGAAGCTGTTTTAAGTTATAATAAAAGAACACAAAAAGTGTATGAGAACCTTGAAACATTTCCAAAGCCAACTATTGCAATGATTAACGGGTATTGCATAGGTGGTGGTCTGAATTTGGCTGTATGTTGTGATATAAGGATATGTTCTGAGAAATCTAAATTTGCAATGCCAGCAGCAAAATTATCTTTAGGTTACCCTTTTTCTTCAATAAAAAGATTATTTGATGTTATGGGGCCAGGAATGGCTAAACATTTCATGTTTACAGCAGATAAAATTTCTGCAGAAGAGGCCTTGACATGTGGGTTAATTCAAAAATTAATTAGTGAAGATGACATAGAAACTTTTGTAAAAGATTATGCTCTTACTATATCTAAAAATGCTCCCTTAACTATCAAAGCTATGAAACAAATTGGCGTGGAAATCTTAAAAAACCCTGATGAAAGAGACCTTTCAATATGTGAGCAACTTGCGTCCGCATGTTTTGACAGTGAAGATTATAAAGAAGGAAGGAGAGCATTTATGGAAAAAAGACAAGCCAATTTTAAAGGTGTTTAACTTCTATTAAAATATTTCACAATGGGTTATAATATTTTATGGCATTATCATGAAATAAACATTTAATTTTATCATCACTCATTTCGGAAGTTATTTCCTTAAAACCAAAATATATGTCGTCAAAGCTTGCTAAAACTCCATCTACTGGAAAATTAGATGCAAACATACATCTTTGATATCCAAAAATATTAATAGCATCCAGAATAATACTTTTATTGAGTTTGACTGTCCATTGTTTACCAGGAACACAAATGCCAGATATTTTGATTGCAGTATTGGGTTGTTCAGCAAAATTCTCTAAGTTAGCTTTCCAATTACTTAGGCCTTCCTTCGATCTATCAGCAGGAAGACCAGTGTGGTTCAAAATAATAATTGTATCTGGAAAATCTTTTGCTAATTTTGTAGCCTCGTCTAAATGCCACCAAGGTGTTTGAAGATCAAAATGAAGTTTGTATTTTTTAAGTAAAGAATATCCCTTTCTAAAAAATGAATCATTAAGAGTTCCCTTTGAATTAAATGTTTTAATATTTGGAGATAGTGAAGACTTTGGTTTATGCCTTATGCTTCTAATCAAAGGGAATTGTGTATGACCTTTTAAAACTAACTCAATATCTTCTCTATCAAACCAAGCTTGTCCAACTAAAGCATTTGGAAAGCCTGAAATATCGAATAATTCTTGAAGCCATTTTGTTTCTCCCACAGGATCTTTGGGGTCCCACTCAGTTTCCATATGAATAGTTTTAACTATGTTGTGATTTTTACTTACTTTTTTGTAGTCAGCTAGCATAAAGTTTTTACAAATTGAGCTGTAATCACCATATCTAAAAGGTATTTGGTTATTTTTATCTAACCAAAGATTTTTTTTAAGGCTTAAGTCCCAAAAATGGTGATGAGCGTCAATAATAGGTAAATTTTTCAATTTATTATTTCTTTATAATTTATCATCTTTCTTAAACAATTTTATAATAGATGTCCCGTCTAAATTTTCCTTCGAATTTTCAGATAATATTGTAAATAATTGTTTAGTTAGATTTGTCATTGGAAGAGGTATGTTTTTTTTATCTCCAAGTTCTGAGACCATAGTTAAATCTTTAAGAATTTGAGACGTATAACCTTGTGGTTTAAAATCTCTATTTATCATTCTTGGAAATAAATGTTTTAATAAATTTGAACCCGCATGACCGTCTCGTAGTGCATCTGGAATTTTTTTTGTATCAATCTCCCAAGCCTCGGCAAATGACAATGCCTCTGCTAAAATTGTGTAATTATTGAGGACTAAGATTTGATTTATCATTTTTACGATTTGCCCTGATCCAGTTGGCCCAAAGTAAGTAAAATTAGATGAAATATCTTTTAGGATTGGTGATACTTTCTTAACAATCCTTTTTTCTCCACCGATCATTAAAGCTAGGCTACCATCTAGAGCTTTGTCTGGTCCTCCAGACATAGGAGCATCAATCCACGATGCTCCTTTTTGAGTGCTTAATTTATTTGAAAAGTTTACTGTTTTGTTGGCTAAGGTAGTAGATAAGTCCACTAAAATAGTGGTTTTAGAAGCATTTTTAATTATTCCACTTTCCTTAAAAACTACATCCTCTACACTTTCTGTTTTATCTACACATATAAATATTATCTCACAATCTTGAGATAATTTAGCTGGACTTGTCGATAACGAAATTCTTTTTTTATTCGTCAAATGTTTTAGGTTATTTTTATTTTTATCATAAATATTAACAGTATATTCTTTTTCTATTAAACGTTTCACAAGACAGTTTCCCATTAATCCGATGCCAACAAAGCCTAATGGTTTTAAATTATTTCTCATATATTTCTCTTGTAAATAAAATTATATGTTAATCGTCAATAATAAAATTTATATATAAACACAACTAAATAAAAAGTATAATTTATAAGTTAACAATTGCTTTTTCATTCAGACATAAAATAACTTTAGGAATTAACTCGTTTTGATTAATAACGTTAAAAATGGAATTTTATTAATAATACTCGCTACTTTATTTTTTGCTACAATGGACGGAGTATCAAGATATTTAGCAGAAACATACAATGTTTTTGTTATTAATATGATTAGAAGTTGGGTTTTAGCAATACTTGTTATTTCAATCAGTTTAAGAAAAAAAAATGGCCTTAAAAAAGTTATAACTACTAAACAGCCATATATACAATTTATAAGAGGAATATTACTAATTTTAGCCATACTAATCGGAGTTTACTCCTTCACGACGTTAGGTCTGGTTCAAACTCATTCAATATTATCCTCCTTTCCTCTAATAGTTGTTGCGTTTTCGGGGCCAATATTGAAAGAAAAAATAGGGATTCAAAGATGGATGGCAGTTTTATTTGGTTTCATTGGTGTTTTAATTATTTTAAACCCTGCAGATTTTATAATAAGTTTCGATGCTTTACTTCCTGTAGCGGGAGCTTTTGTATTAGGTTTTTACACTATTTTAACCAGAAAAGTTTCTGAAACAGACACTTCTGAAACAAGTTTTTTTTGGGTTGCCATGGTAGGTTGTGCAGTAATGTCGATTATAGGACCATTTTTTTGGGAGCCAATATTTTTTAAAGATTGGACCTTGATGGCTTTATTATGTATCCTTAGCACTGCTGGTCACTTTTTATTAATAAAAGCGTATGAAAATGCGGAAGCAAGTGTTTTGCAACCATTCACATATTTCCAATTATTTTTTGCATCTATCATAGGAATATATATTTTTAATGATAAAGTTACTTTGTCAATTTTTCTAGGTGGAAGTATAGTTGTAGCTAGTGGTATTTTTGCTGCTTGGCGAAATTATATAAAGACCAAAAAATAGAATATTAACTTACCAGACTTATTCTTTTAAGGAGATTTTATCATTAAAACAATTCTTATTACTGGAGCTAATAGAGGAATAGGTTTAGCTTTAACTAAATTAGCACTTACAAAACAAATTAGGGTTGAGGCATGTTGCCGAGATTTAGATAATTCCATTGAATTAAAAAAACTTGCTGATGAATATCCAGATTTAAATATTATTAAAATGGATGTTACAAATACAAAAAGTATTTTAAAAGCTGCTAAAGAGTTTAAAAATCCCATTGATTTACTTGTTTGTAATGCAGGCGTTAATAATGGAAAGGGTGATATTTTTAGTAAAGAGCATAATGAAAAAAACATTTTAGACGTCTTTATGGTAAATGTTGCAGGACCTTTTCTAACTATCAGAAATCTTTATGATAACTTAAATAAAATTGATGGATCCAAAGTAGCTATCATTTCCTCACTAATGGGTAGTCAAACTCATACTTCATCTAATGCAGCAATTTATAGAGCTTCTAAAGCAGCAGCTAATAACTTAATGAGAACTATATCCAATCAATTTATTAATGAAAACATTGTTGTAACATCTTATCATCCTGGTTGGGTCAGAACTGACATGGGAGGAAATTTAGCTGATTTATCACCAGAAGAGAGTGCTACTGGTTTACTAAAACACTTCTTAA
>CABYBQ010000026.1 GCA_902517275.1 uncultured SAR116 cluster alpha proteobacterium
CAAGGATTAGTTGTACGATTGCCATCAAAAGATATACAAAAAGCATGGCAAAAAATGATTAAACTTCAAAAAAATTATAATGTTTTAAATCTTAGACTTACAGAAATTGACCTTAGAAACCCAAAACAAATACTTGGTAAAATTAATTTTGACAAAAAGGTTATTTTAAAAAGGAAACATTTATGACAGTAATGAATAATATAAAAAGATCAAATGATATATTTGCTGTTATTGATATTGGAAACACTAAAGTATCATCACTAATAGGGTCATCTGCTAAGAATAATGATATACAGGTTAAAGTTTTAGGCTTTGGACAACATGCCTCTTTAGGGATTACTAACGGTATTATTACAGATATGAAAGAGATAGCTAATTCAATTGCTAAAGCAGTTGAAGGGGCTGAGGCTATGGCTGGCTTTCCCATTAATAAAGTCACATGCAGCCTTTCTGGGGGTAGACCAATCACAAAGGTAACACGAAATGAACTAAAAATTGAAAATGGTCAAGTTATGAAAAGTGATTTAGCCAAAATCGAAAAAATGAACAAACCTAAACCAATTGAAAATTATAAACTTTTATCATCTTCAGTAATTAAATATTATATCGACAATAATAGACCAGTAGATAATCCAATAGGGATTCATACAGATAACTTATTGGTTGAAATAAGCAATATCTATGGACGTGAAAGTGTAATTAAAAATATTTCTAGTGCAATAGATTTATGTCACTTAACTATTGATAAATTTACTATATGTCCAGAAGCTTCGGGTATCTCAACACTTTTTGAAGAAGAAAGAATGAATGGAGCGATTGTTATTGATCTTGGCGGAAACATGACAAGTATTGGTGTTTTTATTAACAATAAAATAATATTTTCTGATTCTATTCCAATTGGGGGTATTCATATTACCAGTGATATTGTCCGTGGATTAGGTACAAAAGCTGAAGATGCTGAAAAAATTAAGATTTTATACGGATCAGCTATTTCAAATGAAACTGACGAATACACAAAAATTGACGTCCCAATTATTTCTGATGAAGGTGAAATTATAAATCAAAAGATACCTAAAGCCATGTTAACCGCAATAATAAAGCCTAGGATTGAAGAAATCTTTGAGCTTGTGAAAGAAAGACTGAGTTTTTTAAAATTCAGCGATAGTTCAATTAATAAAGTTATTTTGTGTGGTGGAGGAGCTAATCTTAACAATATTAGAGAACATGCATCATCTTTCTTAAATACAAATGTAAGGATTGGACGACCAATTGGGCTCATAGACATACCTGAAATAGTACTCACCCCAACTTTTTCCTGCTTGACTGGATTATTAATTAAAAGTTTGCAGCATGAGAAAAAATTAATTTCAAATAATTTAAGTTTAGGTTTGTCCAATTATTTTGGAAGAATTGGAGATTGGCTTGATAAAAATTTATAAAAACATAATTCAATTAATTATAAACCAAGGAGTAAAAAAATGACACTTAATCTTACTATTCCAGACAATATAAACGACGCTAAACCAAAAATTTCAGTAATTGGTATTGGAGGAGCTGGTGGCAATGCCATCAATACCATGATAAATGCTAATATAAATAACATAGATTTCATCGCAGCAAATACCGATGGACAAGCTTTGTCAAGAAGCCTAACTACAAGACAAATTCAACTTGGTAAAAATACAACATTAGGTCTTGGAGCTGGTTCAGATTCTGAGACTGGCAGGAAAGCCGCTGAGGAATCAATTGAAGAGATTATTTCAGAGCTAGGTGATGTTAATATGTTATTTATAACAACTGGAATGGGTGGTGGCACTGGTTCTGGTGCTGCACCTGTAATTGCGAAGACTGCAAGAGAGAAAGGGATATTAACAGTAGCTGTAGTTACTAAACCTTTTGACTTTGAAGGAAAAAAACGAATGGAAGTTGCAGAAAATGGCTTAGCTTTGTTAAAAGAAAATGTTGATACTTTGATAGTTATCCCAAACCAAAATCTCTTTAAAATAGCAAATGAAAAAACTACTTTTGCAGAGGCTTTCAAAATGGCAGACGATGTCCTCTACCAAGGTGTTTGTGGCATAACAAATTTAATAACAAACCCAGGAATGATTAATTTAGATTTTGCAGATATTAAAACAGTCATGGGAAATATGGGTAAAGCAATGATGGGAACTGGTGAAAGTTCTGGTGAAGAAAGGGCTAAAAATGCTGCTCAATCTGCTCTTAACAATCCTCTATTGGATGATAGTAATATAAAAGGTGCTAAATCAATATTACTAAATATTCAAGGTGGACCTGATATGGCTTTGTTTGAAGTAGATGAAGCAGCTTGTAAAATTAGAAATGAAGTTGATGAAAATGCTAATATTATTTTTGGATCATCAATAGATAATAGTTTAGAGGGAATTATTAAGGTTTCGGTTGTTGCTACTGGTATTAATTATACAAAAATAGAAAATACTGAAATCTATGCTCATAAAAAAGATATAGAAATTGTGCAAACATCAGAGGTCACCGCTAATAAAATAGATGATATTAAACTCGAAATTGAAAATAATTCTGTTCATGAAGATTCTATAAAATTAGAAGAGGGCTCAAATAGTCAGATAGATTTAGAAACTCAAATAGACCAACTGGGCACTGACCAAAATTTTCAAAAGAACGAAAAAGACTTTCACAATGAATTATATAGATCTGATTTATCCTCCTTGAATATCAGTAGTGAAGAATTAAATGATATTTTAGATCATAAACCTAATAATCAATTTACAGAACCTAAACCTAAAACATTTTTTAATCGTTTTTCATCATTCTTTAGTAATGTGAAATCTGATGAAAAGAAATTAGAGCCAAGCTTAAATGTAGAAAGTGAAACTTTATCTGAAGAAAAAATTTCAAATTTGAGTATTAAAGAAGAAAACATTTCAGAAATATCAGTGAAAACTAATAATTTTGATTTGTTTAGTAACAAAGATGAAAGTGTAATTGATAATTATCAAATCAATCTTACAGATATAGAGCAAGAACCTAAGGAAGTTGATGAAAAAGTACTTGAAATTCCAGCATTTCTTAGAAGACAGGCTAATTAATTTAGATTGAAATATTTAGTAATTATATGTGATTTGTAATTTCTTTCAAACAGTTTATGAATAAGTTTGAGGGTTCTTAATATGAATTACATTAATAATATTTCTAAATTTAAAAACTTCAGACAATCTACTTTGAAAAAGATATTAAATTTTTCTGGAGTTGGCGTTCATAATGGTAGAGCTGTATCTATGAGTGTTGAGCCTGCTGATATAAACACTGGTATTGTTTTTATAAGAACTGATTTAAAAAGTAATAACATTATTAAAGCAGTTATTGAGAACACTTTTGATTCAAAATTATGTACAAAAATAAAGAATAAGCATGACATTTCTGTTTCAACAATAGAACATCTCATGGCAGCTTTGAATGCATTAAGTATTGATAATGCAATAATTAAGATTAATAATTCCGAGTTACCTGCATTAGATGGAAGTTCTTATGAATATGTTAAAAAAATTCTTAAATCAGGTATCAAACTTCAGTCTGCAAATAAAAGCTATATTAAAGTTTTAAGAAAAATCAAAGTTAATGATGGTAAAAGATATATATCTATATCCCCATCCGATGAATTAACAATAAATATATCTATTGATTATCCGAATACAATTATTGGTAATTCTAAATTCTATTATTCTCATTCAAGAGAAAACTTTATAAACCACTTATCTGAAGCTAGAACATATGCTTTTTATGAAGATATCGAAAAAATGAGAATTGCCGGACTTGCTATAGGTGGTAATCTCAATAATGCCTTAGTGATTGATAAATATAAGGTATTAAACCCAGATGGGTTGAGGTTTGAAAAAGAGTTTGTTAAACATAAAACATTAGATTGTGTAGGTGACTTCTATTTGTTAGGTATGCAATTAGTTGGAAAAGTTGATTGTTTTGCTCCTGGTCATAAACTTAATCAAATGTTTGTTAGAGAAATTCTGAAAGATAAAAAAAATTACGTCGTAGAAAAAGCAATGATTAGCGAATACCCTGAAAAAATTTATAATGTTTTAGTCGAGGATAATTCTACCAAAAATATAAATTTTGTCGCTTAATTTAAATAATTAATAATCTAATTGTTTTTTAATATACAAATCCAATTATAAATAATAAAACTACTTGATGTATTATTTATTACTGGAAATAACTGGATGATATTTATAAGAAATAATTACATAATCTTAATAAAATTACTTACTGTTTTAATTTTATTAATAAATTGCAGTTCAAATAAAACAGAAAATCAAACAAATGTATCAAATGATATAGAAACCTATAGAAGTGGATTATCATCTCTACAAGACGGTAATTATGACAAGGCTGTCAAAGAATTTGATAATCTCAATATAAATCATCCTTTTTCATCATTAGCTAAAAAATCAGAAATAATGACTGCGTACTCACTTTATCAAAATAATGAGATAAACAAATCTATAAGTAAGTTAAAAACCTTTAATGAAATGAACCCAAAAGATGAATTTTCTGACTATGCTCATTATCTTTTAGCAATGTGTTATTATATACAAATTTCAAATCAAGGCAGAGATCCAAGTTTGTCATTAAAAGCTTTAAACTCATTCAAGCTTATAACAACAAAATATCCTAATAGTAAGTATGCAAAAGACTCAAAATTAAAAATCCAATTTATTAAAAACTCATTAGCTATAAATGAGTTAAATATTGGTAAATTCTATTTGAAAAAACATGCCCCTGCTAGCTCAATAAAAAGATTTAAAACAATTTTGCAAAAATATCAAAATAGTTCGGCAATACCAGAAACATTATACAGATTAACTGAAGCTTTGTTAATGATGGGACTTATAGAAGAAGCTATAAAAAGTAATGCTATCTTAAAATATAATTTTCCTAACAATGAATGGAGTAATTTAAGCGAGGACATTCTTTCTAATATTTCATCAACTGGTCAAAAAGAAAGTTTCACTTCTTCCATAAAAAACTATCTCAGTACAATATTTGATTAATTTTATGTTAAAAGAATTAATAATTAAAAATATAGTTCTTATAAAATCCCTTAGCATTGAATTTAATAAAGGTCTTTCAGTATTGACTGGAGAAACAGGTACTGGAAAATCAATTCTTCTTGATAGCCTAGGACTAATTCTAGGTAATAGAGTTGACTTTAGTTTAATTAGAAAAGGTGAAAACGAAGCTTCGGTTGTTGCACTTTTTGATGTTCATGATAATCACACTGTAGTTCAAATTTTGAACCAATATAATATTGAATTTGAAAATGAACTTTTAATAAGACGACAAATAAGTGCTAATGGAAAATCTAAATGTTTCATCAATGATGTATTAATAACTCGTAATGCTTTGTCTGAAATAACTGACTGCTTAGTTGAGTTACAGGGTCAATTTGAAGATAGAGGACTTTCAAACATTAAGACACATTTATTACTTTTAGACGCTTATTCAAAGCACAATCATCTAATAGATAAAACAAATAAATCTTTTAATAAATTAAAAGAATTACAAAAAGAAATTTCTGAAACAAAAATCCGAGAAAAGGCAACAACTGATGATAATGAGTGGGTTAAAGAGTCATTTAATCAATTAGAGTCATTAGACCCTAAATTAGGTGAAGAAGAAAAATTAAACCAGACCAAGTTATTTTTGAATAACCGCGAAAAAATTTTTATAGCTATTAATCAATCAAAAACAATTATAGATGACGAACTAGGAATTGAAGATTTAATTAACAAACTTTATAAAACGTTTGATAATGTTAAATCAATTGATCGTTTAAATATTAATCAAGCAGTTGAAATTATAGACAGAATTAAAGTTGATATTGAAGAATTAAAATCCATTGTAAATAGTGAAGCTAGTGAAGTAAGTGAAGACACTCAAAACTTAGAATTTATAAATGATCGACTCCATGAGTTAAAATTACAAGCACGTAAACATAATTGTAAAATTGACGATCTTATAAGGATAAAAAAGGAACTAAAATTAAAAATAGATCAAAATGAAAATAATAAATTTAAGATTGATAAACTTCAAAAAGAATATGAAGAATTAAAAATTAAATTTATTTCAAATAGTAAGTTACTATCTGAGAGCAGACGCAAATTTGCAATATATTTATCTAAAAAAATAAATGATGAATTACCCCATCTAAAGTTAGAAAATGCAAATTTTAAAGTTAAATTTGAAGAATTAGAATTTGAAAACGCAACTGAAACGGGTATGGATAGAGTAATCTTTTTAGCTTCAACTAATTCTGGTGCTGATGCTCTTCCAATTAATAAAATTGCATCCGGAGGGGAATTATCAAGGTTTTTGTTAGCAATAAAAGTAGTACTTGAAACTACAGTATATCAA
Source organism: uncultured SAR116 cluster alpha proteobacterium (assembly GCA_902517275.1). Lineage (GTDB taxonomy): Bacteria > Pseudomonadota > Alphaproteobacteria > Puniceispirillales > Marisalimonadaceae > Marisalimonas. Next base: position 6,430 of record CABYBQ010000026.1, read on the forward strand.
AGAACAATAATTTTTGATGAAATTGACTCAGGTATTGGAGGGGCCGCCGCAAATGCCGTGGGTAATAGACTGGCTAAATTAGGAATTAATTACCAAACTATGGTTGTTACACATTCTCCACAAGTTACCGCTAAAGGACACTATCATTATCTTGTGCAGAAAAATAATATTAATAACAGTATCACAACAAATGTTACTCAATTAAATGAAACTGAAAGAGTAGAGGAAATTGCAAGAATGGTTTCAGGAAGCGTCATTACTAATGAAGCTAGGGAAGCAGCTTCTAAATTATTAAATAATTGAAAATATGAATATTGAAATTCTTAATAAATTGAATTTACTAAAAGATAAAATTAATTATCATAATTATAGGTATCACACCAAAGATGATCCTGAAATCTCAGATTTTGAATTTGATGAACTTTGCAAACAATATGATGATATAATTTCATCCAACCCTGAATTTAATTTTTTAGAACGTAAAACTGTTGGTGATGAAATTTCTAAAAACTTTGAAAAGTATTATCATCATAAACCTATGGTTTCTCTTGTTAACGCCTTTTCATTTAAAGATATTAATGATTTTATTGAAAGAACTTATAAGTTTTTATCACTTAATAAAGAATTTTTATTGGAATATACATGTGAGCCTAAAATTGATGGTTTATCAATATCTCTTCAATATTTAAATGGAAACTTATTGAATGCTGTTACACGAGGTGACGGTAATGTTGGAGAAATAGTTACAGAAAATGTAAAAACCATCAGTGACATACCACACAAATTGATAGGAAAATATCCCCAATTCATAGAGATTAGAGGTGAAATTTTTATGAAAAAAAGTCATTTTGAACAACTCAACAAAACACAAATTGAAAATAATAGCAAAATATTTGCTAATTCTAGAAACGCAGCAGCAGGTTCTATACGGCAGAAGGACGTTAATATCACAAAACAGCGTAAATTGAATTTTTTTGCGTTTACAATTGGTAAATATACTGAAGATTTTAAGTTTGAGACTCAAGTTGATCTTTTGAAAAGGTTTAAAGAAATGGGTTTAATTACAAACGAGGAAAACTACTTAGCTCGTAACATCAACAACATAAAAGAATTTTATGAAAAGATTTTATCAAAAAGGAATGATTTAGATTATGAAATTGATGGTTTAGTATATAAAGTTAATAGTAAAACTCTTCAAGAAAGATTAGGAAATTTAGCTAGAGCCCCGAGATGGGCTATTGCTCACAAGCTTCCAGCTGAAATTGTGGAAACAACTCTTGTTAATATAGAAACTCAAGTAGGTAGAACAGGAGCTCTAACTCCAGTTGGCAAATTAAAACCTATTAGAGTTGGTGGTGTATTGGTATCAAATGTTTCATTACATAATGAAGACGAAATTTTAAGAAAAGACATACGTATTGGTGATATAATAAAAATCCAGCGAGCAGGTGATGTGATCCCACAAGTTGTAGGAGTTGTGAAAGAAAAGAGAATTAAAGATTCAATTGTTTATTGCGCACCTAAGCATTGTCCATCGTGTAATAGCATTACTTTTAAGCCTCATGGAGAAGCAGTTAGAAGATGTTTGTCAGGCATTAATTGTCCAGCACAAACCGTTGAAAAGCTGAAACATTTTGTTTCAAAAAATGCGTTTAATATTGATGGCTTGGGAGAAAAATTGATAGAAATTCTTTTTAATGAAGACATTATTAAAGATTTTGCAGATATTTTTGCTGTTGAAAAACATAAAGACAAATTGGAAAAAATAGTAGGATTAGGAACACTATCAGTATCTAATCTATTAAATTCTATTGAATCAAAGAGAAAAATTACATTTGAAAAGTTAATTTATGCGCTTGGTATTAGACAAGTTGGCGAAACAAATTCTAAATTATTAGCATTACATTATAATACATTTGAAAACTTTCGTATTGAAATGGTCAAAGCGGAAGATAAGACATCGAAATCTTTTCAAGCACTTGTTTCGATAGACCAAATAGGAGAAAGTATTGCTGAAGATTTAGTTTTATATTTTAATACAAATTCTAATCTAATCGTCTTTGACAAACTTTTAAATTGTATAACTATTGAAAATATTAAAAGAAAATCAGTTGTCTCTCCATATACAGATAAAGTTATAGTTTTAACAGGCACTTTAAATAGCATGAGCCGTAGCGAGGCCAAGCAAACTCTTCAAAATTTAGGTGCCAAAGTTAGTAGTACAGTATCTAAAAAAACTGATTTTTTAATTATTGGTGACCAACCTGGAAGTAAAGCTAAAAAAGCTAAAGAACTAAATATACCAATAGTAAGTGAAAAAGAATGGGTTGGAATAGTTCAAAAATTTAATGATTAAATTTTCGTGGTTTTTCTTTTTAAAAAATTTAATAACTCTTCATTATCTGTTTTAATAAATTTTACTAAATTTTCATAAACTTTTTGATGGTATTCATTAACCCAGTCAATTTCAAATTTTGTTAGCATTTTTTTATTAATAAGTTTTATTTCTAAAGGTACTCTAGTTAAATTCTGAAAATGTAAAAAATGTTCATTCGATTTATTTATTTTGTATTTTGAAACAACTTCTAAATTTTCAATTCTAATACCATATTTTCCAGTTTTATAATAACCAGGTTCATTAGATATAACCATTCCACTTTCAATAGTACAATCCGAAGTTTTTGAAATAGATATAGGTCCTTCATGAACACTTAAAACACTTCCAACTCCGTGACCAGTTCCATGGGCATAATCTTTACCTTTTGACCAAAGTGCTATTCTAGCCAATCCATCTAAATCTCTTCCTTTAATATTATTAGGGAAAATTGCTGATGCAATAGCAATATGTCCTTTTAAAACTAAAGTATAATTCTCGATCATCTCAGTCTCCGCCTCCCCTACTAAAAGGGTGCGGGTCGTATCTGTTGTGCCATCAAGATAATGAGCACCTGTATCTATTAAATATAAACCATCTCTATTAATTTTTTTATTAGATGAGTTATTAGCTTTATAATGAATAATAGCACCATTATTTCCAAAAGCTGATATTGTTGAAAAGCTCTCACACACAAATGTTTTTTCTAATGACCGGATTTCAAGAAGCTTTTCTGAGACTTCAATTTCTGAAAGATTTTTAAAATTTACATTTTTTTCAAACCAAAATAATAATTTCAAAATTGCAAGACCATCTTTTAAATGGGCATTTTTAAAGCCCCTTAACTCACAAGGATTTTTTTTGGTTTTAAATTGATCTACCGGGCAAGATATTGATTTGTAATTTAATTTATTATTGACTAAAAAATTATAAACTTTCATCGGAAGTGTCTTTGAGTCTATTAGAAAATTTTTATTTTTAGAATTTTCTAAAAAATAACTTAAATATTCAAAATTACAAATATGAATGTCTTTTTCTTTTTTTATGCTATTTTGAAATGAGATATTGTCAGAAAATATATGTAATCCTTTGTGTTTTGAAACTATGCAAAAAGACCTTGAAATTGGAGTATGTTTCAGATCTCTTCCTCTAATATTCAATAACCAACCAAGACCTGTAGGGTTAAATAAAATATAAAAATCACAATTATTATTTTGAATAACTTTTTTTAAACGGCTTATTTTCGAGCTAGCTGTCTCTCCAGTATATTTTATTGGAAGTTTAAATATTTTATTATCAATTTTGAGAGGTTTATTCAACCATACTTCGTCAATTATATTTTTGTTTGTAAACTCAAGAATTATTTTTGTTTCTTTAATAACATCTTGAAGAAACTCATGTTCACTTAAAGTTAATAACCAAGGATCAATAACCACTTTTTTGAGAATATGTTTATTTTTATTTAAAAATAAACAAACTTCTTTAAATCCACCATTAAACATATTGAAATATTTGGAGTTAACCTCTTTTTTTAATTGTAATTGATAACGTCCGTCACTAAAAATTGCAGATTTTAATTTTGATTTTGCAGATATAATTGCATATCCAGCTGAGCCAGAAAAATTTGAAATAAATTTTAAACGCTCTTCATTTTCCGGGACCTCTTCACCAGAAAACATGTCACATCTTGGAACCAAGAAAGCATCCCACTTTCTACTTTTCATCTTATCCGTTAATAATTTTAGATTATTTTCCAAATACAATACCTTTTTTATTTGTTACTAATCAATATGATTGAACCCCAAC